>JAEWHN010000356.1 GCA_023387775.1 Pseudomonadota bacterium | reverse complement strand
GTGACGCCGGAGACCGCGCAGTTCTACCAGGAGTTCCCGCTGTCGACCGGCGAGACGCTGCTGCGCGGGGCAATCTACCGCTACCGCGACGAAAGCCGCGCGGCGGCCGCCGCGCGCTATTTGTCATCCCGCATCGACCGCGACACCCAGGCCGAGGACGTGCAGCTATCCGTCTGGTCGAACGAGTCCATGCTGTCGAAGGGGTTTGCCGGCTTCTACCTCTCCGACCTCGAATATGGCGTGCGCACCCACCACGACCATATGCGCGCGCAGATCCCGGTGCTGAAGCTGGAAACCGCGCCCGACGAGAAGGAGATGGCCGGCATCGACGCGGCGATGCGTTCGCGCGGATAGCTCGGGGCTGCTTCCTACGACCGTTTCTGGCAGGGCCGCGCCTCGTCGCGGCCCTCGCCTCTCTGGTCGATTGACGGTGAGGCCGTGCACTTGCCGAACGGCAAGCGCGGCCTAGCTCTCTGACAGCAATTGGCAGGCATTCGACGCGAAGTTCGAGCCACCAGCTCGCTCCAGAGGAGCCGACCATGAAAAGGCGTACGTTCCTGACCGGCGGCGCAACCGCCGCCGCTGCCGCTTTGTCCGCAAATATCGCTCATCCGCAGTCGCCGCCTGCGCCCGGCCAGCCCCTGTCGCCGGCCGATGCCGCTTCGGCTGCGGCTCGTCTGCGAGCCCAGTTTGCCGCCGGCTTCGACCCCGACTACTTCGAGAACGTCATCGTCCCCTATTTCCTCGTGAGCTCCTATCATGGGGAAGAGCCGATGCTTCCCATGATCGGGGTCGCCCTCAGCAAGGAAAACGCTCTGCCCTACGATCTCTGGGGTTTGCTGAGCGAAACCTGGCGGCCGGCGCCCGAACACGGCGTGACGGTGTTCCTCCAAGGCCTCGAAAAGCGCGGTCCCGACAACCGCAGGAAGCGCATCTACATGTCGGCCGTGACGCCCGATCTCTACCGGGAGAAATACGGCGGCAAAGTCACGGCATTTTTCGACAAGCTGATGTCGGAAGAGAATGCCAGGAAGCCGCTAATGCGACCCTATCTCGAGGCCTATTGGGATCTCTATTGGGACCTGCACCTGGGCCTGACGCACGACCAGATACCGGACCGCATCCGCCAGATCGGCAACAGCTTCAATACGGTGCTTGCCTACCGTGATCCGACGCAACGGATCGTCTACGACAACTACATGATCGTGCACTCCAACCTGGATTACCTGAAGGCCTGGATCGACGAAAAGATCGCCGACCTGAAAGGGGGAAAGATCCCCAACCCGGACAAGACCTTTGCCTGGTACTGGATCGAGAACGCCGGAGACGGCGAATTTTTCAGCCCCAAGGACGTCGTCTTCGAGTGCTTCCACAATTTCGTGGCGTTCAGCCAGTGGGGAAACACGCTCTACAACATCATGCTGAAGCTCGGCACCGGCACCGGCGACCCGGAAGCCCGATCATGGTTCAAGCAGACCATGGAGAGCGACTTCGACAACGCCAATGGTGCTCCTTTCACACCACTGGAGCGCTTCACGATGGAGCTGTTCCGCACCATTTCGCCCAATGGCGGCAGCATTTCCGCGCTGACCGAAACCAGGTCGCCATATTTCGAGCGGCATGGCTATATCGTGACCCCGCACACATCGACGAGCAAGGACCCGGTGCACTGGAAGAACCCGACCGACTTCGATCCGTCCCGCTATGGAAGCCAACCCACCAGCCAGGACATCGATGAAGCCAAGGCGCTTTCGATGGGCTTTGCAAGGTGCCCGTTCGACAAGACGAGTTTCGAATTGCAGGATGGCCGCAAGGGGTCGATGGAAAACAGCGCCTTTGGGACGGTGTTCGGCAAGGTCGACGGCAGGCCGCTTCCCGTGTGCGACTATGCCGGCTTCGCGCCTTTCGGGTTCGGCTACCGGCGCTGCCCGGGCGAACAGCTCACCATTCTCGCCTTCTCGGACTTTCTCAAGAAGGCATGGAGGGACAGACTGGAGTTTGTGCAGCTTGAAATCAGCGATCCCGAACCGCTGCCGATTGGCCCGACAACCGTCATCGGCGACAATATGGGCTTCGTGCGAGCTGCCTGACGGTTCGAACCCTCGGTTCCGCCAAGCGGAATGCAGCGCAGTAGAGCGGCTTCAGCCCCTTCGGCCAGCGCGGACGCAGGTTTGCGGCGGACATCGATGTCCTCAACCCTCCGCCGGACCGTCATCCATCCTTCTTGGTCGGCACGTAAAGGCTGGGAATCACCAACCGATGGGTATCGCGATGCGCCTCGATTCTGTTTCTCCCGAACTGCTTGCCTATGCCAGGACCCGCAATTCGACCCCGCCGCCACATCTGGGCACCCGCTATGGCAAGACGGGCGGCTTTCTGCCCGAACCCGGCAACACCATTGTCAGCCATGTGACGAAGGGTTCGCGCACGCAGGAGGTTCTGATCAAAGCGCGCGACAAATTCCTCGCCATGCCCGAAGCGCCCCAGTTCGTCTTCACCCCAATCACCAGCCTGCACATGACGCTCTTCCAGGGCATCATCGAATACCGCCGGCTGCCGGAATATTGGTCGGAGGGCATTTCGCTGGATACCCCGATCGACGAAATGACCGAGCTCATGGCCGATCGGCTGGAGACGTTTTCCTTCTTCGAACCGTTTGAGGTCGAGGTGACGCATGCCCGGCCGTCGGGGCTCCTGGTCGAGGGTGCGACGCAGCATGACCGCAAGGTCATGCGGGACTGGCGCAATGCTCTCGCCGACCTTCTCGGCTATCGCCATCCCGACCACGACGAATACCCCTTCCACATCACTTTCGCCTACGCGATCGATTGGCTGGAAGAGGACGCGCTGCCGCGCTGGCAGGCCATGCTGGACGAGGTTGCCGCCGATATCCGCCGGGAGATGCCCGTCCTTGAGCTCGATCCGCCGGCCTTCTGCTCGTTCGAGGACATGAACCACTTCAGCGAACTGCTGATATTCGACTTCGAGGGCTGACACCGCCATCCGGCTTGCCGGGCTACCGAGGGGCCCCTTCCCCTGGTAGCCTGCTTGTCCAGCGCACCGGCTCTGCTACAGAAAGGGCCATGTCCAAGAACACACCCGCCACGCTCGCGCTGACCAAGGCCGGTATGCCCTTTACGGTGGCTGCCTATGACTATGATGCCAATGCCGAGCGCGTGGGACTGCAGGCTGCCGAGGCGATGGGCGTTCCGGCTTCCATCGTGCTGAAGACGCTGATGGTGGAGGTCGACGGCAAGCCTGCCTGCGTGGTGGTGCCCTCCGATCAGGAGGTCAACATGAAGAAGGTTGCCGCCGCTTTCGACGGCAAGACTGCCAACATGATGAAGCCCGCCGACGCCGAGCGCCTGACCGGCTACAAGGTAGGCGGCATCAGCCCCTTCGGCCAGCGCAAGCAGGTGCCGACGGCGGTGGAGGAAATGGCCACGCTGGAGGACGAAATCTTCCTCAACGGCGGCCAGAGAGGCCTGCAAATCCGCATGCGCCCGGACGATCTTGTCCAGGCGCTGGGAGCCAGCGTGGCGGATCTCATTCGGTGAAATCCTGAGACGGGTAGCCGGGTGAACGTCGTGATCAGGTGGAAACTCGATCCCCTGTTCAGGTCGAGCGAGGGGCTCCCACCTCGTAAACTCGCAGGTTACGCTCGCCGATCCCGAGTTCCTGCCATGTCGCGCGCCATGCCGCGATGTGCTCCGAGGCGAAGTGCCGATCCAGCGCCGCCTGGTCGCGCCACATCTCCTTGACGTGAATGAGCCCGGGATCAAGGACATCTTCCGCATAGGAATATTCCTCGCAACCATCCTCGGCGCGGCTGGCCAGAACCATCCGAGCCATCACTGGACGCGCAGCCATCAGATTGTCAGGCGGCAACCGGATTGTTCCAACGATCAGCAACATGCGGCATTCATATCGCGGGCTTCCGCGTCGGTGAAGGGTTCACTCCAGGGTTCCTCGCCGTTGCAGCCATCGCCCCCCTCACCCCTTCCAGACTCCCTCTTTCCTCAGATCGTCCATCGTGCGCGAAATGCCCTCGCGCAGGATGCCCACCATGTCATCGATCTGCTCCCTGGTGATGGTGAGCGGCGGCGACATCACGCACATATTGATCAGCGGGCGCACCAGGAGGCCGAGCTCGTGGCAGTGCGCGTCGATGCGCATGCCGACATTCTTGTCCAGTTCCAGCGGGTTACGGCTCTCGCGGTCGGCCACGCATTCCACGCAGGCCATGAGGCCGAGGCCGCGAACCTCGCCCACCAGCGGCAGTTCTTCCAGCGTCTTCAGCTGCGCCTGGAAATAGGGCGCCACGGCTTGCGCATGGGTGAGCACGCCGCCTTCGAGCAGGTCGAGGTTCTTCAGCGCCACCGCGCAGCCCACCGGATGGCTGGAATAGGTCAGGCCATGGGCATACATCGCCGTCGGGTGGTTGGAGCGGCGCAGTTCCTCCAGCAGACGCTCCGAAACCACCATGCCGCCAAGCGGGAAATAGCCGGAGGTCACCCCCTTGGCGAAAGTGATGATGTCGGGCTCGATGCCGAACACGTCCTGCGAGGTGAAGACGTGGCCAAGGCGGCCGAAGGCGGTGACGACTTCGTCGGAAATGAACAGGATATCGTTGTCGCGGCAGATCCTGGCGATGCGCGGCAGATAGCCGTCCGGTGGCACGATGACCCCGCCCGAAGCCTGCACCGGCTCGCCCACGAAGGCGCCGATCTTGTCGGCGCCAATCCGCTTCACCGTTTCCTCGAACTCGGCCACGAGCTGGTCGGTGAAGGCCGCCAGGCTCATGCCCGCCGGCCGGCGGAACGGGTCGGGCGACGAAAGTTTTATCACCAGATCGTCGGCGCCATCCATCCAGTCGCGGTCGCGCGGGCGGCCGTTCAGCGAGGCCGACAGATAGGTCGAGCCGTGATAGGCGCCGCCGCGCGACAGGATCAGCTTCTTCTCCGGCCGGCCGCGCACATTGTTGTAGAACTGCATGAAGCGCAGCGCGCTTTCCACCGCCGAAGAGCCGCCGGTTGTGAAGAAGACATGGTTGAGATCGCCCGGCGCGTGCCCTGCGATGCGCTCGGCGAGCACGGCGGAAGCCTCGCTCATCGTGTACCAGGGCGTGTTGTAGGAAAGCTGCATGGCCTGGTCGTACATCACGCGCGCCAGCTCCTCGCGGCGGTGGCCGACATTGACGCACCACATGCCCGCCGGCCCGTCGATCAGCCGCCTGCCATCGCCGTCGGTGATGTAGATGCCCTCGCCCTCGCCGATCAGGCTGCGCGCCTCGGCGCCGATCTCGCCGGCTGTCGGCCAGGGCTGAATGAGATGGCGCCTGGCAAGCGCGACCGCCTCCTCATGGCCCAGCGTGCCGCAGGCCTCGTTCGCCGTCGTCATATCCTGTGCCGCCGCCATTTTGCCTAGCCTTTCCATGAGCCTGGTTACGCATTTGCGGACATGCCCGGAGGCGCTGAACGGCAAACCTTCTGCCGCTTGATATTGAATGTCCGTTCAATCAATATCTCAGAAATAGCGCTTGATTTCAATCCGCGAATGAGCTCATGTTGAGAGAAAGAAAGCACGGCGCGCGCTGGGAACCGCGACGCCGGCAACGAATGGGTGGGACATGCCGGAAGCCTGCGCAGCCGCACTTTTGCGAGAGCCGCACCAATGACGGCCGCCGCGGAAGGGTCACCGCCGCTTGCTTTGGGCAGGCGCCGAAGAAGTTCCCTTCTGCAATCCGAGCCCGTGCAGGGCTTTGCCCTGATCAGCCCGACCTTCCTTTATGCGCTGGTGCTTCTGGTGGTGCCGATCCTGGTGGTGGTCGCGCACAGCTTCTGGACCCAGAACTATCTCACCATCGACCGCACCTTCACGCTGGAAAACTACCGCGTCGCCCTGACCGAGCCGATCTATCGCGACCTGCTCATGCGCTCGCTGTGGATCTCGCTCTTGGTCAGCTTCTTCACGGTCGTGCTGGCCTATCCGATCGCCTATTTCATTTCCTTCCATGGCGGCCGGCACAAGGGGCTGTGGCTGTTCCTCATCACCATCCCCTTCTGGACCAGCTATCTGCTGCGCGTCATGTCGTGGAAGGTCATCCTCGGCTACAACGGCGTGCTGAA
>JAEWHN010000190.1 GCA_023387775.1 Pseudomonadota bacterium | reverse complement strand
GTGAAGATCCCGCCGGCAAGCTACTGGCCGGAAGTGCAGCGCATCTGCCGCAAGTATGATGTGTTGTTGATGCTCGACGAGGTCATCACCGGCTATGGCCGCACCGGCGAATGGTTCGCCGCGCAGTCGATGGGTATCGAGCCCGATACCATCACCACGGCCAAGGCGCTGACCTCCGGCTACCAGCCGCTGTCGGCGCTGCTGGTTGGCGACCGCATCTCCAAGACGCTGGTCGAGAAGGGTGGCGAGTTCTACCACGGCTACACCTATTCGGGTCACCCGGTGGCCTGCGCGGTGGCGCTGAAGAACCTCGAGATCATCGAGAACGAGGGCCTGATCGAGCGGGTGAAGAACGACACCGGTCCGTATTTTGCCAAGATGCTGCAGGAGCGCATCTCGGGTCATCCGCTGGTGGGCGAAGTGCGCAGCTTCGGCCTGATGGGCGCCATCGAGATCGTCAAGGACAAGGCCACGCGCGAGCGCTTCCAGCCGGAAGGCAGTGCGGCCGTCGTCGTGCGCGACCACGCCATTGCCCAGGGCATGATGATGCGCGCCACCGGCGATTCCATGATCCTCTCGCCGCCGCTAATCTGGACCCGCGAGACCATCGACATGGCCGGCGACCGCATCGCCAAGGCACTTGATCTCGCCTTGGCTGACCTCAGCAAGTAAGGTTTTGCCCTAGGACGGGCGCGGAATTCTTCCGCGCCCGCATTTGGCGGAATGAACAACTGCTGCCGGTTGCGCCGCTATTGGCCGGTCCGGCTCAAGGCGCGGAAAGCCCGGCAAGGAACGCGATCGTCGCAAGCGCGCCGAGAATGCTGCGCACCGCGTGAAGCCTTCCCCATTTCTTGATGAGAGTGCGCGTTTGCGCGTCTGGCGAGGCCATGCCCATCAGCGCGTTGTTCGTCGGCATTATGGCGAGCAGCGTCCATGGCCAATTGGCGATCATCAGAACGGCTCCGGCCAGAAACCACAGGCTGGCGGTTTGCCACCAGGCGATGAGACCGAGCACGCCGCCCACCGCGGCTATAGGGGCCTGCATGGCGAAGCCGCGCTTGTAGGCTGGCTTCCACTGCGCGAGCAGTGCCTTGTCGTCCAAGGCGAGGCGAGCGGGCTGTTCTGCAACGTTTATGTATATTGCCGCGCCGGTGAAAGCCGCCGCGCAAATCAACGCAAGGTGAGCGAAGAGCATTTTCCTGGCTCCGGTGCCGTTGACCTTGAGCTTATCACGTTGCGACGACGATCGCTGACCGAAATGCGGGCGGGGTCAAGTAGAGGGGCGTTTCCAGCGCCGATCCAAAGGCAAAAACCGCGTCCTCCGCTGGCCGGAAGAGCACGGCTTTGCCATAGATACGCATGGCCCTTCGCCACCCAGATACGCTGCGAAGGTAACGGCTCCGGTACGCAAGACCTGATCCGGAGCGGTTGGCGGCTGCGTTGTCCGCCTGCACATCGTTCTAGCGGCACATCGTTACCGCGTGGTTAGCGAGAGCTTAATCAAACCTAAATTTGTATCTTTTTCGCGACTTTCGGATGGAAAAATCGGGCCGCGCTTATGCGCCGCCGCATCCGCGCAGGAAGTTGATGATGCCCGAGAAGTCGGCGCCGCCCTGGCCCTGCGCGTTGAGCAGGGCGTAGAGCTGCGCGGCCTCGGCCCCGAGCGGCGTGACGGCGCCGGCGCCTTGCGCGGCTTCCTGCGCCAGCTTCAGGTCCTTCAGCATCAGCGCCGCCGCAAAGCCGGGCTTGTAGTCGCGATTGGCTGGGGAGGAGGGCACGGGGCCGGGCACCGGGCAATAGGTGGTCAGCGACCAGCACTGGCCGGACGAAGTGGATGCGACGTCGAACAGCGCCTGGTGCGACAGGCCGAGCTTTTCGGCCAGCACGAAGGCCTCGGCCACGCCGATCATCGAAATGCCGAGGATCATGTTGTTGCAGATCTTGGCTGCCTGGCCGGCGCCGTCGCCGCCGCAATGCACGATGCGGCCCGCCATCGGTTTCAGGATAGGCTCGGCCTGGGCGAAAGCCTCATCCGAGCCGCCGGCCATGAAGGTGAGGGTGCCCGCCACAGCCCCACCGGTGCCGCCCGAAACCGGCGCGTCGATCGAGGGCAGGCCGTACTTCGCTGCGATCGCATGCGCCTTGCGCGCCGATTCCACGTCGATGGTGGAGCTGTCGATGAACAGTGTGCCCGCCGCAGCCTTCGGCGCGACGTCTTCATAGACGGCCAGCACATGCTTGCCGGCCGGCAGCATGGTGATGACCACTTCCGCATCCTTCACAGCGGCTTCGGTATCGGCCATTGCCGTCACGCCGTGATCGCGCGCGGTGTTCAGGTTTTCCGCGATCAGGTCGAAACCCTGCACCTTGTGCCCGGCCTTGACGAGGTTGGCGGCCATGGGATTGCCCATGTTGCCGAGGCCAATGAAGGCGATGGTGGTCATGTCTGCTCCTCCGGGTCGCAAGGAAATAGAGAAGTACGGGAGTAGGGGAGTAGGGGAGTAGGGCAAGGTGCTGCATCTTCCCTTTTCCCCTACTCCCCTATTCCCCTACCCCCTTCCAATCAGTGCTCGCGCGATGATGACGCGCATGATCTCGTTGGTGCCTTCCAGGATCTGGTGCACGCGCAGGTCGCGCACCAGCTTTTCCACGCCGTAGTCGTGCAGATAGCCATAGCCGCCATGCAGTTGGAGGGCCTCGTTGGCGACGTTGAAACCGGTGTCGGTGACGAAGCGCTTTGCCATGGCCGACCATTTTCCGGCGTCCGGCGCCTTGCGGTCCAGCTTCGAGGCTGCGGTGTAGAGGAAGATGCGCGCCGCCTGCAGTTCCGTCTCCATGTCGGCCAGTCTGAACTGCAGCGCCTGGAACTGGTTGATCGCCTGGCCGAAGGCCTTGCGCTCGGCGGTATAGGCCAGCGCCTTCTCAAGCGCGGACTGTGCGCCGCCAAGCGAGCAGGCGGCAATGTTGAGCCTGCCGCCGTCCAGCCCCGCCATGGCGATGCGGAAACCGGCGCCCTCGTCGGAAAGCAGGTTTTCGGCCGGCACCTTGCAATCCTCGAAGATCACCTGCCTTGTGGACTGCATGTGCCAGCCCATCTTGTGCTCCTGCGCGCCGAAGGAAAGGCCGGGCGCATCCTTGGGCACCACCAGCGTGGAGATGCCTTTCGGGCCTTCCTGGCCAGTGCGCACCATTGTCACGTAGAGGTCGCTGTCGCCCGCGCCAGAGATGAACTGCTTGGCGCCGTTGAGCACATAGTCGCCACCGCTTCGCACCGCGCGCGTCTTCAGTGCCGCCGCGTCCGAACCCGAGCCGGGCTCTGTCAGGCAGTAGCTGGCCAAAAGCTCCATGGAGGTCAGGCTTGGCAGGAAGCGCTCGCGCTGCTTCTCATCGCCAAAAGTGTCGATCATCCACGCCGCCATGTTGTGGATGGAGATGAAGGAGGAAAAGGCCGGGCAGGCCTTCGCCAGTGCCTCGAACACCAGCACGGCATCCAGCCGCTTCAGCGCCGAGCCGCCGACATCGTCGCGCACATAGATGCCGCCGAAGCCGAGCTTTCCGGTCTCTCGGATCACGTCGGAAGGGAAATGGTGGTTGCGGTCCCATTCCAGCACCTGCGGCGCGACGCGGTCCTGCGCGAAGGCCTCGGCCATCTCCTGGATGGCGCGCTGCTCCTCGTTGAGTTCGAACTGACCGGTGTCCGGTTCCGCGGCGGCGTCCATGGCGTGCTCCCGAGATTCCCTCCGACGCCAAAAGGCCGGCTGGCCTGCGGACGTCGAAAATGTTCGCATTGCCGCATGATCCGATCCGAAAAGTCTGCGACTTTCCCGGTGCGGGTCTAGGCACGCTGATCAATCTAGCCCAATGATGCCCCCGCGCAAGCCGACCTTGTGCGGAGCGGCCGCTTGGGAAATGTTCGATAGGGGGCACGTGTGACGACGATTTTTGCAGGGCGCCGGGCGGCGCGCTTGGCCATCGGCGGCACGGCCGGGCAGGGGTGAGCGGTATGGCAAAGGCGATCATGCTGCAGGGTACGGGGTCGGATGTCGGCAAGACGGTGCTTGTCGCCGGCCTGTGCCGGGCAGCGAAGAAGCGCGGGCTGAAGGTGCGGCCGTTCAAGCCGCAGAACATGTCCAACAACGCGGCCGTCGCCGACATTCCGGGCGAGGCCGGCGGCGGCGAGATCGGCCGCGCCCAGTGGCTGCAGGCCATCGCCTGCGGCGTTGCGCCCTCCATCCACATGAACCCTGTCCTGCTCAAACCGCAAAGCGATGTCGGCGCACAGGTCGTCGTGCAGGGAAAGGTGTTTGGCCAGGCCAAGGCGCGCGACTACCAGGCCATGAAGCCGCATCTGATGGGAGCCGTGCTCGATTCATGGGCGAAGCTCGGTGAGGATGCCGACCTCGTCATCGTCGAGGGCGCCGGCTCGCCCGCCGAGATCAACCTGCGCCCGCGCGACATTGCCAATATGGGCTTTGCCACGCGCGCCGATGTGCCTGTCATTCTCGTCGGCGACATCGATCGCGGCGGGGTCATCGCCTCGGTTGCCGGCACGCACCTGATCCTGCCGGAGGAAGACCGGCGCATGGTCGTCGGCTATCTCATCAACAAGTTCCGCGGCGACGTGACCCTGTTCGACGACGGCATCGCGGCCATCAACCGCTTCACCGGCTGGCCCTGCTTCGGCGTGGTGCCATGGCTGAAGGCGGCGGCCCTGCTGCCATCGGAAGATTCGGTCATTCTCGAACGGCTGACCGCGGGCGAAGAGAAGGCGCTGAAGGTCGCCGTGCCGATGCTCGGCCGCATCGCCAATTTCGACGATCTCGACCCGCTGCGCGCCGAGCCGCAGGTGGAGGTGGTGTTCGTGCCGCCTGGCCAGAAGCTGCCGCCCGATGCCGGGCTTGTTGTCATCCCCGGCTCGAAATCGACCATCGGTGACCTCATAAGATTCCGCGAAAATGGCTGGGATCGCGATCTTCTCGCCCATCGCCGCCATGGCGGCCATGTCGTCGGCATTTGCGGCGGCTACCAGATGCTCGGCCGCGTGGTGCGCGATCCGCACGGCATCGAAGGCTCGGTGAAGGAAGCCGAAGGGCTCGGCCTGCTCGACATCGAGACTGTGATGGAGCCGGAAAAGACGGTGCGCAACGTCACCGCCCGCTCGGTGCATTTCGACACGCCGCTTGAGGGCTACGAAATCCATCTCGGCGCTACCAGCGGCCCGGATTGCCTGCGGCCGGTCGCCGTCATCAACAATGCCGATGATGGCGCTACCTCGGCCGACGGCAAGGTGTTCGGCACCTATATGCACGGCCTGTTCGGTGCCGACGCCTTCCGCGCCAGGTTCCTCGAAAGCCTCGGCATCAAGGGTGCGGGCATCGACTATCGCGGCGAGGTCGAGCGTGCGCTGGACGAGATCGCGACGCATCTGGAGAAGCATCTCGACGTCGATGCGATCCTTGCCGCCGCGCGGTGATCGGAGCATCGGACCGAAAAGTGGAAGCCGGTTTTCGGAATATTCCGATGCTCTTTCAAAATCTCAATCCGCGGGCTCATAGGCCTTCGGCCAATAGGTGCCGAAGGACCAGACGTTGCCCTCCGGGTCGGCGCAGATGAACTCGCGGCTGCCGTAACTGCGTTCGACCAGGCTTTCCAGCATGGTTGCGCCAGCCGCCTCGGCGCTGGCAAACATGGCCTCGACATCGTCCACCGCGATGTAAGTGGCCTTGCCGCCGTTCTCTCCCGGCCAGCCGACGACCTTGCCAAAACCGTCGTCGCGCGCCGTGCCGATCATGATCATGGACGAGCCGAGCGCCAGTTCGGCGTGCTGCACCACGCCCGTGTCGTCGTCGTAGCGGGCGCGGACGATGAAGCCGAAGGCATCGACCAGCCAGCCGATCATGTAGGCGGCATCGCGGTAGCGGAAGGTGGGGTAGATGCGGGGCGGCTCGGCAGGCGTCGTGACAGCAGTCATGGTGTCCTCCGGTTGTATGCTGCGGATTAAGTCAACATGCCGGATGCTTGTTCCTCCGGTCTTGAAGAAATGTTACCCGCCAGTCGAGTGCTGGCTTCGCCATTCCGACGGTGTGACGCCCGCAAGCGCGCGGAATTCGCGCGCCATATGCGCCTGATCCGAGTAGCCGCAAGCGGCGGCTACGTCCGCCCAGCCTGCGTGAGCTACGGCGTCAGACATGCCAAGCGCGCGGTGGAAGCGCACGATGCGCGACAGCGTCTTGGGGCCAAGACCGATCTCGTCGTCAAATCGTGCGGCAAGATGCTTTCGGCTCCAGCCAATGCGCGCGGCAAGCGTTGCCACCGACACCGACC
>JAEWHN010000317.1 GCA_023387775.1 Pseudomonadota bacterium | reverse complement strand
ATCCAGGTCCGGCCCATGCGCCTCCTTGCCCCATTGCAAGACCACATGCGCCGGCTCGATCTCGGAAGGATCGGCGCCGGTGGCTTCGGCCACGCGGCGGGTCAGCGACGAAAACTCCATCGTCTTTAGGAAGGAGATCAGCTTGGGGCCGTTCGGCGGCTGGAGCAGAAATTCGCTCAGCTCTTCCTTCACCGGAACGTCGTTCCTGAGCTTGACCAGTTCGCGCGAGATGCGCGCCTTGTCGGCGTTCTCGATGATCGACTGGCGACGCTTGTCCTGCTTGATCTCGCCGGCGCGCGCCAGCAAGGTGTCAAGGTCGCCGAACTGCTCCAGCAGCTGCGCGGCGGTCTTCGGGCCGATGCCCGGCACCCCGGGCACGTTGTCGACGGAGTCGCCGGTCAGCGCCTGCAGGTCGATCATCTTTTCGGGCGGCACGCCCCATTTCTCGACGACCTCGGGGACGCCGATATGGCGGTCCTTCATCGGGTCGTACATGGCGACCGACGGCCCGACGAGCTGCATCAGGTCCTTGTCGGACGACACGATGGTGGTGTCGCCGCCGGCCTCGCAGGCGAGCCGCGCATAGGTCGCGATGAGGTCGTCGGCCTCGTATCCCTGCATTTCCAGGCACGGCACGTCGAAGGCTCGCGTTGCCTGGCGGATCAGGCCAAACTGCGGAACGAGGTCCTCCGGCGGCGCCGAGCGGTTGGCCTTGTAGTGCTCGTAGAAGTCGTTGCGGAACGTCTTGGACGAATGGTCGAAGATCACCGCGAAATGCGTCGGCACGGTGCCGGCTTCGGTGTCGCGGGCGTCTTTCATCAGCTTCCACAGCATGTTGCAGAAGCCGGAAACCGCACCGACCGGAAGGCTGTCCGACTTGCGCGTCAGCGGAGGCAGCGCGTGATAGGCGCGGAAGATGTATCCGGAGCCGTCGATGAGGAAGAGGTGATCGCCTTTTTTCATGGGCTAGCCCTATCGTGGAGGTCGTGAACTGTCCATTGCAAAGCTCGGGAAAGGCACTGCGTCCTGCCGTTTCCTGACGGCACTTTCGCGATCACAGTTATGTTACGAAAGTGTAATGTGGGCGCCCTTGAATTGCCATCTTGAGCGCTCCAAATACCGGTCATCGGCAATCTTAGCCGAGTCCGGATAAGGCCCGTCCCCCGCCTGGACCGGACGTTGCGGCAGCCTAATCCCCCCTCTCCGGGCTGCCGCACCCTTTTTTGAAGTCGCCGCCGTGGTTCCCCTCCACCACGGCGGCATTTTTTTGGCCGGAGCTTGCCGCCTTCACCCGAAGATCGCCGAACGGATCGTCGCGCGGGCTTTTCATCAGCAGGTGCGTTGCTCTAGGGTGGCGCCGCAGAATCGAAAGGTCAGGAAAAATGCTCGCAATCGCACCCGTTCTCGATCAAATCGACGCCAATCTCGACCAGAGCCTGGAGCGCTTGTATGAGCTGCTCCGCATCCGCTCGATCTCCACCGACCCCGCTTTCGCCGCGGACTGCCGCAAGGCGGCCGAGTGGCTGGTAGCGGACCTGAAGTCGATCGGCTTCGAAGCGAGCGTGCGCGACACCCCTGGCCATCCGATGGTGGTGGCCCACCACGAAGGCCCGACGCCGGATGCGCCGCATGTGCTGTTCTACGGCCACTACGACGTACAGCCGGTCGATCCCTTCAATCTGTGGGAAGACGATCCGTTCGATCCGAAGCTCAAGGAGCTCAGCCCCGGTCGCAAGGTCATCACCGGCCGCGGCTCTTCCGACGACAAGGGCCAACTGATGCTCTTCGTCGAGGCATGCCGCGCCTACAAGCAGGTGCACGGCAAGCTGCCCTGCAAGGTCAGCATCCTGTTCGAGGGCGAGGAAGAATCGGGCTCGCCGTCGCTGAAGCCGTTCCTCGAAGCCAACGCGGCCGAGCTCAAGGCCGACTTCGCAATGGTCTGCGATACGGGCATGTGGGATCGCACGACGCCCGCTCTTTGCGTCGGCCTGCGCGGCCTCGTGGGCGAGGAAATCGTGGTGCACGCGGCCAATCGCGACCTCCATTCGGGCGAGTTCGGCGGCGCGGCGGCCAACCCCATCCGCATCCTTGCCAAGGTGCTGGCCGACATGCATGACGATACCGGCCGCGTGACCATTCCCGGCTTCTATGAGGGGGTCGAGGAAACGCCTTCGCAGATCCTGAAATCCTGGGAGTCGCTGGGAGAGACCACGGAGAACTTCCTTGGCGAGGTCGGCCTGTCCATTCCCTCGGGCGAGAAGGGCCGCTCCGTGCTCGAATTGACCTGGGCGCGGCCAACTGCCGAATTCAACGGCATAACCGGCGGCTACACGGGCGAGGGCTTCAAGACGGTGATCGCGGCCGAGGCCTCGGCCAAGGTTTCGTGCCGGCTGGTGCACAAGCAGGACCCGGACAAGATTCGCGCCGCGCTCCGCGACTTCGTGCGCGCGCGCATTCCGGCGGACTGCTCGGTCGAGTTCCACGAGCATGGTGGCTCGCCGGCCATCCAGCTTTCCTACGACTCGCCGTTCCTCATCAAGGCCAAGCAGGCGCTGTCGGACGAGTGGGAGAAGCCGGCCGTGATGATCGCCATGGGCGGGTCCATCCCCATCGTCGGCGATTTCCAGAACTTCCTTGGCATGGAATCGCTTCTGGCCGGCTTTGCACTGGTGGATGACCGCATCCACTCGCCGAACGAGAAATACGACCTGTCGTCGTTCCACAAGGGACAGCGCTCCTGGGCGCGAATTCTCGACGCGTTGACCCGCTGATTTTTGAAAGAACCAAGATGACCATCCGCTTCCACAAGAACGACCTGCCGGACCTGTCCAACTACAATGTCGACGCGATTGCCATCGACACCGAGACGCTGGGCCTCAACCCGCATCGCGACAGGCTTTGCGTCGTGCAGATCTCGCCGGGCGATGGCTCGGCGGACGTCATCCAGATCGAACGCGGGCAGAAGACCGCGCCCAACCTCGTCAAGCTGCTTGGCGACAACGGCATCACCAAGCTGTTCCACTACGGCCGTTTCGATCTGGCCGTGCTGTTCAATGCGTTCGGCGTCATGCCGGAGCCGGTCTTCTGCACCAAGATCGCTTCGCGGCTCACCCGCACCTACACCGACCGTCACGGGCTGAAGGACATCTGCTCCGAATTGCTGGGCGTCAGCCTGTCGAAGGTGCAGCAATCGTCCGATTGGGCGGCCGAAACGCTGTCTCCGGAACAAATTGAATATGCGGCCTCGGACGTGTTGTACTTGCATCGTCTGCGCGATGTGCTGGTGGCCAGATTGCAGCGCGACGGCCGCACGGCCGTGGCCGAAGCCTGTTTCCGCTTCCTGCCGGCGCGGGCAAGGCTCGATCTGATGGGCTGGGAAGAGGCGGATATTTTCGCCCATAGCTGAGTTCCTCTCAGCTTTTCCCGAGCCAGATTCCAAACTATCGGTCGCAATCATGCCTGCGGCATAGGATCGATAAAATTTGGAACAAAAACGAGACAAAGAGATTATCTGAGTCGATTTGCTACGGCAGTCGAAGCTGCCCTGGCGTCGAAAATCCCTATGTGGAAAACTTGCGTCATATGATATTTTGAGCGATGATCATTTAACTGGGGGCTTGGAGGTGAGTATGATTTTCCTCGCACTCTGGATAATCTGCGCGGGCGTTACGGTCGTTATTTCCTCGTCAAAAGGATATAATGCGTTTATCTGGTTTCTGATCGGGATTTTTCTTGGCCCGATTGCTTTGTTGCTGTCTATATTTTTGCCTTTTTCCAAAAATTCACAGAACATCGGCAAGGGCATGCGCTGATCCACGCACGGCATCGTTGGGCTGGCTGCAAAACCCTGGGGGAATAACGTAACCACGGCTCCTGTGGGAATCCATCGACCAGCATGAAGCAACATTGTGTTTGCCGGTCTGCAACCCATCTGCGGCCTGCTTGTTGCTTAAGGGCTCCTTAAATCGCCGCATTTTAGTGTCCACTCGACGCCCATCAGGCGTGGACGGGCAGCGGACGGCATGGCGAAAAGACAGAGCAGGCGCATCGAACCGACTTTCGGCGGATCCGTCGAAGGGGAAGACGAGTCTGGCCTGTCCGTCAGCGAGGACGATCGCGTCATTCCATCTTCGCGCCGCCGAAGGGAAAGCCCGCCGCGCCGCCCGCCGGAGCGGCGGGAGAGAGCCGAAGAACGAGCGGAGCCGAAGGCCCGGAGAACAAAGGCCAGGAAGCGCCGTGGGCTGTTCGGCGGCTTTGGGCGCATGATCTACTGGGGCTTCGTGCTGGCGATCTGGGCCGGCATCGCGGCCGCGGGCGTGCTTGTCTACTACGGCGCGCAAATGCCGAGTTCGACCACCTGGGCCATTCCCGACAGGCCGCCCAACGTCAAGATCGTGTCGGTCGACGGAAAGCTTCTCGCCAATCGGGGCATGACGGGCGGCGAAGCGGTCGGGCTGCACGAAATGTCGCCCTACATCCCGCAGGCGGTTATGGCGATCGAGGATCGCCGGTTCTATTCGCATTTCGGCTTCGATCCGCTCGGCCTTGCCCGGGCGCTGGTGGGGAACCTTACGAGCGGCCGCATGGCGCAGGGCGGCTCGACGCTCACCCAGCAGCTGGCCAAGAACCTTTTCCTCAAGCCCGACCGCACGCTGGAGCGCAAGGTGCAGGAAGTGCTGCTGGCGCTCTGGCTCGAGCAGAAGCACACCAAGGACCAGATCCTCGAAATGTACCTCAACCGGGTGTATTTCGGCTCCGGCGCTTACGGCGTGGAAGCGGCCTCGCGCCGCTATTTCGGCAAGTCGGCCCGCGATGTCACCCTGGCGGAGGCGGCTCTGCTTGCCGGCCTGCTCAAGGCGCCGTCCCGGCTTTCGCCGGCGCGCGACCCCAAGGCGGCGGAAGCGCGCGCGCAGCTCGTTCTGGCAGCGATGCGCGACGAGAAGATGATCACCGACAAGGAGCTGACGGCGGCCATGAGCGCCCCGGCCACGCGCGCGGCAGCCTACTGGACCGGCTCGGAGCACTATGTCGCCGATCGCGTCATGGAAGAACTGCCGGGACTGATCGGCGAGGTGCGCAGCGACATCATTGTTGACACCACCATCGACCTGACCCTGCAGAGCCTGGGGGAAAAATCGATCAGGCGGCTGATCGAGGAGAATGGCAAGAAGCTGGATATCAGTCAGGGCGCGCTGGTCTCCATCGACAATTCGGGCGCGGTGCGTGCCATGGTCGGCGGCTACGATTATGCCAACAGCCAGTTCGACCGCGCTTCGGAGGCGCGCCGCCAGCCGGGCTCGACCTTCAAGCCCTTCGTCTACCTGGCTGCATTGGAGCAAGGCCGCACGCCCGACAGCGTGCGCAATGATGCGCCGATCAAGATCGGCAACTGGACGCCCAGCAACTACAACGGCAAGTATTATGGCAGGGTCACGCTGGCCACGGCGCTGGCCAAGTCGCTAAATTCGGTCGCGGCCCAGCTCGCCATGGAAGTCGGGCCAGAGGCCGTCATCGAGGCAGCGCGGCGGATGGGCATCGAATCGCAGATGCAGCCCAATGCATCGCTCGCGCTCGGCACGTCGGAAGTCACCCCGCTGGAGCTGACGGCGGCCTATGTGCCGTTCGCCAATGGCGGCTACCGACCGGAGGTCCACTTCATCCAGCGCGTCACGACCGCCTCGGGTGAAGTGCTGTATGAAAACACCGGCGGCAACACGCCGCGCGTGATCCGGCCCGAGATCGTGGGCATGATGAACGCCATGATGGCCGGCGCGGTGGAGGTCGGCACTGCCAGGAAGGCCGCGTTCAACTGGCCTTCCGCGGGCAAGACCGGAACCAGCCAGAACTCGCGCGACGCCTGGTTCGTCGGTTACACGGCCAACCTGACCACCGGCGTCTGGTTCGGCAATGACGACGGCAAGCCGATGAAGAAGGTGACCGGCGGCGCGCTTCCGGCGCAGGCCTGGCACGAATTCATGGTGGCTGCGCATGAGGGCGTGCCGGTTGCAGCACTGCCGGGCAGCTGGACATCGACCCCGCAGGACGAATGGGGCGACACCGACGTGCCGGTGGCGGGCGATGGGGCGACGGACCAGGTTCTGGAGGATGTGGCCCGGGCGATCGATGCGGCCGACCGTGACAGTGGCTTCGTGCCGATGCCGCGGGAGGCGCCGACCTCGTCGATCGGGCGTCCGGTTCCGCCGGCCGATGTGGGCGGTCCGGCCGTGCGCCGCCAGGGCTCGATCCTCGATGTGATCCTCGGCAATTAGCGCCTGAGCCCGCGGCTGCGGCCAAACACCTCTCGCCAGCACGAGCTCCTTCGTCTACATAGCGTGCGGGAGATCGCATCATGACCGCCGAAACATCCGACGCAAGAAAGACCATCGTTTTGACCGGTGCCAGCCGCGGCATCGGGCACGCCACCGTCAAGCGTTTCTCGCGCGAGGGCTGGCGGGTCATCACCTGCTCGCGCCAGGACTTTGCCGAGAACTGCCCGTGGCCGGCCGGGCCGGAGGACCATATCAAGGTCGATCTCGCCGATCCGGAGGATGTCGGTCGCGCCGTCGCCGAGATCCGCCACAGGCTGCTGGACCAGGGCGGCAAGCTCCATGCGCTGGTCAACAATGCCGGCATTTCGCCAAAACTCAAGGACGGCAGCCGGATGAACTCGCTGGAGACGCCGATGCATGTCTGGCGCGATGTCTTCCAGGTCAATTTCTTCGCGCCCATCATGCTGGCGCGCGGCCTGTTCAAGGAACTCGTGGCCGCCCAGGGCTCGATCGTGAACGTCACTTCAATCGCGGGCACGCGCGTCCACCCCTTCGCCGGCACCTCCTATGCCACGTCGAAGGCAGCGCTCGGCTCGCTGACCCGCGAAATGGCGCATGACTTCGGCCCGCACGGCATCCGCGTCAACGCCATCGCGCCCGGCGAGATCGACACTGCTATCCTGTCGCCCGGCACCGACAAGATCGTCGAGACGATCCCGTTGCGCCGCCTTGGGTCGACCTCGGAAGTGGCCGACATCATCTACTTCCTCTGCTCCAGCCAGGCGTCCTACGTGACCGGGTCGGAAATCCACATCAACGGCGGCCAGCACGTCTGACGTGCAGCCGCCCGGCGTGGTGGCAACAGGCTGAAATTTTCCGAACGGGGTAAGGCTTCCGGGGCGTCTTGCGGCGCGCCGACGCTCTTCTCGTGGCAAATCCTTCGCGAAAATGAGGGTGCCGATCGCCGCCTGAAGGCATCCCTCGGCAAAACCGAGATTATTTTTCCGCCGCCGCGATAGCCTACAGAAAAGCGATTGCCTCGCCTGTTGGCCGGCGCGAGTGCATTTCTTCTGCTTCTCGGTGCGCGCGGCTACAAATCACGGCAATAGCCGGAACCCTTTTCGCCATGACGCAGTCGCCCGCCAAGCTCAACGCCTTCCCCGTCTTCATGCGGGTCGAGGGCGAAGCCGTGGTCATCGTCGGCGGAGGCGAAGAGGCGTTTGCCAAGGCGCGGCTGCTTGGCCAGTCGAGCGCCCGCATAGTGGTGCTTTCAGATCGGCTCGATCCTGAATTCGCGGCCTGGATCGAGGCCGGCAGCGCGACCCATGTCGAGGCCGCCTACGATCCTGCCCGCCTCGAAGGCGCGGTTCTGGTCTTCGCCGCCACCGGCGACGCGGTGCAGGATCGTATCGTTTCCGAAGACGCGCGCCGGCTGGGGATCCCGGTCAACGCCGTCGACCGGCCCGAGCTATGCGACTTCTTCACGCCGGCGCTGGTCAACCGTGCGCCGCTGGCCGTGGCAATCGGCACGGAGGGGGCCGGGCCCGTGCTGGCGCAGATGGTGCGCGCCAAGGTTGATCGCATGCTTTCGCCCTCGCTCGGCCCGCTTGCTTCGCTTGCCGAAATGTTCCGCGATTCTGCGGAGGCGTTCCTGCCCAAGGGTGTCGCCCGTCGCCGTTTCTGGCGCGAGTTTTTTGGCGGCGCTCCGGCGCGCGCCATGGAGCGCGGGGAGCTAGGCGAAGCGCGCCGGGCCGCGTCCGAACTGCTTGCGCATGACGAGCCCGCGCAGGGCCATGTGGCGCTTGTGGGCGCGGGGCCGGGCGCCGAGGACTTGCTGACGTTGCGCGCCCACCGCCACCTCATGGAGGCGGACGTCATCGTGCATGACGCGCTGGTGCCAGAGGCGGCGATCGCCATGGGCCGGCGCGACGCCGAGCGGCTGCCCGTCGGCAAGCGCAAGGGCTGCCATTCCAAGTCGCAAGAGCAGATCAATGCGCTGCTGGTCAGCCTGGCGCGAGAGGGGAAGCGCGTGGTGCGGCTGAAGTCGGGCGACCCGCTGGTGTTCGGCCGGGCCGGCGAGGAGATGCAGGCGCTGCGCGATGCCGGTATTTCCTACGAGGTCGTGCCCGGCGTCACCTCCGCCTTCGCCGCCGCGGCGGATTTCGAGCTGCCGCTCACCTTGCGCGGCGTCACCTCGTCCATGGTCTTCACCACCGGCCACGACCTCAAGGGCAAGTCGCTGCCTGACTGGGCCAAGCTCGCCATCTCGGGCGCGACGGTTGCCGTCTATATGGGCCGCTCGGTGGCTGCCGACGTCGCCTCGCGCCTGATTGCGGTCGGGCTCGCGCCCGACACCGCCGTCGCGGTGGTCGAGAGCGCCAGTCTTGCCGAACGCCGCAAGTTCCACGGCACGCTGGCCGATCTGCCGTCGCTGGAGGCGCGCACCGATCTCACCGGCCCGGTCATGACGATCATCGGCGACGCAGTTGCCGGCGCCAATTTCGCGGGCTCCGAGCCGCTGGCCCGCTCCATCCGCGCCCAAAGGGCCGAAGCCCGGGATTTCAAGGAAAGCGTGGCATGAAGATACTGACCGCCAACCGCCTGACCGACGGCGAAGCCGTGTGGTTTTCGGCCGCCCATATCTGGGCCGAGACGATCGTGGGGGCGGAGATTGCCGCCGACAAGGCGGGCGAGGCACGGCTGGAGGCCATAGGCAAGGCGGCGCTGGAGAACAACGACGTCGTCGACGTCAGCTTGATCGACGTGGAACTCGTCGACGGCGAGATCCGCCCAACGCGCTTGCGCGAACAGATCCGCGCCGCCGGCCCGACCAACCGCGTTGACCTCGGCAAGCAGGCTCGCCCCGACATTTCCCGCGCGGCGTGAAGATCAGGCCATCCGGCCCATTGAGAGACGAAGACGATGTATCGCTACGACGAGTTCGACCATGATTTCGTGAAGGCCCGCGTCGCCGAGTTCAGCGACCAGGTCGAGCGGCGCCTCGCCGGCGAGATCACCGAGGACCAGTTCCGCCCGCTGCGGCTGATGAACGGCGTCTATCTCCAGCTCCATGCCTATATGCTGCGCGTGGCGATCCCCTATGGCACGCTGAATTCGCGCCAGCTGCGCATGCTGGCCCATATCGGCCGCAAATACGACAAGGGCTACGGCCATTACACCACCCGCCAGAATATCCAGTTCAACTGGCCGGCGCTGTCGGACATTCCGGCGATCCTCGCCGATCTGGCGAGCGTCGAGATGCACGCGATCCAGACCTCGGGCAATTGCATCCGCAATGTCACCGCCGATCACTTCGCCGGCGCTGCCGCCGATGAGGCAGCCGACCCGCGCCCCTACGCGGAAATCCTGCGCCAGTGGTCGAGCGTGCATCCGGAGTTTTCCTACCTGCCGCGCAAGTTCAAGATCGCGGTGACCGGCGCCGAGCGCGACCGCGCTGCCATCCAGGTCCACGACATCGGGCTGCATCTGAAGAAGAACGCAGCCGGCGAGCTCGGCTTTGCCGTCTATGTCGGCGGCGGGCAGGGGCGCACGCCGCTGATCGCCAAGAAGATCAGGGATTTCTTGCCGGAAGAGCACCTGCTCTCCTACACCACGGCGATCCTGCGCGTTTACAATCTCTACGGCCGCCGCGACAACAAGTACAAGGCGCGCATCAAGATCCTGGTGCATGAGACCGGTGTCGAGGAGCTGACCCGCCAGGTCGAGGCCGAGTGGGAAGCGTTGAAGGACGGCGAGTTGAAGCTGCCCGAGGCGGACGTGCGCGCCATCCAGGCCTATTTCGCGCCGCCTGAGCTGGAGCCACGTCCGGAAGGCGACGAGGCGGTCAAGACGGCGCGGCTCGACAGCAAGAGCTTCAGCGAGTGGCTCGACCAGAACGTCACCACCCACAAGAACCCCGACTACGCGGCCGTCACCATCTCGCTCAAGGGCATCGGCGAGGCGCCGGGCGACGCCACCGACAGCCAGATGGAGGCGGTGGCCGATATCGCCGAAAAATATGCCTTCGACGAGCTGCGCGTTTCGCATGAGCAGAACCTGATCCTGCCGCATGTCGCGCGCGCCGACCTCAAGGCCGTTTATGACGCGCTGGTGGAGGTTGGCCTTGCGACGGCCAATGCCGGCCTGATCTCGGACATCATCGCCTGCCCGGGCCTCGACTACTGCGCGCTCGCCAATGCCCGCGCCATCCCCGTGGCGCAGGAGATTTCGCAGCGCTTCGCCTCGCTGGAGCGGCAGCGCGACATCGGCGAACTGAAGCTGAAGATTTCCGGCTGCATCAACGCCTGCGGTCACCATCATGTCGGCCACATCGGCATTCTGGGCGTGGAGAAGAAGGGCGGCGAGCTTTATCAGGTGACCCTCGGCGGCTCGGCCGACGAGAACACCTCGATCGGCGAGATCGTAGGCCGCGGCTTCGCCCCGGACGAGATCACCAACGCGATCGAGACCGTGGTGGAAACCTATCTGAAGCTCCGTCTCGACCGCTCGGAAAAATTCATCGACGCCTACCGCCGTCTCGGTGCCGCTCCGTTCAAGGAGGCGCTCTATGGCAGCGAAGCCAAGGCCGCTTGACGCCGAAGCCGCGGCACTAGCCGAGGCCGCCTCGCTGGAGGAGCGATATGGCGGCCGCCCGCCGATGGAGATCATCGAGCAGGCGGTGACCCGGTCCTTTGCCGGCGAGATCGCGGCGGTGTCGTCCTTCGGCGCCGATTCCGCGGTTCTGTTGCACATGATCGCCGAGGTCGACCGATCGGTGCCGGTGGTGTTCCTCGACACCGGCAAGCATTTCGGCGAGACACTGGACTATCGCGATGCGCTGGTCGCGGACCTCGGCCTCACCGACCTGCGCATCGTCACGCCGGAGCAGTCGGCCCTGGACCGCGACGACCTGGACGGAAAGCTGCACCTCTCCAATGTCGAGGCCTGCTGCGCGATCCGCAAGGTCGAGCCCATGGCACGTGGTGTAGCGCCGTTTCGGGCCTGGTTCACGGGGCGCAAGCGCTTCCAGGCCGCAACGCGCCAGGCGCTGCCGGCCTTCGAAGCGGTTGGCCCGCGCGTGCGCATCAATCCGCTGGCCAGCTGGACCGCCGCCGATCTGGGCGATTACATGCGTGCCCATGATCTGCGGGAGAATCCGCTGGTCGCCTATGGCTATCTGTCGATTGGCTGCTTCCCCTGCACCCAGGCCGTAAAGCCGGGCGAGGATGCCCGCAGCGGCCGCTGGGCCGGGCAGGCCAAGACCGAATGCGGAATCCATCTCTCCGGCCTCGACCGGTCGCCGAACAATTCGTCGCTCTAGGAAGTCCCCGAATGTCTGAAACCAACGCGCAACCG
Organism: Pseudomonadota bacterium; assembly: GCA_023387775.1. Lineage (GTDB taxonomy): Bacteria > Pseudomonadota > Alphaproteobacteria > Rhizobiales > Rhizobiaceae > Pseudaminobacter. The sequence goes on along the minus strand of JAEWHN010000317.1, from coordinate 4,762 downwards.
CGCCTCTGGACGCCTGAAGGTTTTCGCGAGGACGACTGGCAGCACGCCCACAGTGCCGAGGCGCTGTCGGGAAATGGCCGCTTCATCCTGCCGCTGCAGGTCTTCCTCGATCTCGATCCGCTGGTACGGGAAACCTACAAGGAGCGCCTCGGCGTGCTGCTCCAGCCTGGCGAGGCAGTGGATGCCATTGTCGATGTGCTCGGCTCGCTGTCACTGGTGGCGCTGGCCTTCCCGGCCTTCAGCGACGGCCGCAGCTTTTCGAAGGCCGAACTGCTGCGCCGGCGCCATGGTTTCACGGGTGCGTTGCGCGCCACGGGTCAGGTGCTGGTCGACCAGCTTCCCCACATGCTGCGCGTTGGCTTCGACGAATTCGAGGTTTCGCACCCGACATTGATCGCACGTCTGGAGGCGGGACGTATCGGCGGCTTGCCGCTGCATTACCAGCCGTCGGCGCAGGCGGCGGAAGCCGGTCCCAAATATTCCTGGCGTCGCAAGGCGGCCGGCTGAGGCGCTGAACAAGTCACGCGGTCTCAGCCGCGCGGCTGCGCTTCCTTTCCCTGCTTTTCCAGGTGGTCCAGCTTGCCCAGAAGGTCGCGCATATTGCCGGGTATTTCGGGATCAGGCCTGAAGGCGGGCAAGGAGCGGACGAATCTTCGCATTGTCTCTGTGCCGATCTGGCGCCTGATCTCGGCTGCCAGGGCGTTGGACATCTTGTCTTTAACTCGGGCCATGGCCCCAAAACCTTATTGTCTCGCGCTGAAGAACTCCGTTGGCTTCGATTTGTTCCTCAAGCGTACAGTGTTGAACCATTCCAGACGGGTTTTGTGAACATTTAGTTAAATTGGACGGGTTGCAGGTTGGGCGCTCCAGTTCCGGTCAGACCGTCCTAAGCGGGGGCTGCCTCTTGATTTTTCACCCCCGAACCTCGATATCGGGCGCAACTTTGCCATTCTTGAAGCAATGACGGGATATGCGATGAGCGACCAGGAAAAACACGAACGCGCGCCCGAGGAGAACGAGGCTGTGCGGGCCGCCACGGAAGCGCAGGAAACCGGCCAGGAAAGCGACTATGAGGCGCTGGTGCGGTTGATGAAGGAAAACGAAGAGCTGAAGGACCGGGCTCTTCGCATTGCAGCCGACATGGAGAACCTGCGCCGCCGTACCGCTCGCGATGTGCAGGATGCGCGCGCCTATTCGATGGCCAATTTCGCCCGCGATATGCTGGGCGTTTCCGACAATCTGCGCCGCGCCATCGAGGCCGTGCCGGCCGAGGCGCGTGCCGCCGGCGAGGCCGGCCTGGTTTCGCTGCTCGAGGGCGTCGAGATGACCGAGCGGTCGATGCTGCTCGCGCTCGAACGCCACGGCGTGAAGAAGCTGGATCCCGAAGGCGGCAAGTTCGATCCGCACTTCCATCAGGCCATGTTCGAGGTGCCAAATCCCGATCTTCCGGCCGGCACGGTGGTGCAGGTGGTTCAGCCGGGCTATTCGATCGGCGAACGCGTGCTGCGCCCGGCCATGGTGGGCGTTTCGGCCGGTGGCCCCAAGAACAACGCCGCCGAAGCGCCGGCCGAGCCCGGCCCGGTCAACCAGCAGGCTGAAAAGGACGCCTGACAGGCGCCACCGTCTCTCGCCCCCGGATCGATCCCGGACATTGCGTGAAAGCGCGGGATCGAGCATGGTAACGGCGAGGGGAACGACGCCGGGCCAGCTGCGCTCGGCGTCCGTCGCTCCGCATTCGGGGCTGACGGCATGACGGCACTACAGCTTCTCGACTACGCCGGCGTGGCGGTATTTGCCGCCACCGGCGCGCTCGCCGCCTCGCGCAAGCAGCTCGACATCATCGGCTTCCTGTTTCTGGCAAGCGTCACCGGCATCGGCGGCGGCACGTTTCGCGACCTCATCCTCGGCACGCCGGTGTTCTGGGTCCGCAATCCCAACTATGTGCTGGTCAGCGCGGCCATTGCCGCCATCGTGTTCTTCACCGCCCACCTCGTCGAGTCGCGCTACAGGCTGCTGCTGTGGCTCGATGCGATCGGCATGTCGGCTTACTCGGTGATGGGGGCGGCCAAGGGTCTGGCCGTGACCGGCTCCTTCACGGTCGCCATCATCACTGGCATGCTCACCGCAACCTTCGGCGGGATTCTACGCGACTTGCTGGGCGGCGAGCCTTCGGTTCTGCTGAGGCCGGAAATCTACGTGACGGCGGCGCTGGTCGGCGCAGGCGTGTTCATCCTTGCCGGCCTGTTCGGCACACCGGCGACGGTGTCCGCCGCGGTTGCATTCGTGGCGGCCTTTCTGGTTCGCGGCGGCGCGCTGAAGTTCGGCTGGACGTTTCCCGCCTACAGGAGCCGGCCCGGCCGCCGGCCCGAGGATATCCCCTGATGGGTTGTCAGGCGGCGAAACGCTGCGCGTCGCTGCCGTAGTAGTTGATGTAGCGGGCGTTGATTTCCTCGACCGGAAGGACCACGAACACGTCGACCGTGTGGAAGTCCTCATCGACCACGCAGCCGTCGCCGATGCGGGCGCCCAGCCGCAGATAGCCCTTGATGAGCGGCGGCATGGCCATGATGGCCGACTTCAGGTTGATGGCCTCGTTCGGCATCATGTCCATGTCGCAGTAGCGACCCGGCACCGCGCGCACTTCCCACGGGCCATTGGCGCGGCAGTTGTGCGCCAGATAGGACAGCGCTTCTGCATGGGCAGCCGGCACCGTGCCGTGGAAGGATGCGCAGCCCGCCATGACATCGATGCCGTAGCGGTGCACATAGGCCCAGATGCCCTGCCACAGCAGCTCGATGGTGCGCTTGGAGCGGTAGTCGGCCAGCACGCAGGAACGGCCCAGCTCAAGGAAGCGGCGGCCTGGGTGGCGGCCTAAGAGGCCCTTCAGTTCGAACTCGTCTTCCGAGTAGAAGCCGCCGGCGGCGATCGCGGCCTCCTGCCTGAGCAGCCGGTATGTGCCGACGATGCGCTTATGCATGGGGCCGGGCAGCGCGCTGTCGATCACCAGCAGGTGGTCGCAGACGGCATCGAAGCGATCGGCGTCGCGGCGCTCCATCGCGTGGAGAGCGCTCTGCCTAGCGCCGAGTTCGTCATAGAACACCCGGTAGCGGATTTCCTGGGCCACGGCGATCTCGCCGGCATCGCGGGCAAGGCGCACTTCCAGCGTCCCGATGCGGCCGAGAAGCTCGCTTTCGTATGCCGCGCCGTCATGTGCGCCGGAGAGGCGGTGACGCTCGAGCATCGCGGTCTGCATGGCTAATTCTCCTTCGAGCTTGCTCACATGCAGCAGAATAAAAAGTCCGTGCAACAGAAGTGTGACTGTAGCTTGGTCAGCCTGGCCGGGCAACTTTGGGGCAGCCAACCATAGGGCGCCGAGGCACCGCCCACTGTTGCGAAGCCGTGCCCGCGTCGATCAGCCTGCGGCCTGTTCCGCAACAGTTCGGACCAGCGCGTCGGGGTCGAGCGGCTTGGTCACGAAACCGGTCGCGCCATGCGCCAGCACAGTGTGCCGGGTCTTTTCCTGGCTGTCGGCCGAAAGAACCATGATCGGCACCGGCGCGGCAGTGGTTTCCTCCTCGTAACGGCGGATGGCGGCGATAGCGTCGAGACCGTCCATGATCGGCATGTGCAGGTCCATCAGCACGATATCGTAGCGCGTCGTGCCGCTGGTCACGGCTTCCACGGCGGCCCTGCCATTGCCGACCACGTCGACCTTGTGGCCGGCCTTGAGCAAGGTGACGCGGGCGAGCAGGGCGTTGATGTCGTTGTCCTCGGCGATCAGGATCGACAGTTCCGGTTCGTCCGGCTTCGACGGTTCGCTGCCTTTCGGGCGTGACGACATCGTGAGGGCCGAAGGCGCGGCCATTCCCGAAAGCAGAACGCGCAGCAGCGTTTCGCCGCGCACCGGGCGTGCCAGGAAGGTCGAATAGCCATTGCGCCGGAAATCGCCCAGCATGCCGCGCTCATTGGGGGCGATCACTATGATCGCTTCGCAGGCGGTGAAACCTGCCCGGCGCAGGCGCTTCAGCATATCTCCGTCGGCATTTTCCAGCGCGGCATCGACCAGCAGCGTGTCGCAGCCTTCGGAAAGCGTCGCGGCCTGCTCGGGCGTTTCCGCCACCTGCATCGTGCCGCCATGGGCCGCGATTGTGCGCGCGATCGCCTCGGCCTCGATCCTGTTGGCAGCCAGCATGACCGCACGGCGGCCCGCAAGCGCCTCGCCGCGGCCATTGTCGCCGTGCACCGCCTCGGCCGCCGGGATGGTGAAGGAAAATTCAGAGCCCTTGCCCTGTTCGCTGGTGACCTCGATCTCGCCGCCCATCGAGCGCACGATGCCCCTGGATATGGCCAGGCCCAGCCCGGCGCCGCCATGCGCGCGGGTCGAGGTGCTGTCGGCCTGCTCGAATTCGCCGAAGATGCGCTCCAGGTCCGTTTCGCCAAGCCCGGTGCCGGTGTCGGTGACGGCGAAGCGCAGCATGTCGGATTTTTCGCCCGGCACGATCGTGACACTGACCAGCACGCCGCCCTCGTCGGTGAATTTCACCGCATTGCCGATCAGGTTGAGCAGCACCTGCCGCACGCGCCCTGGATCTGCGGTGATGACCTGCGGCACGTCGGGCGAGACATGGCAGCCGACGCCGATGCCCTTGGCGAAGGCGCGCGCTGCCAGCAGTTCCACCACGTTTTCCACGATCTCGCGCGGCGACATGGGCTGCGGCTCGGGCTCGAAGCGCCCCGCCTCGATCTTGGTATAGTCGAGCAG
>JAEWHN010000310.1 GCA_023387775.1 Pseudomonadota bacterium | reverse complement strand
GTGCCGACCTGGCCGACCAGATCGCCGATACCGGCGGCTCGGGCGTCTGGAACGCCGGCAATGACGGCTTCTTCTACACGCGGCTCGACGAAAACCATCGCCCGTCCAAGATCTTCTACCATGCGCTCGGCACCGACCCCGCCGAGGACCGCCTGGTTCATGAGGAAACCGACCCCGGCTTCTTCATGGATGTTGGCGGCTCGCGGCGGAAGGACTGGATATTCATCAGCATCAACGACCACGAGACGTCGGAACAGTGGCTCATCCGCATGGACGACCCGCACGCCGAGCCGAAGCTCGTGGCCGCGCGCGAGACCGGGATGCAATATGAGCTGGAAGAAGGGGGCGATGTCTTCTTCATCCTGACCAACGCCGACGGCGCCAAGGACTTCAAGATCATGACCGCGCCGGTCTTAGACCCCCGCCGTGAAAACTGGAAGGAACTGGTGCCGCACGAGCCCGGCCGCCTCATCCTTTCCGTGCTCGGCTTCAAGGACTTCATGGTGCGGCTGGAGCGCAAGGAGGGCCTGCCGCGCATCGTCATTCACGACCGCAAGACCGGCGAAGAACACCTAATCTCGTTTGAAGAAGAGGCGTATTCGCTCGGCCTTGGCGGTTCCTATGAATACGACACCGACGTCATCCGCTTCTCCTATTCGTCGATGACGACGCCGAGCCAGCTCTTCGACTACAATATGCGCTCGCGCGAGCGCGTGTTGCTGAAGACGCAGGAAGTGCCCTCGGGCCACGATCCGGACAACTATGTCACGCGCCGCCTGATGGCCGCCTCGCATGACGGGGAACTGGTGCCGATCTCGCTGATCTACCATCGCGACACGCCGCTCGATGGCTCGGCGCCGTGCCTGCTCTATGGCTACGGCTCCTACGGCATCACCATTCCCGCCTCCTTCAACACCAACTGCCTGTCGCTGGTCGACCGCGGCTTCGTCTATGCCGTCGCGCATGTTCGCGGCGGCAAGGACAAGGGCTATGCCTGGTACGAGGACGGCAAGCGCGCCAAGAAGACCAACACCTTCCTCGACTTCATCGCCGCGGCGCGTCACCTGGTTGCGCAAGGCTACACCGCGCACGATCGCATCGTCGCCGAGGGCGGTTCGGCCGGCGGCATGCTCATGGGTGCCATCGCCAACATTGGGCCCGAAGTGTTCGGTGGCGGCATCATCGCCGAGGTGCCCTTCGTGGACGTGCTCACGACCATGCTGGACGACACACTGCCCCTCACCCCGCCCGAGTGGCCCGAATGGGGCAATCCGATCGCCTCGGAGGCCGACTACAAGACCATCGCGGCCTACTCGCCCTACGACAATGTCGAGGCGAAAGACTATCCACCGATCCTGGCCGTGGCCGGCCTCACCGACCCGCGTGTCACCTATTGGGAACCGGCAAAATGGGTGGCCCGCCTGCGCAAGACGAAGACGGACCAGAACCCGGTCCTGTTCAAGATCAACATGGATGCGGGCCATGCCGGCGCATCCGGCCGCTTCTCGCGGCTGGAAGAGATCGCCTACACCTATGCCTTCGCGTTGAAGGTCACGGGCAAGGCATCAGCCGAACCGGCCTGATTGGCGGGATAGTGCGGCGCGTTTCCGGCCCAGCGCGCGCCGCGCTCCCTATTCAGCCGCCGTCTTTCGCGGCGGATAGCCGTTCGGGTGCGGCGGCACCGCCTTTAGATAGGCCGCGATTGCTGCGCGGTCTTCAGGCGTCAGCTTCGCCATGTTCCTCTGGACTTCGACCATCGAACCGCCGACCGAATCGTAATCTGGCGTGAAGCCCGTCTCCAGATAGTTGACGATGTCGTCCTCGGACCAATCGCCGATCCCGCCCTCGCCCGAGGTGATATTGGACACGATGCCGTCACCCTCGGCCGCTGCGGCGCCGGCTAGCCACTGGCTTGTCCTCGCAGCGCCGGTCATTTCGCGCGGCGTGTGGCATTCGCCGCAATGTCCCGGCCCTTCAACCAGATAGCGGCCGAGCACTGCCGGCTCGGACGCCGTTCCGTCCAGCGCCACCACCGGCTCGGTTGCGAGATAAAGCCACTTCCACAGGCCGATCCCGCGCCGGATGTTGAACGGGAATGCAAGCGAATGGTCCGGCGCCTTGCCCGAAACCGCGGGCAGCGTCTTCATGAATGCATAGAGGTCGGCCACATCTTCCGGCTTCATGCGCGCATAGGAAGTATAGGGGAATGCCGGGTAAAGATGCTCTCCCGAGGGCGACACACCGCGCATCACCGCGTTGGCGAAGTCTTCCGCGGACCAGGCCCCGATGCCGTCTTTCTCGTCCTGGGAGATGTTCGGCCCCACAAACGTGCCGAACGGGGTCTTGAACTCCATGCCCCCGGCGAGTTCCAGCTTCGCGTCGCCCTCTGCCTTGGGTCGGGCATGGCAGGAGGCACAGCCTCCCGCCCAAAAAATGCGTTCGCCCCTGGCGGCGTCGCCCGTCCCCAACGCGGCGATCTCGCTCGCGTCGAGGCCAACCGGCGCCGTCAGGAACCAGAATGCGCCGCCGCCGATCGCGCAGAGCGCAATCGCTCCGGCGGCCAGTCTTGCAATGACCCTCATCGGCCGCTGCTAGCCCTTCTTGATGCGGAAGGTCTCGTGGCAGGAGCCGCAATTCTGCGCCACCTTGCCGAACTCTGCCTTGAAGGCGTCAAGGTCCGCCGGTGCGGCCGCCACGGCAGCCTCTGTGTCGGCCTTGAACTTGTCGACCGCCTTCTGGAAGCCCGCCATGTCTTCCCAGATCTTCGGTGAGGCAGTCGTGTCGCCCCCCGTTTCGCTTCCCTGCGGGAACAGTGCCGCAACATCGAACTTCTGCGCGTCCTCGTTCAGCGTCTTCAGCGCGGCGAGCACCAGCTCGGCGTCGAAGGCCTGTTCGCCCTTGGCGATTGCGGCAATGCTCTTCAGCGCCTTGCCGTTCGCCTTCATGATCTCCTGCCGTTGGGCAATCGGATCGGCCATGGCAGCCGAGCCGGCAAATGCGAGCATGGAAACGGCGAGCACGAGTTTTCTCATAGATGACCTCCAGGTGATTTGGCTGTTCGGGAATCTCAGCGGCAAACTGGACGAAAACGTGCTGACATGCTCTTCACGCTTTCGTTATCAGGCTGTTACAACCCTTTGCCAGAAAAGAAAAACCCCGGCCGAGCCGGGGTTTTCCGAAGCGAAACGGCTCAGGCCTTTTCGTAAAGTTCGAGCACGTAGTCCCAGTTGATCAGGCTGTCCACGAAAGCCTCGAGATACTTCGGGCGCAGGTTGCGGTAGTCGATGTAATAGGAGTGCTCCCACACGTCGACGCCGAGGATCGGGGTCGCGCCGTGCACCAGCGGGTTCTCGCCGTTCGGGGTCTTGGAGATTTCGAGCTTGCCGTCCTTGACGGAAACCCAGGCCCAGCCCGAACCGAACTGCGTCACGCCGGCGTTGATGAAGTCGGCCTTGAACTTGTCATAGCCGCCCAGGTCGCTGTCGAATGCCTTCTGCAGCGCCGCCGGCAGCTTGTTGCCGCCGCCGCCCTTCTTCATCCACTTCCAGAAATGGACGTGGTTGAAGTGCTGGGCTGCGTTGTTGAAGAGGCCTGCATTCTTGCCGAAAGACTGCTTGACCACTTCCTCAAGCGACAGGTTTTCCATGCCGGCTTCGGCGGCAAGCTTGTTGCCGTTGTCGACATAGGCCTTGTGGTGCTTGTCGTGGTGATACTCGAGCGTCTCCTTGGACATGAATGGCTGCAGGGCCTCGTAGTCATAGGGCAAAGCGGGCAGTTCAAAAGCCATTGGTCATACTCCCTCGTTGGCAATTATGAGCGATGTCTATCGGCGTCCGGTTACGCACAGACATATGGTGAAGACGAATCCGAACAACCCCGTGTTCGATAATACGGCCCCTTCTAGATCATCATTGTGAAAAGTGGCAGCTTGTTTCCTGCAAAAAGCCGCGCCTGTCGAAAACTGCCGTTCTCAACCGACGGGTGTCGAGTGCGCCCAGTCCCAATAAAGCTCACGCGCCTTCTTGGCCACCGGTCCCGGCTGCATGGTCCGGTCCTCGATCCTGGTCACCGGCACGACCTTGGAGTGATTGCCGGTGGAGAATATCTCGTCGGCCTGCATGAAATCGCGCACGGTCAAGGTCTTCTCGGTTGTCTGGAAGCCGTAGTCGGCAAGCAGCGACATGGTGCGCGCACGCGTGATGCCGGAAAGGAAGGTTCCGTTTGCCGCCGGCGTGAAGACATGGCCGTCCTTGACCATGAAGATGTTGGAGGATCCCGTTTCGGCCACGTTGCCGAGCATGTCCAGAACCAGCGCGTTGTCGAAGCCGCGCATCTTGGCGTCGAGAATGGCGCGGCCGTTGTTGGGATAGAGGCAGCCGGCCTTTGCGTTCGTGGGCATGGTCTCGATGGTCGGCCGGCGGAACGGCGACACCGTCAGCGAAAAGCCCGTAGGCGGCAGCATGGGTGATTCGTAAAGGCAGAGGCAGAAGCGCGTCGAAGCCGGATCGGCCGGCACGCCCATATAGCCGCCATGCTCGGCCCAATACATCGGACGGACATAGACCGCCGTGTCGCCGTCGAACTTCTTCAGACCGTCCCAGGTCAGCCCGATGATCTCATCGGGGGTCATCGTGGGCTTCAGCCCCAGTGAAATCGCCGACGCGTTGACACGCCGGGAATGCAGGTCGATGTCGGGTGCGACGCCCTCGAACCAGCGCCCGCCGTCAAACACGCTGGTTCCCAGCCACGTGGCATGGCTGCGCGGGCCAAGGATGGCGACGTTTCCCTCGTACCAATCGCCGTCCACATAGGTCCAGGTCCTGGTCTCAGCTGGTGTTGAAAGTGACATGAGCTGGCGTCTCCCTTCAGGTTCCGACATGGAAGACGCTTTGGCCGCCTCCGTCAACCGCGACACCACGGAAACGTTGATGCCAGCGGCTCGGCGCAATAGGGTGAGCGTCGTTGCTGCATAGCTGAAGGGGAGGACCAATGCGCCATCCAGCCTATGTCTTCGACGCCTATGGCACGCTGTTCGACGTGCATGCGGCGGTACGCCGCCACGCCGGCGCCATCGGCCCCGACGGCCAGTTGCTGTCCGAGATCTGGCGGGCAAAGCAGCTCGAATATTCCTGGGTGCGGACCTTGATGGGGTCCTATCTCGATTTCTGGCAGTTGACCGAGCAGGCGCTGGACTTCGCTTTTCGCAAGGTTCCCTCCGCCGACCGGGCGCTGCGGCAGGAATTGCTCGACGCCTATTGGCAGCTCGATTGCTATCCGGAAGTTCCGGCGGTGCTCAAGGCACTCAAGGCCGAAGGCGCGCGCATTGCCATATTGTCGAACGGCTCCCCGGCCATGCTCGAGGCGGCGGTCAGGTCGGCTGCCCTCGACCAGGTGCTCGACGACGTTTTCTCGGTCGATGAAGTGCGCCGGTTCAAGACCGATCCGGCTGTCTACGACATGGTCAGCACCGGCTGGCGGCTCTATCCGGATGCCATTTCCTTCCAGTCGTCCAACCGCTGGGATGTGGCCGGCGCCACGCGCTTCGGCTTCCGCACCGTCTGGATCAACCGGACGGGCCAGCCTGACGAATACCAGGACCTGAAACCCGGCCTCATTCTGCCCTCGCTGGAAGGCCTTCTGTCCGACAATCGCCCGTGAAGTACGTGTGACCCTAAAGCCACAGCAACCCCGCCGTCACATCCTCGCCTTTCTTTCTTCACCCTGAAGCCAGATTCAAAGTCACCTATCCCCCCATCCAATGAGGGGAGAAAACCGCGCTGCTGGTGCAGCGTTCACCCATTCTTGCGATGTCGTTGGATATCCCTTTCGACATCTGGAATTTGAAGGGCATCCATGACTGATTCGCTTACCTCCACCCGCCTGAGCCGTCGCGGCTTTCTTGGCGCCGCGGCCGTCAGCGCCGCCTCTTTCGCAGTGTCGGCCTGCAGCACCGTCTCACGCTCAAGCTATACCGAAGGCCCCCCTCCGATTGCTCCACAGGTAAGCGTCGACCCCGTATTTGGCGATTACACCACCATCTACGGTCCCGTGACTGACGAGGGCTACGAGATCCCCGCGATTCCGCTGAAGAAGATGAACAAGCGCTTCCTGCGCCAGATCGTCCAGGATCCGACCGGCGAACGGCCGGGTACCATCGTCATCGACACGTCCAATCACTATCTCTATCTCGTCCGCGAAGGCGGCGAAGCGATCCGCTATGGCGTTGGCCTCGGCCGCGCCGGATTCGAGTGGTCGGGCCGGGCCGTCGTCCAGTGGAAGCGCAAGTGGCCGACCTGGACGCCGCCGGATGAAATGATCGGACGCCAGCCGGAGCTGGCCAAATACAGCGCCCGCAATGGCGGCATGCAGCCGGGCCTGAACAATCCGCTCGGCGCCCGCGCCCTTTACATCTTCAAGGATGGCGTGGACACGCTCTACCGCCTGCACGGCTCGCCGGAATGGTTCTCCATAGGCAAGTCGGTCTCGTCGGGCTGCGTGCGCCTGATGAACCAGGACATTATGGACCTTTACGATCGCGTCCCCAACAAGACGCCGATCCTGGTAACGGGCAGCGTCGGCGGCGTGGCCTGAGCCGCGCCTTCTCTGTTTCCCATGGTCTGCCGGGTCGCGATTCGATCGCGATCCGGCGTGCCCTTTCAGGCGCCGCTATTTCCTGAGCACGCCGAGAATGCCGCGCACCAGTTCGCGGCCAAGCGTTGAGCCGACAGAGCGCACCACCGACTTTATCGCCGCCTCCGTCACCGTCTGACGATTGGAGGGACGCGGCTGGCTTGGGCGGCCGCCGGTCGGCGCAGGGCCGTTTCCGAAGTCGGGCAGCGTCCAGCCACCGTTCTTCTGTGCCCCGCCCTGCGCGCCGCCTTGGCCGGCCCGCTTCTGCAGCATCTCGAAAGCCGATTCGCGGTCGACCATCTGGTCGTACTGGCCTGCCACGGGGCTTGCGTTCATCACGCGCTGCCGCTCCTCTGGCGTCAGCGGCCCGATCCGCGAGGAAGGCGGCCGGATGAGCGTCCGCTGCACCATCGACGGGATGCCCTTTTCCTCCAGCGTGGAAACCAGCGCCTCTCCGGTGCCCAGACTGGTGATGGCCTGGAAGGTATTGAAATCCGGATTTGGCCGGAACGTATCTGCGGCCGTCTTCACCGCATTGGTCTCTCGCGGTGTATATGCACGCAGCGCATGCTGGATGCGGTTGCCCAGTTGCGCCAGCACCGTCTCGGGCACGTCGAGCGGGTTCTGCGTCACGAAATACACGCCCACACCCTTCGAGCGGATCAGCCGGACCACTTGTTCGACACGTTCGAGCAGCGCCTTCGGCGCCTCGTTGAACAAGAGATGCGCCTCGTCGAAGAAGAACACGAGCCGCGGCTTTTCCGGGTCGCCGACCTCGGGCAACTCCTCGAACAGCTCCGACAACAGCCACAGCAGCAAGGTCGAATAGAGCCGCGGATTGGTCATCAGCCTGTCGGCGGCCAGCACGTTCACGGCACCGCGGCCATCGCGCGAGGTGCGCATGAGGTCGGCGATCCGCAGCGCCGGCTCGCCGAAGAAATTGGCGCCGCCCTGCTGCTCGAGCACCAGCAGCGAGCGCTGGATCGCCCCAATGGACGCCTTGTTGACATTCCCGTAGCGCGCCGAAAGTTCCACCGAGCGGGTCGCCATATGGGCCAGCATCGACTGCAGGTCCTTCAGGTCGAGAAGCAGCAGTCCTTCCTCGTCGGCAATGCGGAAGGCAATGTTCAGGACCCCTTCCTGCGCATCTGTGAGGTTCATCAAGCGCGACAGCAGCAGCGGCCCCATCTCGCTGATCGTCGCCCGAATGGGATGGCCCTGTTCGCCGAAAAGGTCCCAGAAGATCGTCGGCGTTTCACGGAACTCATAGGGTTCCAGTTTCACTGCCTCGGCGCGCTTGAGCAGAAAATCCTTCGTTTCCCCAGGCGCTGCGATGCCCGAGAGATCGCCCTTGATGTCGGCACAGAAC
>JAEWHN010000260.1 GCA_023387775.1 Pseudomonadota bacterium | reverse complement strand
CGGTCATCGAGAACGGGATCGAAATGGGGGAAGCCGCGCCCGCACGCGCGGTGCAGGCCCAATCTCCCCGCCGCAACCGCTTCGCCTATTTCGGACAATTGACGCCGTTCAAGGGTGTCGACGTGCTGATCGACGCGGTCTCGCGGGTGCCGCAGGACATCTGGGGCGACGACGCCTGCCTGATGATCTTCGGCGGCAATCTCGAGCGCCAGCCGCCCGATTTCCAGGAACGTCTGAAGAAGCTCATCGACGACGCGGGCCGCCGCGTGCGCTTCTACGGCGCCTACCAGAACGCCGACATGCCGCGCCTGATCCGCTCGGTGGATTGGGTCGTGATGCCGTCCACCTGGTGGGAAAACTCGCCGCTGGTGATCCAGGAAGCGCTGCACCACCGCAGGCCCATCATCTGCTCGGACATCGGCGGCATGGCCGAAAAGGTACGGGACCGCAAGGACGGGCTGCACTTCCGCGCAGGCAGCGCGCAGGATCTTGCCGATCGCATGACTGCGGTGTTGGGCGATCCTCGGGCCTGGGAGCGGCTGCGGGCCTCGATGAGGCAACCGACGAGCCACATCGATTGCGCCCGCGAACATTTCGAACTCTACCGTCGGCTGCTGCAACAGAAGTATGGCGACGCCGCTGCCCACCGGCCCACCCGCCTTCCAAAAGCGGGTTAGACATCGATGGCACGCGTACTCGTGATGATTCCCTCCGGCGAGGTATACGGGCGCGACAATGTCCGCTGGTACCAGCAGCACGACATTCAAAGCAGCATCAACAGCTATCACAATATCGGAGATGCATTCGTCTTCGATTCTTCGCTGAAGCTTCTGAGCTACGACAAGCTCGGCGTTCTCGAGATCTCGGAATTCAAACCCGACCTCGTCGATCGGCTACGCGACGACTATGACTATGTTTTCCTACGTGGGTCCAACTATATCCACAACTCGATGAACTGGGAGCAAGCCGTTCCGATCCTGAAGCGGCTTGGCCTTCCCATCATCGGCTTCGGCATCGGCGCCCAGGCACCGTCGAAGGGCAGGATTCGGCTCTCGGACCAAACGCAGGAGCTGCTGCATCTGATGGCCGATTCGACCACGTCCATCGGGGTGCGCGGCTCCTATACGGCTCAGGTGTTATGGGACATCGGCATTCGAAACACACGCATCATCGGTTGCCCGACGGCCTTTCGCAGCAACGCCCCCGACTTGCGCATCAAACTCCCCCCGCTGGATAGCGTCCGGAAGGTCGGCGTTACCATCCGCCGCGAGGTCTCTCCCGACTACGCCAAGGACATAGAGCGATATCTGACCTTCCACCGCGATCTGGTGAAAACCATCGCCCGCCGCTTCGACGCGGTGCTGATGGCGCAAGGGGAAGTCGAGGAAAAGAAACTCGTGCTGGGAACGGACGCGCAGCGGGATGATGCAATGGATGCCTTGAGGGCGCATCCATGGGCCGCCTCCTGGTATCTCGACGAGGAGATGGTGCGGCTCTATTGCGAACGGCTGTTCTATTCCGATGTCGTTGCCGACTACGAAGAACTCGTACGCTCGCTGGACCTTGTGCTTGGCTATCGCCTGCACGGCAACCTGATGGCGCTCGCTAACGGGGTGCCGTCAATCTATTTCACTTACGACAGCAGAACGGTCGAGTTTGCGGAAACATTCCAGATTCCCAGCTTCGACGTCTTCAGCAGCAAAGAGTTTAGGCTGGACGAATACTGGGATCAGTCCCTGTTCGATAAGCATAACCGTTCCTGGCGCCACATCTATGGCGAGATGCACCAGTTCCTCACCGAAAACGGCGTCGCTCACAGGATGATCGACACCTGCAACACCCAAGGCAGTTCAATCTGCAAAATCGCATGAAACGGAGGGCAACCATCATGCACCAGAAGATACGCAAGGCCATCATTCCCGCCGCCGGTTTCGGAACGCGCATGCTTCCGGCGACCAAGAGCATCCCGAAGGAACTTCTGACGATCGTCGACCGGCCCGTGCTGGATTACATCGTCGCAGAGGCCTTCGCCTCGGGGATTGAACATGTGATCATCGTCACCGGGCGCATGAAGGGCGCGATCGAGGACCATTTCGACCACGCCTTTGAACTCGATGTTTGCCTGCGCAATTCCGGAAAGCAGCGTTTGGCCGACCGGATCGAGCAGGACACCCCAGGTGCCGGGGCGATTTCCTTCGTGCGTCAGCAGCAGGCACGGGGTCTCGGCCACGCGGTATGGACGGCCCGGCACATCGTCGGCAACGAGCCCTTCGCAGTGCTTTTGCCCGACATGCTCATGATTTCCGACAGGCCGTGCCTGAAGTCCATGGTTAATCTCCATAGTTGCCATGGCGGCAACGTGATCGCAGTAGAGCGATGCGCGCCCGAGGACACCCACAAGTTCGGCATCGTCTCGCTCAAGCCGACGGCCGATGGCCCGGTGGTGACCGGCCTTGTCGAGAAACCTGCCCCCGGCACGGCCCCCAGCAATCTCTTCATTTCCGGGCGCTACATCCTGCAGCCCGAAATCTTCGACATACTCGAGAGGCAGGCGCCGGGAGCGGGCGGCGAAATCCAGCTCACCGACGCCATGATCGCGTTGATTGAAACCCAGGAGATCCGACCGTTCGAGTTCTGCGGCCGCACCTTCGATTGCGGTTCGCCAGCCGGCTTCGTGTCTGCCAACCTGCATATGGCCACCGCGCGCGCCGACCTTGCCCCTTACATTGGGATCGAGATGGAAGCCCTTTCGTCGGCGCGGCGCGCCGTGGCTTGAGCAGGGAGGGGAGTAAGGGAATAGGGGGAGTAGGGTCTACGATCAGCCACCTACTGCCCTACTACGTTACTCCCCTACTCCCCTAATTCCGCCGCGGCGCTGTCCATCGCGCCATTGAACGCGGCAACCATGGTATCGACGTCCTCGGCTGAATGGCCGGCCATGACCTGGAAGCGGAACCGGGATTGCCCCAATGGGACGGCCGGAAATTCCACAAGATTGGCGAGCCCCGCGAATATCGAAAGATATTTCGAGGCCAGCCGTCCCAGGGCTTCGCCGCCGACGCGAACCGGCACTATGGGGGAAGGCTCCCCCAGCACTTCGCGGCCGGAGCGCGCCATGGACTCGCGCAAATGATTCACGTTATCGCGCAGCTTGTGCCGCAACTCTTTCCCTTCGTCCGCCCGGATGATCGAAAGGGCCTCCAGAACCGTTGCGGCCTGGACTGGCGACAGAGCGTTCGAGAAAGTGTGCGGCGCGCTGTAATATTTCAGATATTCGGCTGCGGCCCGCGTCTTGACGGCCACAAAGCCGCCGTTGGAGGCGAAGGTTTTTGAGAAGCTGCCGATGATGATGTCGATCTCGTCGAGCATACCCTGCTGGCCGATGTGGCCAAGACCGTCCTCGCCCATGCAGCCGAAGTCATGAGCGCAGTCGACCAGCAGACTGGCCCCGTAGGCGTCACAGACACTTCGAAGGGCCCTGAGATCAGGGGTGTCGGAGTGCATCGAAAACAGGCTTTCCGTCACGACCAGAATGCCGCACTTCGTGTCTGTCGCACGAATGTTTGCCAGCCTGCGCGCCACCGCATCGGTGTCGAGATGCCGGAAGTAATGCACATTTCGAGTTGCCGCCGCTGCTCCCGCCTGTAGGCAGGAATGAGCCAGTATGTCCATCACGACGTGGTCATCCGAACGGATAAAGCCCTGGATGGCGCCATATCCGGCGGCCCAGCCGGTCGGATAAAGCACGACCTCGCGGCCCCCGAGGAATTCGGAAAAGGTCTCCGACAATTGCAGCGAATAGGCGGTGTTGCCTAGAAGGGCGGCCGAACCGGCGCTGTGAACTCCATATTTGTCGATCGCCTCCGTTGCCGCGGCCTTGATCCTCGGGTGAGAGGCCAGGCTCAGATAGTCCTGCGAGGCAAAATTGACGCCTGAACTGGCTTCTCCGGCGTCGGACCTGATCTCCGATCGCGGCCGGGGTGCGGAAGACGTCGAACGGGCATAGGGCCACAAGCCATGCTCACGGCGAAGATCCTGCCAGCTGAAGAAGCTGTCGGCACGCGACATGAGGTCGTTATTCTTCAAGGTGCGATAGTCCTTCAGACTCCCGGACAGTGCAGCCTTGGGTATTGCATTCATTGACAGCGGGTCTCTCTTGTTCGGTATGAGGCTCGCGGGCCGAGCCCCTTGGCCCGAAATCCTAAAATCTGAAATCTATTCGCGCCTTGAGGAGATCGATCTGACCATCGATCAGCGTCCCATCGAAGCGATTGAACTGCATGTGATCCCAGCTCACCCCGGCAGCGATATTTTCGGTCAGGAGGTAGTCGGCACCGGCGCCTGCCACCCAGCCCCAATCCTTCAGTCCGATGTTGGTGGTGATATAGGTGGCTCCCGCATGTCCGGTAAGCAGCACGCGGTCGAAGGTGAGGCCGGCACGGGCCTTCGCCGAGACGGCGTCTTCGACGTCGATCGGAAAACCCTCAAAATTGATGCCCAGCCGCATGTATTCGGCTTCGCCTCCCAGAACGAAGGCACCGAATTGGTGGAGATAGCCGGCGTGCGCGCCAAAGACGACGTCTTCTCCCGATGAACGGAGCGGCGGAGCAAACGAGCGATCGACATCCCGCAGCCAGCCATAACCGCCCGAAATGCCCAAATAAGGAGCGCTCCAGTCGACCGCCGCTCGCCCGTCCAAGTCAGCCGCCTGGCCAGCGCTGCTCGATAGAAAAAAAATGAAAAAGCCGAGAACCCGCGCGCTCATCCGTGCCCTTTGTCGAATCCACAGAGAGATCGCACTAAGCAGCTTTTTATGCTGCCTTCAAGCGGCTTAAAAACGAATAACTAATTTTTCATTAAGTATTTCATAGGACTTACTCGCCAAAGCTGAAAGTCACTACAAAAAGGTTACTGAGTGAAAAATAATGCAATGCTTTATAAAAATACATAATTACTACGACAGTAAACATGTATATCTAAGCGATATAACCATCACCTTGATTTGCACGCAATGAAGATGGCGTACACCTACCCATCATACGAGGCTCTTTCACTGGATAGCGTCCGCCAGCAACCGCTCTCAGACAGGCCTTTCTAGGCGCATGATCGGCGCAGGCAAAGTAAGCTGGACTTGACACCTTCTCGACGACGGCTCGCTTGATGACTGTGGCTTGATTGTAATGCTAGTGCTTCTGTCATGATCTCTCATTTCATTTTGGCGGATGTCACGTTGTTGGAGACGAGACGGACCTGAAGGAAGCGTTCTGCTGGAACTCGGATTTGATGATGTAGCGCCAAACCGTCCGGCCCACATCAGTTCCTGGGCATACGATCTTGGACGGTGCGAGACTGTTCAGATCGGTGTTGACAGGCCTGTCGCTGCAAACCGTCAAATGAACGGGCCATCGAAGCCGACGGGCTGTTCAACATTTGCGCAGACGGACGTCAGCCTTGGCGAGGACATCAGCGCATTCACCATCGGAAACAGGTGCGAGTAGGTAATCCATGGTGATCTGAATAGTGGAATGTCCCATCCCCACCACCACCCAAAACACACCTGAAGGGCGGGCCAATTCTGGGCGGAAATCACGGGCCAATTCCTGGCGGAAATCGACACCCACCAAAATCAAACAGCTGCTTTGCTACGAGAAAAATGATTTGTCAGGGCTACAGGCTTTCCGCTCCGTCGATCACCAGTGCGTGGCCGGTCATGAAGGCGGACTTGTTCGAGGCGAGGTAGAGGATCGCGTCGCCGATCTCCTCGGGAGAGCCGAAGCGACCCATGGGAATGGCGTCTCGGACATAATCCTCGAGAGCCGCGCGCCCGCCCATCTGGACTTCGAAGCCCGCATTGAACACCGTGTCGACGAAACCCGGGCAGAGCGCATTACAGCGTACATTGTGACGGGCGAAATCGACTGCGATCTGGCGCACCATGGCGATCACCGCATGCTTGGTGGTGCAATAGGCGATCATCTCGCGATCATATTGCACGCCGGAATTCGACGAGGTGATGATGATAGAGCCCTGCCGGCGCGGCGCCATGACTTGCATCGCGGCCTTTGCGGCGACGAAATGCGCCCGGACGTTGAGCCGCCACGAAAGATCCATCTGGCCGGCATCGACCTGGTCCAGCCGGCCCGGCACCTGGATGCCGGCATGGGAATGCAGTACGTCGAGCCGGCCGTGGCGCTCGGCAGCGGCAAGGATCGCCCCTTCCAGCGCGGCATCATCCAGGACGTCGAGGCCGAACCCCTCCGCCCGCCCGCCGGCTGCAGCGATCTCGGCGGCCACCGCCGCCGCCCGGTCGGCGAGCAGGTCGGTGACGACGATATGGGCGCCCTCGCGCGCCATGGCGAGCGCCCCCGCGCGGCCGATGCCCGATCCTCCCGCGGTCACCAGCGCGACACGATCCTTCAACTCCATTTTTGAAAACTCCCAGGGTCTCAATGGCTGCGCCGACGCATGATCACCTGCGCGGTGATCAGGCTGAGCAACGAGGCGGCCAGAACGAGTGTGCCGATGACGTTGATTTCCGGCGTCACGCCGCGCCGGATCGAGGAAAACACGTAGATCGGAAGGGTGGTTTCGGATCCGGCGACGAAGAAGGCGATGATGAAATCATCGAAGCTGAAGGTGAACGCCAGAAGGAAGCCGGCCAGCACTGCCGGCGCGATCTGCGGCAGGGTGATCTGAAAGAAGCTGCGCATCGGCGGCGCGCCGAGGTCGGCGGAGGCTTCGAGCAAGGACCGGTCCATGCCCTGAAGACGGGCGCGCACGATGATGATGACCAGCGCCATGGTGAAGAGGCCGTGCGCGGCGATCAGCGAGCCCTTGCCGAGACCGAGCTGGACCGGGTTTTCCGGACCGAGCAGAGTGGCGAGAAGCGGGTTGAGCGTGTCGAACACCGTCACCAGCGCGATCAGGGTCGCGATCCCGATGACGATCCCCGGCACCATAACCGCGACATAGACCAGCGCGTCATAGAGAAGGCGCAGCCGGCCGCGCACGCCCTGCAGGGCGACGGCAGCCAAGGTACCGAACAGGGTGGCAAGCAGCGCCGAGGTGACGGCGACGGTGAAGCTGGTCTTGACGGCGTTGACGACAAAGGGATTAGCCAGCGTCTTGCCGTACCATTGCAGGGAGAAGCCGCTGAACTGCGCCGCGTGGCGGCCGGCATTGAACGAAAAGAGCGCGATCACCCCGATCGGGATATAGAGGAACAGATAGACCGCGAGAGCATAAAGGCGCATCGGTGTTCCCTACATCAATGCCACGTCTTCGCGGCCGCCTGACAGCCGGCGCAGGCTGCGCAGATAGAGCGACACCGTGACGAGCATCACCAGCACCAGCGTCGCCGCCATCGCCGCGCCGAAGGGCCAGTTTCGCGATTGCAGGAACAGGTCTACCAGCGCATTGCCGACGAAGAACACCTTTCCGCCGCCGAGAAGCTGCGGGATGAGGAATTCGCCCATCAGCAGTATGAAGACCAACATGGAGCCCGTCGCCACGCCGGCGAGCGACAGGGGCAGCGTAACCTGGAGAAAGGTGCGCCAGGGCGGGCTGCCAAGGTCGCTCGAGGCTTCCAGCAGGCGCCGGTCGAGCTTTTCCAGCGCCACATAGATCGGAAACACCATCAGCGGCAGATAGCCGTAGACGATGCCGACCATAACGGCGAAGGGCGTGTTGATAAAGCGCGGCCGGTCGAAGCCGAGATCGCCGATGAGCCGCGGCAGGCCGTTGCCGCCGAGGATCTGGATCCAGGCATAGGAGCGGATCAGGATCGAGGTCCAGAACGGCACGATCACCAGGATCAGCAGCGCGGTGCGCCAGCGCGGATCGGCCTTCTGCGCCAGGAAATAAGCGAGCGGGTAGGCGATCAGAAGGCACAGCACCGTGCCGAGCGGGGCGAGCGTCAGCGTATTCCTGAACGCCGCCCAGCGGGCGCCGAGATTGAAGTAATTGTCGAAGGTGAAGGCCGGGACGTAACCGCCCGCGGCCCCTCTTTCGCCGAAGCTGAAGACGACGACCACCACAAGCGGCAGCACCAGCATGGCCAGGAGCCAGGCCGTGGCCGGAGCCAGAAACAGGGTGGTGCGCAGGGATGGTCGCACGTCCGGCTCCTTACGCCGACTTGAAGCGTGCGAGGATTTCGGCGCGCTGCGGGTTGGTCATGGTGACCGCCGCACCGAATTCCAGTGCATTGAGAAGCTCGGCCGCCGGATAGAGGATCTCGCTTTCACGCATTTCGGCCGGCAACAGCGCATCCACGCGGGTGTCGCCCGTGGCGTAGCCGTGGAACTGGGCTTCCTTTGCCGCCATGCTCGGCTCGAGCAGGAAGTCGATCAGCGCATAGGCGGCGTCCTTGTGCGGCGCCGAGGCGGGGATGGTGAAGAAGTCCGACCAGATCTCGCCGCCTTCCTTGCCGAGGATGTAGACGATCTCGGGCATGTCGCGGTTCAGCTGGGTCGCATCGCCCGTCCAGCACATCGACATGGTGGCGTCGCCCGAGCGCATCGGCGGCTGGTAGTCCGAGGTGATTGCGAAGAGGTGCGGCTTGGCTTCGATCAGCAGCTTCTCGGCGTCTTCCAGTTCCTTCGGATCGACCGAATTGAAGGAATAGCCGAAATATTTCAGCGCATTGCCGATGGCGGTAAGCTGGTAGTCATGCACGATCGAGCGGCCGGAAAGCTCGCCCTTCGTCAGGTCCCAGAACTCCTTCCAGCTCGTGGGCCGGGTTCCGCTGAAATCGGCGGTGTTGAGGCAGAAGCCGGTGGTGCCGACATTGCGCGGGATGGCGTAGGTCTTGCCGTCGACGATGCCCGGGCCGGCAAAGCGCGGGTCGGTGGCCGACTTGTCGTAGTTCGGCAGCCGCGACAGGTCGATCTCCTCGATGATCTTCTCGCCCGCATAGGTGGTGATCGTGTAGTTGGTCGCCACCACAACGTCCCAGCCGGTGCCGCCCGCCTGGAGCTTGGCCAGCATCTCCTCGTTCGATCCGAAGACGTTCATGTCCACGGCGCAGCCGGTGGCGGCCTTGAAGGCTTCGAAATCGGCCGGATCATGGTAGTTCGGCCAGGTGGCGATCACGACGCGATCGCCGATATTGCCGGCCGCCCAGGCGCGGGATGCAAGGCCGGGCATGGCGCCGGCCAGAACCGAAGTGGCAAGCCCGAGGCCGGTGACCCCGAGGAAATGGCGCCGCGAAATCGAGCCCTTGCGGTAGCTTTCCAGCCGCTCGAGGAATTCCTTTGCCGAGATATGCCCGCTATTGTCAGTCATCGATATCCTCCCAAGTGTCGACGTAGTCAAACGGGTGCCGGGCACGCCTGCGCCCGGCAGCACGAAATCAGTCTTCCGCCAGCGCGAGCGCTGCGCCATCGCGCCAGGACACGCGAACGGCCACCCCGACGCCGGGAGTGCCCTCGGCAATGTCGGTCGAGCGCGGCACTACCGCGATCAGGTGATCGAGCGCGGCGGAACGCAGATGGTATTCAACATGCTCGCCCAGGAAGATGCGGTGCGTCACCCGCATCTCGTGCCCCTCGCCGTCCGCACCATGCGGCGCAATGCGGATCTCCTCCGGGCGCAGCGACAGCATTACCGCCCCATCGCCCACGGCCGTCTCCCCGGCCCGGGCGACGAAGCGCAGGCCGCCCGGTCCCTCGGCAATCAGCCGCTCGCCGTCACGGCCCACGGCACGCGCCGCGATGAAATTCGACCTGCCAATGAAATCGGCGACATAGCGGTTCTGCGGCTGGTCGTAGAGTTCTTCCGGCGTGCCGATCTGGGCGATCCGGCCCTGG
>JAEWHN010000236.1 GCA_023387775.1 Pseudomonadota bacterium | reverse complement strand
CCGCCGACATCCTGCGCGCCCGCAATGAGGAGATCGCCCGCATCGAAACGCTGGACACCGGCAAGGCGATCCAGGAAACGCTGGTGGCCGACCCGGCCTCGGCAGCCGACGCGCTCGAATTCTTCGGCGGCGCAGTCGGCAGCTACAATGGCGATTATGTCGACCTCGGCGGCTCCTTCGCCTATACGCGCCGCGAAGCGCTCGGCATCTGCGTGGGCATTGGCGCCTGGAACTATCCGATCCAGGGTGCCGGCTGGAAGTCCGCGCCTGCGCTCGCCATGGGCAACGCCATGGTGTTCAAACCTTCGGAAAACACCCCGCTCTCGGCGCTGGGGCTGGCCGAGGTCTACAGCGAGGCCGGCCTGCCGGACGGGCTGTTCAACGTCGTCCAGGGCTATGGCGACGTCGGTTCGGCCCTCGCCTCGCACGACGCCGTGGCCAAGGTCTCGCTCACCGGCTCGGTGCCCACCGGCAAGAGGGTGCTGTCGCTCGCCGGCTCGCTGATGAAGCACGCAACCATGGAACTCGGCGGCAAGTCGCCGCTGATCATCTTCGACGACGCCGATGTCGAGAACGCCGTCGGCGGGGCGATGCTCGGCAATTTCTACTCCACCGGCCAGGTCTGCTCCAACGGCACCCGCGTCTTCGTGCAGAAGGGTATCTATGACCGCTTCCTCGACCGCCTCACCCAGCGCACCAAGGCCATCCGCATCGGCGATCCGCTGGATCCCGGAACCCAGATGGGGCCGCTCATCAACAAGGCCCAGCACGAAAAGGTCACCGGCTATATCGGCATCGGCAAGGCCGAGGGCGCGTCCCTGCACCATGGCGGCGGCGTGCCGTCGCTGCAGGGTTTTGAAGGCGGCTTCTTTGTCGAGCCCACGATCTTCACCGGCGTGAAGGACGACATGCGCATCGCCCGCGAAGAAATCTTCGGCCCGGTGATGAGCGTTCTGACCTTCGATGAGGAAGAGGAAGTAGTCGCCCGCGCCAACGCCACCGAGTTCGGCCTATCAGCCGGCGTCTTCACACGCGACCTGCCGCGCGCCCACCGCGTCATTTCCGAACTGCAGGCCGGCAGCTGCTGGATCAACACCTACAACCTGGCGCCGGTGGAAATCCCCTTCGGCGGCTACAAGCAGTCCGGCATCGGTCGCGAGAACGCGCTGGCCGCGCTCGGCCATTATTCGCAGGTCAAGTCGGTCTATGTGGAGACCGGAGACGTCGACAGCCCCTATTGAGGGCTGGCACAGGCCTTCGCTGCGCCGCTAGAACGTCTGGTTGTAGGCACCTACTTCCGGGCTGCGGCGCAGCACCGCGTCCAGCGCATCGAACATTTCGCGCCGGCGCTCGGCTGAAACCGGGCTTTCCACGACAACCACGATCTCCGGCTTGTTGGACGAGGCGCGCACCAGGCCCCAGGTGCCATCCTCGGCCACCACGCGCACGCCGTTCACGGTGATGAGATCGGCGATCCTCTGCCCGGCGAAAATTGCGCCACCTTCCTTCATTGCCTGGAAATCCGCCACCACACGCTCCACCACCCCATACTTCACCTCGTCGGGACAATGCGGCGACATGGTCGGCGTGCCATAGGTCAAGGGCAAGTCGCGATAGAGATCGGCCATGCTTCGTCCCGGATTGCGATCCAGCATCTCGCAGACGGCAATCGCCGTGACGATCCCGTCGTCATAGCCGCGCCCGATCGGCGCATTGAAGAAGAAGTGCCCCGACTTCTCGAAGCCGGCAATGGCGCCCAGTTCGGTCACGCGCCGCTTCATGTAGGAGTGGCCGGTCTTCCAGTAATCGGCACGGGCGCCATTGGCCCGCAGCACCGGATCGGTGGTGAATAGACCGGTCGACTTCACGTCGGTCACAAACACCGAGTTGGGGTGGATCGCCGAGATGTCGCGGGCCAGCATCACGCCCACCTTGTCGGCGAAGATCTCGTTGCCTTCGTTGTCCACCACGCCGCAGCGGTCGCCGTCGCCGTCGAAGCCCAGCCCCACATCGGCGCCCGTCTCCAGCACCTTGTCGCGGATGGCATGCAGCATCGCCATGTCTTCGGGGTTCGGATTGTAGCGCGGGAAGCTGTGGTCGAGTTCCACGTCGAGGGGAATCACCTCGCAGCCGATTCGCTCCAGCGCCTCGGGCGCGAAGGCCCCGGCCGTTCCGTTTCCGCAGGCCGCCACCACCTTCAGCTTGCGCGAGATTTTGTGCCCGGCCGTGAGGTCGTCCAGGTAGACGCCGCGAAACCCCTCCACGAACTCGAAGGCCCCGCCCCCGATCAGGTCGAAATCGCCTTCCAGCACGATCTTCTTCAGCGCGCTCATCTCATCCGGGCCGAAGGTCAGCGGCCGCGCCGCGCCCATCTTCACGCCGGTCCAGCCATTCTCGTTGTGCGAGGCGGTCACCATCGCGACAGAGGGCGTATCGAGCGCGAACTGCGCGAAATAGGACATGGGCGAAAGCGCCAGCCCTATGTCCTTCACCCGCGCGCCGGCTGCCATCAATCCTGCCGTCAGCGCCTGCTTGATGGATAGCGAATAGCCGCGGAAATCATGTCCCACCACGATGTCCGGGCCGACGCCCAGCCGGCGTATCAGCGTGCCCAGTCCCATTCCCAGCGCCTGCACGCCGATCAGGTTGAGTTCCGGCGCCTTGTCCGAGCCGGGGTGGCCGAACCACCAGCGCGCATCATATTCGCGAAAGCCGGTCGGCTTCACCAGCCCGCTGGTTTCGAACGCAAATGTGTTGGGCTTGGCCTGGCTGACGATCTTGAAGGTCACGCAGTTCCGCTCCGGTCGCGATTGGTCGAATTGCATCGTAGCGGCAACGGTTTACCGCCGCATTAAGCCTCCTTACCCGCCTTTCGGCTGGCTCAAAACCGAAAGCTGTGGGTTGGTACAAAGAAAAGCGAAGTTTCTGCACGCCATGGCCCGTTTGCCGCTTGCGGAGTTTTTTTTCGACGGCTATAAGCCCGCCGTCTGGTCGCGGAGTGTAGCGCAGCCTGGTAGCGCACCTGCTTCGGGAGCAGGGGGTCGCAGGTTCGAATCCTGCCACTCCGACCAGAACAACCCGGTTCCCGGCCGGAATTTCATTCTCAAACAAAATGTCAGCTTGGTGGCGTCGCTTGGCCGTGGTGCAGCGCGCTCTTGAAGGCTATGTAACGGGCATGAGCAACAAACCTCGCCTCCTCTCCCTTGCCGCGTTTGCGCTGGCTGCCGCCGCTTCCTCCGGCGCCTTCGCTGAAGAGGCCCAGCCGCTCCCGGGCGTCAAGCAGCCGCAACCCATCGTCCAGGCGCCGCAGCCCGAGCCGATCTCCGAGCCCGATTCGCAGCAATCCTTCAAGGTCGGCGATTTCGATGTGAAGGTGTCGGGCAGCGTCACGGTCGACATAGGCGTCGGCAAGATCAAGCCGCCGAGATAGAATCAGCGGCTCTTTGCTCCGTTGCCGGCGTGATGCCTATGCCACGCTCGCCTCAGGCTGCGCCCGGAACCTCTTTGCGTCTATCGCCGCGCTCATCAGCGCCTGCGTGTAGGCCTCGCGCGGATGGTCGAAGATCTCGTCCGTCGGCCCTTCCTCCACGATCTGTCCCTGCTTCATGACGATGATGTAGTCGGCCATGGCGCGCACCACGGCGAGATCGTGGCTGATGAATAGATAGGAAAGATCGTTCTCGGCCTGCAGTTCGCGCAGCAGTTCCACGATCTGCTTCTGCACCGAGCGGTCGAGCGCCGATGTCGGCTCGTCCAGCACCACCACTTTCGGCTTGAGAATCATCGCGCGCGCAATCGCGATGCGCTGCCTCTGCCCGCCCGAAAATTCGTGCGCGTACCGGTTACGCATGTTTGGATCGAGCCCCACTTCGCGCAATGCCTCCACCGCGCGCATGTCACGTGCCTTGGACGACAGCGACGGCTCATGCACCAGCAGCCCCTCGGTGATCACCTGGC
>JAEWHN010000221.1 GCA_023387775.1 Pseudomonadota bacterium | reverse complement strand
GCCGCACCATTGGGAGGGTTCAGTGCTCAAGGAATTTCAGGAATTCATTTCGAAGGGCAATGTGATCGACCTGGCGGTCGGTATCATCATCGGCGGCGCCTTCACCCTTATCGTCAATTCGCTGGTCGGCGATATCGTGATGCCGGTCGTCGGCACTATTTTCGGCGGCTTCGACTTTTCCAATTACTTCCTGCCGCTGTCCTCCAACGTTACCGTGAACACGCTGGTCGAGGCCAGGAAGCAGGGCGCGGTGTTCGCCTATGGCAACTTCATCACGGTGCTGATCAACTTCCTGATCCTTGCCTTCATCATCTTCCTGATGGTCAAGGGCGTGAACACGATGCGCCGCAGGCTGGTGGCAGAGAAGGCCGCCCAGCCGACCCCGCCGGCGCCCGAGATCGTGCTGCTGACCGAGATCCGCGACCTGTTGTCGAAGAAATAGCGGTTGCTGGCGCAATGAAATTCGAAAAACCCCGGCCATTCTGGTCGGGGTTTTCTGTTTGATGGCCAGCAAGCCACCCGGCTGATTGGTTCCTATTAACGTCAGGATGCGACATGACCCTGCTTGAAAGTCTGCGACGCGAAGCCCGACTTGCACCGGAAAGCGGCATCTCCGCCGTTGCCGTCTATGGCCGCGGGCGCGAGGGCCTGATCCCGCTCTGGACGGGCGAGGGCGACATGCCCACTCCGGCCTTCATTTCCGATGCGGCCGCGCAAGGCCTGCGCGACGGCGAAACCTTCTACACCTGGCAGCGCGGTATTCCCGAACTCCGCGAGGCGCTCGCCCGCTACCATCAGCGGCATTTCGGGCGCCAGTTCGCGGCCGAGGAGTTTCTGGTGACCGGCGGAGGCATGCAGGCCATCCAGCTGGCACTCCAGGCCACCGCCGGTGCCGGCGACGAGGTCATCTATCTCACCCCCGCCTGGCCGAATTTTCCGGGCGCTGCGGGCGTTGCAGGCGCCCGCCCGGTGGCGGTGCGGCTCGACCTTTCGGACAATGGCTGGTCCTGCGACGTGGGCAAGATCGAGGCCGCGATCACGCCGCGCACCCGGGCGATCTTCCTCAACAGCCCGTCCAACCCCACCGGCTGGACCGCCAGCATGGACGAGCTGAAGGCCGTTCTCGATCTGGCCCGCCGGCATGGCCTCTGGATCATCGCCGACGAGATCTATGCGCTGTTCTACTACGGCGGCGTGCGGGCGCCCTCCTTCATGGACTTCATGGAAGACGAGGACCGCATCGTCTTCGTCAACACCTTCTCCAAGAACTGGGCCATGACCGGCTGGCGCATGGGCTGGCTGCGCGTGCATCCGTCGCTGCAACAGACCTTCGAAAACCTGATCCAGTATTCAACCTCGGGCGTCGCCCAGTTCATGCAGCGCGGCGGTGTCGCCGCACTGGAGCATGGCGACGGCTTCCTCGCCTCGCAGATCGAGCGGGCGCGGCAAGCGCGCGATCTCGTCTGCGGCATCCTTGGGGAAACCGGGCGCGCGCGGGTCATCGCCCCGCAGGGCGCGTTCTATCTGTTCTTTTCTGTCGACGGCATCGAGGATTCGCGCAGTGCGGCCTTCGACATCATCGACCACGCCAATGTCGGGCTTGCGCCCGGCACGGCATTCGGGGAGGGGGGAGAGGCGTTCTTCAGGCTCTGCTTCCATCGCCGCCTCGACCAGCTCGAGGAGGCGGCGACGCGCCTGGCGGAGTGGATCCGCAAGCGCTGAGCTAAATCAAAGTGGGGCGGCTCAGCCGCCCGACTTGGGCACCAGCAGCGGGATGATCCGCTCGGTCTTGGCCACCGAAGGCTGGTCCGAGCCGCGGTAAGGAATGCCCAGCGCATCCCAGGTCTCGGTCAGCGCGTCCTTCAGCGTATCGATCAGCTCGTCGGTGTGGAACGGGGTCGGCGTGATGCGCAGCCGCTCGGTGCCGCGCGGCACGGTCGGGTAATTGATCGGCTGGATATAGATGCCGTGCACGCCGAGCAGCCGGTCGGACGCCATCTTGCACAGCTCCGGGTCGCCAACCAGGATCGGAACGATGTGGGTTTCGGACGGCATCACCGGCAGGCCGGCCTCGCCAAGGATATGCTTTGTCTGGGCCGCCTGGCGCTGCTGCGCGTCGCGCTCGGCCTGCGAAGTCTTGAGGTGACGGATCGAGGTGGCAGCGGCGGCGGCGATCGCCGGCGGCAGCGCGGTGGTGAAGATGAAGCCCGGCGCATAGGAGCGCACGGCATCGATCACGGCGCTGGGGCCGCTGATGTAGCCGCCCAGCGTGCCGAAGGCCTTGGCCAGCGTGCCCTCGATGATGTCGATGCGGTCAGCCAGACCTTCGCGTTCGGTGATGCCGCCGCCGCGCGCGCCATACATGCCCACCGCATGGACCTCGTCGATATAGGTCATGGCGTTGTACTTCTCGGCGAGATCGGCGATCTCGGCGATGGGCGCGATGTCGCCGTCCATCGAATAGACCGACTCGAACACGATCAGCTTGGCGCGCTCGCGGCCCGCCGCCTGCAGCAGGCTCTCCAGATGCGCAACGTCGTTGTGGCGGAAGATCTTCTTCTCGGCGCCCGAGCGGCGCACGCCCTCGATCATGGAGGCGTGGTTCAACTCGTCCGAGAGAATCAGGCAGTTGGGAAGCAGCCGGCCGATGGTCGAGATCGACGCCTCGTTGGAAACGAAGCCGGAGGTGAACACCAGCGCCGATTCCTTCCGGTGCAGGTCGGCAAGCTCGAGTTCCAGTTCAACCAGCGGGTGATTGGTGCCCGAAATGTTGCGCGTGCCGCCGGCGCCGGAGCCCATCTGCCCGGCGGTCTGCTGGAAGGCGCCGATCACGCTCGGGTGCTGGCCCATGCCGAGATAGTCGTTGGAGCACCACACGGTGATTTCCTGGGTCTGCCCGTTGGCGCGCCAGATCGCGCGCGGAAACGACCCCGCGATCCTCTCCAGGTTGGCGAACACGCGATAGCGCCGCTCGGCGTGAAGCTGGTCGATCGCCTCTTCGAAAAATCGCTGATAGTTCATTATGGCTTCCCGGGATTTTCGTCGATCATAATCGCGACGCGTTTTTCAGTCCATTCCACGAAGACGGTCAAAATGCCACGCCGCCTTTGGTCGATAGATAGGGGCGTGGTCTTCCCGGTCCCTTGATCCATGTCAATTGAAGGCTGCTTCGCGCTCGCTTGTCGACCGCCTCCACGTCGTCTGGTATCGATGTCTGGATGGGAGAGGACAGCAATGAATCGTCTGGAAATCTACCAGTTACAGAAGTTCGGGCCGCCGCCGCGATTCGGCAGGCGCCCTGCGAGGCGAGGTTGATAAATGACCGTATTGGTGACCGGCGGCGCCGGATATATCGGCAGCCACATGGTGTGGGAACTGCTGGACGCTGGCGAGAAGGTGGTCGTGGTCGATCGCCTTTCGACGGGGTTTGACTGGGCGGTGGCGCCGGAAGCCACGCTGGTCGTCGGCGACGTGGGCGACGCCGACCTCGTCCGCGGGGTGATCCGCGACCATGGCGTGGATGCCATCATCCATTTCGCCGGTTCGATCGTGGTGCCGGAATCAGTCGCCGATCCGCTGGCCTATTACGAGAACAACACTTCCAAGACCCGCACCCTGGTCGAAACGGCGGTGAGAGAAGGGGTGAAGCACTTCATCTTCTCCTCCACTGCGGCTGTCTATGGCGCTGCGGGGCTGGAGCCGGTGCGCGAGGACGCGCGGCTGGCGCCCGAATCGCCCTATGGCCTGTCCAAGCTGATGAGCGAATGGATGCTGCGCGATGCGGCCGCGGCCCACGACCTGCGCTACACCGCGCTGCGCTACTTCAACGTCGCGGGTGCCGACCCTAGGGGACGCACCGGCCAGTCCACGCCCGGTGCCACCCATCTGATCAAGGTTGCGTGCCAGACCGCGCAGGGCAAGCGCGCTTCCATGCAGGTTTTCGGCACCGACTACGCGACGCCGGACGGCACCTGCGTGCGCGATTACATCCATGTCAGCGACCTGGCGCATGCGCATTACCTTGCCTTGCAGCGGCTGCGCGCCGGAGAGGGCAACCTGGTGGCCAATTGCGGCTACGGCCATGGCTATTCGGTGCTGGAGGTGATCGAGGCGGTGCGGCGGGTTCATGGCGCCGCGTTCGAAGTCACGATGGGTGGCCGGCGGCCGGGCGATGCCGATGCGGTCGTCGCCAATTCCGACCTGGCCCGGCTCGAACTCGGCTGGCGGCCGAAGCATGACGATCTCGACGCCATCGTGGCGGATGCCCTTGGCTGGGAAAGGATCCTTGCCGGCAAGAACTCGGTCAACGCCGGCTAGGCCCGCGCCGAGAGAACCCGCACTCTCCTGTTCTTCCTCTACTGGGCCGCGCGAGCCTTCCGCTCCGCGGCCGGCTGGTCCGCGCCGATAAAAGGCTCTTTGCGGCGGCCGGAAAGTCGCTAAGGTGGCCCAATAAATAGCGTGCCGGCGGCTATTACAGCCGCGCCGAAACACGCCACCTTGAGAACAACGGCAGCCTGCACGGGGAACACGCAGCGACTGCCGGCACAGGAAAAGGAAGGAGACCGCAATGTCGAAAGTGATCAAGGGCGGCACGATTGTCGCCGCCGACAGGACCTACGAGGCCGACATCCTGATCGAGGGCGAGCGCATCTCGGCGATCGGCAAGGGACTTTCCGGCGACACCGTGATCGACGCCGAGGGCGCCTACATCATGCCGGGCGGCATCGATCCGCACACCCATCTGGAAATGCCCTTCATGGGCACCACCGCGGCCGAAACCTGGGAGAGCGGCACCTTCGCGGCGCTCTCGGGCGGCACCACCATGGTGGTGGACTTCGTCATCCCCGGCGCGGATGGCATGCTGGCGGCGCTGGAGGAGTGGGAGGCGCGCGCGACGCGCCAGGCATCGTCGGACTATTCCTATCACATGTGCGTCACCGGCTGGTCGGAGCAGGTCTTCTCCGACATGGCCAAGGTGGTGGACCGCGGCATCAACACCTTCAAGCACTTCATGGCCTACAAGGGCGCGTTGATGGTGAACGACGACGAGATGTTCGCCTCCTTCCAGCGCTGCGCAGCGCTTGGCGCGCTGCCGCTGGTGCATGCCGAAAACGGCGACATCGTCGCTGCCCTGCAGCAGAAATACATCGCTTCCGGCGTGCCCGGACCCGAGGCGCACGCCTATTCGCGCCCGCCCGAGGTCGAGGGCGAAGCGACCAACCGCGCCATCATGATCGCCGACGCGGCCGGCGTGCCGGTCTATATCGTGCATGTCTCCTGCGAGCAGAGCCACGAGGCGATCCGGCGCGCGCGCCAGAAGGGCATGCGCGTCTTTGGCGAGCCGCTGATCCAGCACCTGACGCTGGACGAGAGCGAATACCAGAACCGCGACTGGATGCATGCCGCCCGCCGGGTGATGTCGCCACCGTTCCGCAACAAGCTTCATCAGGACAGCCTGTGGGCAGGTCTTGCCGCCGGCTCGCTGCAGGTGGTCGCCACCGACCATGCCGCCTTCACCAGCGAGCAGAAGACGCTCGGGCTCGACGACTTCCGCAAGATCCCCAACGGCACCGGCGGGCTCGAAGACCGCATGCCCGTGCTCTGGACGCGGGGCGTGGAGACAGGCCGGCTGACGATGAACGAGTTCGTGGCTGCCACTTCCACCAATATCGCCCAGATCCTCAACATCTATCCGCAGAAGGGGGCGATCCTGCCCGGCTCCGACGCCGATCTGGTGGTCTGGGACCCGAAACTGTCCAAGACGATCTCTGCCGCCAACCAGAAGTCGATCATCGACTACAACGTGTTCGAGGGCGTCAAGGTCAACGGTCTGCCGCGCTACACGCTGTCGCGCGGCGACGTGGTGTGGACGCATGGGCAGAACGACCAGCCGCAGCCCGGCCGCGGCAAGTTCGTCAAGCGCCGGCCCTTCGCCGCGGTCAACCAGGCGCTCTCGAAGTGGAAGGAGATCACGGCACCGCGCGCGGTCACCCGCTCGGCCGAGCACATGCCGATCGGCGTCTGAGCGCCCGCAACCCGTGAGCCACGCCCGGCAATTGGCTTGCCGGGCAGAAGACCCCAACGGGCAAATCCGTGGATCGTTTAGGGCCGGCGGCCCGTGCGTCATATTGCCGGCCATTTTGCAGGCTCAAGGTGCCGCACGCTCCGGCATGGGCCTCGCCCTGA
>JAEWHN010000220.1 GCA_023387775.1 Pseudomonadota bacterium | reverse complement strand
TGCGGCCTTCGCCGGCGGCGTCTTCCACACCGGCGACTTGGCGGTGATGCACCCGGATGGAACCCTGGAGATCAAGGACCGGTCGAAGGATGTGATCATCTCGGGCGGCGAGAACATTTCGAGCCTCGAGATTGAAAGCGCACTCCACAGGCATCCGTCCGTTCTGCTGGCTGCCGTCGTCGCAACGCCGGATCCGAAGTGGGGCGAAGTTCCGTGTGCTTTCGTCGAGCTCAAGCCGGGCGCGTCGGCGAGCGCGGAGGAATTGAACGCCCTCTGCCGCCAGCATCTTGCCGGGTTCAAGGTGCCACGCCGCTTCGTCTTCAGGGAGCTGCCAAAAACGGCGACCGGAAAGATCCAGAAATTCGTCCTTCGCGATGAGGCGGCTTCAGATGCCGCGCCGTTCCTCGCGTGATAGCCCGGGCAGCGAACAATCGTGAAAGACGCGACCCTCGAGGCGCTCCATCAGGTAGAACGGCGTGCCGAGCGGCTGGTCGTCTTCATGAAGGAGGATCGGTCGCGGCACCGGCACGCTAGTCGGCGCAAGCGCGTCCAGCACGCGGAACTCGCGGTCGATGGCATGCGCGCCGCGCAGGATCGGCACCGCCGGCTTCTTGCGCAGCACCATGCGCCGCTCGCCACGGTCGACGAAATAGGTCGGGTTGGACGGCCCGTCGCCGATCCTCTCGAGCGACATCTGGCCGGCTCCAAACCGGTCGCGCAAGAAGCTTGCCAGCGCCGCCGGATCGAAATCCGCGTTCATCGTGCCTTTCGTCATTTCCTGGTCCAGGCATTTGCACTGCCTTCGACGTTCCAGTGCCAGAAGTTCCTGCCCTCCTCGTTGAGGAAGCGGTTCAGCACCACCTTGTGCACCTCGTCGGCGCCGTCGACCAGCCGCGCCTGGCGGGCGTAGCGGTAGATCCATTCAAGCACGGTATCCTTGGAATAGCCGCGTGCGCCATTGATCTGGATCGCGACGTCGGCGGCATCGGGCAGCACGTTTGCAACCTGGATCTTGGCCATCGACACTTCCTTGCGGGCGAAGGCCAAGATCCAGGTTGCAATTGTCGACAATGGCGTTCCAGTAGCGGTCGGTCTCTTGCTGATCGTCGGTGGCGATCTGGAATGAGAAGGTTCGCGAGGCGGTGGAGGCGCTTGGCGCATCCGGGCCGCTGATCATCGGCGGCAAGTCGATGGGCGGCCGGGTCGCGTACATGGTCGCGGATGATCTGCATGCCAGCGGCAGCATCGTCGGGCTGCTCTGCCTCGGCTACCCGTTCCATCCGGCGGCGAAGCCTGAACAGTTGCGAACCGCGCACCTGGCCGGGTTGAAGGCACCGGCACTGATCTACCAGGGCACGCGCGACCCATTCGGAACCCGAGAGGAAGTCATGTCGTACGATCTCTCCGGCCAGATCGAGATTCTGTGGCTCGAGGACGGCGACCATGATCTCAAGCCGCGCAGGAAGGTCTCCGGCTTCTCCGCCGCGGACCATCTCGCCACCGTGGCACATACGGTCGAGGTCTGGGCACGGCGGGTAATCGGTTAATGCGCAATCGGTTTCGAACAGTGGGCCCTCGACCGACCGCTCACATCGAAGTGAATGCCGGACCGGAATAAGCGCAGGGCTGGTCTTGTCTTCTGCTCGAACGACACACGTTCGAAAGGAGCACGACAATGCCCAAGCAAGAAAAAGAGACCGGCACCGGATTTGTGCTGACGCGCAGGCATGCGCTTGAATGCATGGTCTGGGCGGGAACCGGCGTGCTGTGGACCGTTGCGGGCGGCATTCCCAGGTCGCTCAGCCTGCTCGACGCGGCACAGGCCGCCGAAGCTGCGCAGGGCGCGATGACCTTCCTGCAGATCTCGGACAGCCACATCGGCTTCGACAAGGAAGCCAAGGTGACCGCTGTCGACACGCTGACCGAGGCGATCGACAAGGTGAAGGCGCTTCCGGTGAAGCCCGCCTTCATGCTCCATACCGGCGACATCACGCATCTTTCCAAAGATGGCGAGTTCGACGACGCTCAACGCATCATCGGCAGCACCGGCCTGGATGTCTTCTATGTCCCGGGCGAGCACGACGTGATCGATCCGGGGCAGGGCAGGGCCTATCTCGACCGCTACGGCCGGGGCACGCTCGGCGCCGGCTGGCACTCATTCGATCTGGGCGGGGTCCACTTCATCGGCCTTGTGAACGTCGTCGACCTCAAGGCCGGCGGGCTTGGCAATCTCGGCGCCGAACAGCTCGGCTGGCTCAAGAAGGATCTCGACGGCCGTTCGGCCTCGACGCCCATCGTCGTCTTTGCCCATATCCCGCTCTGGTCGATCTATCCGGAATGGGGTTGGGGAACGGACGATGCCGCACAGGCGCTCGCGCTCCTGAGGCGTTTCGGTTCCGTGACCGTGCTCAACGGGCACATCCACCAGATCGTGCAGAAGGTGGAAGGCAACATGACCTTTCACACGGCGCGCTCGACGGCCTTTCCGCAGCCGAAGCCCGGCACGGCCGACAAGCCCGGCCCCGTGATCGTTCCCGCCGACCAGTTGCGATCGATGCTGGGCCTGACCTCGGTCGACTTCACGGTCGGCCAGGAGAAGCTCGCGATCACCGACACCACCCTTGCATGAGGAGGTTCGCATGAACACGCAAGAAAGGAGGAATTGCCATGCCTGCCATGCTGCTGAAGGGGCCCCGAGCGGGTCTTGCCGCGATGCTGATCGCCCTTCTTGCCCAGCCGATTGCCCCGGCTGCCGCAACGGAGGCACGGGTGACTATCTCGAATTTCTCCTTCGAGCCGCAGACGTTGACGATCGAGCGTGGCGACACGGTGCGGTTCGTCAATTCCGATGACATGGTCCACACGATCGTGGCGGCCGACGGCAGCTTCCGCTCCGAGCCGCTCGATACCGGCGACAGTTTTGTCAGGACTTTCGCCCAATCGGGCAATGTTGCCTATTTCTGTGGCCTGCACACTTTCATGAAAGGTAGCATAGTCGTCAAATGACCTTCCGCGATTGCCCGTCGACCGGCGCAGCAGCAAGGACGTGAGCGCTTTGAGTGGAGATCAGCCGACGATCCGGTTCCGGGAACTGGTCGTGCCGCATCTTCAGGATGCGTTGGTCTTTGCGCGCTGGCTGACGGGCAATCGCGATGATGCGGAGGACGTCGTGCAGGAGGCCTGCCTCAGGGCATTCGCCTCGATCGGGGAAGGTGCGATCTTGCGCCCGCGTGCCTGGCTTCTGGCGATCGTCCGCAATACCGCTTTCACCTGGATGGCGAAGAACCGGCGGAAAGGGCTGCTGGCGCTCGGCGATCAGGACGAGATGGATCGGCTGGCCGAGACGGGAGAGGGAAACTTTCCCGACGCTCCAGCCCTGACTCCCGAGGCCGAACTTATCCGCAAGGCCGATGCCGCCGCCGTCCAGAAGGCCGTCGGCGCATTGCCCGCCCCGCTGCGGGAGGTGCTCGTGCTGCGCGAATTCAACGATCTGAGCTATCGCGAGATCGCCGATCTGCTGTCTGTACCGATCGGCACGGTGATGTCACGCCTGTCGCGCGCGCGCCTGTTGCTCGCGGCTTCGATTGCGGAGGACTATCGTGGCTGAAGCCAGGACACCGCCGGAAACGGACCTTCTGTTGCTGAACGCGCTCGTCGATGGTGAGCTCGACGCGGCTTCGGCCGCGGCACTCGAACGCCGCATTGCCGATGAGTCGGCGCTGCGCAAGGCCTATGATGCCATTGCCGCCACGCATGCGGCGCTCGGCAGGCTCGAACGCCCGCAACTCGACACGAAACTGCTCGACAGGATCGAAGCCGCTGTCGGCGCTTCCGGCAAACCTGCCGGATTCCCACGGCGGCGACCAGGCTGGCAGACGGACTGGCGCGCGCTTGCCGCCTCGCTTCTCATCGCCGTGATCGGGGCCGGAAGCGGCGGCTATTGGTTGGGTGCACAGGGCCCGCGCGAAACCACCGCCGATCTCGTGGCGAGCAGCCATCGCCGAAGCCTGCTTGCCGCAAGCCCGGTCGACATCGCATCGTCCGATCGCCATACCGTGAAGCCCTGGCTCGACGGCCGCATCGGTATCTCGCCGCCCGCGCCCGACCTTGCAGCGAAAGGCTTCGCGCTTGTCGGCGGGCGCGTCGATGTCATCGGCGGCCGCACCGTACCGACGCTCGTCTACCGCCACAACGAGCATCTGATCACGGTGGTGGCGGAGCCGGCAGGGGCGGGGACCTCCGGCCCCGAGGACAGGGAAGCCGACGGCTACAATATGGTGAGCTGGAAGGGGAGCGGCTTCGATTACTGGGCGGTGTCCGATCTCGAACGCGCCGAACTGGATAGCTTCGTCGCCGGTTACCGCACTGCCTCCAAGGCCGGCGGGAGTAACGCCGGGAAAGCTCCAGACGTTCCTGATTAGAAACCCGCCCGAGGACGCGGCTCGGGTTTGACAGGCCCTTGAAGTCGCGGAACGGCCGGTACAGCGTGATGGCGAGGCCCGCGTCATGTGCCATCCTGACGCCGCGAGACTATGCGGGGGAAGGGTCGTCTCTGGCGACGAAGCGCAGCATCATCTCGACGGTGTTCTTCTTGAGACGGTCAAGCTGCTCCGGCGCGCCGAAGTCGCGTCCGAAAATCATCGAGAAGGTGGCGCGGTTGGAGACGTTGAAGAAGCAGAGCGCGCTGACCTGCCAGTGCAGTTCGACCGGGTCGAGCCCGGGGCGGAAGACCCCCTCGGCCACGCCGCGCGAGTAGATGCGCGAGATGTGGTCGATGGCTGTCACGTTGAGGTCGCGGATGGCGTCCGACTGCTTCAGGTACTGGCCGTGATGGATGTTCTCGATCATCACCATGCGGATGAAATCCTCGTGCTGGTGGTGATGCTCGAAGGTGAACTCGACAAGGCGCGTCAGGGCGGCCACCGGCGGCAGGCCTTCTATGTCGAGTTGCGCCTCGCCCTCGCGCACCTGCCTGTAGGCCTCCTCCAGCGCGCGCAGGTAGAGCCCCTCCTTGTCGCCGAAATAATAGTAGATCATGCGCTTGCTGAAGCGCGTGCGTGCGGCGATCTCGTCGATGCGGGCTCCCGACAGGCCGTTGAGGGCGAACTCGCGCGAGGCGATCTCCAGTATGTTCCGCCGCGTTCCCTCCGGATCCGGCACGCGGGGCCCACCGGCTTCCGGCCTGGATTTCTCATCTTTAGCGACGGTCATGGGGTCTCCGGTGCCTCTACGTAGTCGGGTGATTGACTGTACTATCTAGTTCGTACATCATCCAGCCCGCAGGTGCACCTGTCATAGCGGCGGCGCCCGCGCGAGCACAAGTGCGGCGCTGCAGCCGCCGGACGGCATGATCCGGGAGGAGAGGACTGGAATGGCCGACAGCCTTGTCGACCGGCTCGGGCAGATTGCGGCCGGGCATCGTGGCACGCCCTGGCCGGGCGAGGACTGCGTCGTCGTGGGCCTGCTCGGCCGCGGCATCCAGTCCTCCCGCACGCCTTGCATGCACGAGCGTGAGGCAAGGCGCCTCGGCATCGACTACGCCTATCTCCTCCTCGACTTCGACATGCTGGCGCTGCCCGATGCGGCGCTCGGCGAGGTTCTGGACGCGGCGCAGGCCGCGGGGTTCCAGGGCGTCAACGTCACCCACCCGTTCAAGCAGGCGGTCATGCCTTCGCTGGATGATTTGTCGCCGGAGGCGTTCGCCATCGGCGCGGTCAACACGGTCGTGTTCTGCGAAGGGCGCAAGGTCGGGCACAACACTGACGCCTGGGGGTTCAGGGAGAGCTTTCGAGAGACCATGGCCGGCGCAGCCATGCGGACGATCGCACTGTTCGGCGCCGGCGGGGCGGGGGCAGCGGTCGCCTACGCGCTCGACGGGCTCGGCGCGGGCGAGCTCGTCGTCATCGACACGGATGCGGCGAGGGCCGAGGACCTCGCCCGGAGGATGGCGTCCCGAGCGGCCTGTCGCGTCGTCGCATCCCGTGACGCCGCGGCCGTGGTCGCCGCCGCCGACGGCATCGTGAACACCACGCCGGTCGGCATGGCCAAATATCCCGGCACGCCATTCCCGGCCGACCTTCTTTCGCCGCGGCAATGGGTGGCCGAGATCGTCTATTTCCCGCAAGAGACCGAGCTTCTGCGCCGCGCGCGCGCGCTCGGCTGCCGCACGCTGGCCGGCACCGGCATGGCTGTCTACCAGGCCGTGCGCGCCTTCGAGCTGTTCACGGGTGTTGCGCCCGATCGCCAGGCGATGGCCGGCCATTTCGAGGCGGCGGCATGACCGTGCCAGCGTCTCCCGCCCGCGTCGCCACCGTCGAGACGTGCCTCGACGACAGGCTCGATGACGGGCGGCTGTGGATCGGCACCATGGACGCCTTTGCCTCGAGCGACGCCGGATACATCGAGCAGGAACCCGGGCTGCTCGCTGCATTCCGCGCCTCTTCGAATGACAGATATCTGGAATCTCCGCTGTCGAAAGACTGGCCGGAAGGCATGCTGGAGAAAATCAACGCGCTCTGAGGGGGGCGCGTCGAAAGACGGGAA
Source organism: Pseudomonadota bacterium (assembly GCA_023387775.1). Classification (GTDB taxonomy): domain Bacteria; phylum Pseudomonadota; class Alphaproteobacteria; order Rhizobiales; family Rhizobiaceae; genus Pseudaminobacter. Next base: position 506 of record JAEWHN010000220.1, on the reverse strand, counting down.
CGGCAACAGGGAGGTATTGCCAATGACGTTCGATCTCACACGCCGCCAGGCGCTGGCAGGAGCCGCAGCCCTTGCCCTCGCGAGTGCCGTTCCGGCGCTCGCGCAGGACAAGCCAAAGTTGCGCTTCTCCGCCGTCTTCTCGGAGCAGGACATCCGCGCCCAGATGATGAAGATGTTCGACGACGCCATCAGGGACGACTTCGCCTTCGAGGGCTATTACGGCGGCAACCTGTTCAAGCAGGGCACGGAGCTCGTGGCGCTGCAGCGCGGTAACCTGGAGATGGGCAATATCGCGCCGCAGGACATTTCCAAGCAGATCCCGGCCTGGTCGATCCTGACGGCCGGCTATCTCTTCCGCGACGCGGCGCATCTGAAGGCCTTCTTCGCCAGCGAGGCGGGCGCGGAGATGAAGAAGATGGCCGAGGACCAGCTCGGCATCGTGATCCTGGGCCCGACCTATTTCGGCGTGCGCCAGGTCGGCCTGAAGTCCGAGAAGGAGATCAAGA
>JAEWHN010000207.1 GCA_023387775.1 Pseudomonadota bacterium | reverse complement strand
GCTATCATGTGCATATCTATCCCCTCATCTCGATGATGCGCCGCGCCGCATTCAGCCCTGGCACGCCGGAAACGCCGCCGCCCGGATGCGAGCCGGCGCCGCACAGGAACAGGCCGTCCACCGGCGTGTCGTAGCCGGCAGCACCCAGGGCGGGGCGCGACATCAGCATCTGGTCGGCCTGCAGTTCGCCATGGTGCCAGTGGCCGCCGGGCATGCGGTACCGGGCTTCGAGGTCGGCGGGCGTCAGCAATTCGGCATGGCGCACCAGCTTGCCGATGCCCGGGGCGTAAAGCTCGAGCTGCGCCATGATGGCTTCCAGAAATTTCGGCTTGCCTGTCTTCCAGCCTTCCTTTAGCGCATAGGGCGCATATTGGACTACGGCCGAGAGCACGCAGGCGCCGTCCGGTGCGAGCGTGGGGTCCGACAGGCTGGGCAAGGTGATCTCCATCACCGGCTCCGGCGAGAATTCGCCGTACTTAGCCGGATTGAAGGCACGCTCGACATGGTCGGAAGAGGGCGCGATGACGAGGCGGCCGCGATGGCCGGCGGCATCGACGCCCGCAAATTCCGGCGGCCGGTCGAGCGCCAGATGCAGCTTCGCCGCATCGCCCTTCATGCGGATGTTCTTGATCCGCCGGACGAAGCCGGTGTCGATCTCGCGCGTTCCGACGAGGTCCAGGAAGGTGCTGCGCGGGTTGATGGCCGAGACGATCGTGCGGGCGCGGATCTCCTCGCCGCCGTCGAGGGCGACGCCTGCGGCGCGGCCCTTTTCGACCAGGATTTTTGCCACCGGTGCATCGGCGCGGATGCTGACGCCGGCAGCTTTTGCCGCGCGCAGGATGGAAGCGACCACCGCGCCCATGCCGCCGGCGGGCAGCGCCTGCGCGCCGGGCTGGCCGCCGATCTCGCCGGCGAGGCGATAATAAAGGCCGAGCAGCGAGGTGGGCGAACGGGGGCCGAGATGGCTACCGAGCGTGGCGTCGAAGGCGAGCAGGCCCTTCAGCCGGTCGTCTTCCAGATGTTCGTCGGCGACGTCGGAAACGTTCATCAGCAGCATGCGCAGGAAGTCGCGCATGTCCTCCTTGCCGAGCCGGCGCAGCGACAAGCCGGTCATGGCGAAGGCCGAGGTTTCCATCAGCGTCATGTTGCCGAGGTCGGGCGGCCGGCGCGCCAGAAGCGGCTTCAATATGCCGGCATAGCGCAGAAGCTGCGCCCGCAATTCCTTCCACACAGCCGCTTCCGAGGCCGAAGCGCTGGAGAGGGTTTCGCCATAGGCGCCATGAAGCATGAGCGGCTTGCCGTCGCGCGAGAGCGCAACGCTTGGTGCGATCGGGCCGAAGGCGAGGCCGTGGCGTTCCAGCTCCAGCGTTTTCACCACTTCAGGGTGCAGCCGGTTCAGCAAGTGTGCGGGTGCTGCGCGAAAGCCGGGCGCGAATTCCTCTGTGCGGGCAGCACCACCGATCTCGCCGGCGGCCTCCAGCACCAGGACTTTCCGTCCGCTCTTGGCCAGGGCTGCGGCGGCGGTGAGGCCGTTGTGGCCCCCGCCGATGACGATGGCATCAAATGACGTCATGGGCCGGGCTCATATGCTTGATGGGGCGCGAGAGGTCGCGCAGGATTTCGTGTGCCGCGTTGCGCCCGGGCGCACCCATGACGCCGCCGCCGGGATGGGTGGAGGAGCCGCACATATAGAGCCCGTCAATGGGCGAGCGGTATTGCGCATAGCCGGGCACCGGGCGGTTGAACAGCAACTGATCGAAGGTCAGCTCGCCCTGGAAAATGTTGCCCTCGGTGAGGCCGACCTCGGCCTCCAACTCGCGCGGCGTGCGCACTTCCATGTGCACGATGCGGTCGCGGAAGCCGGGCGAATAGTCGGCGATCTGCGAGACGACCGTTTCGGCAAAGGCGTCGCGGTCGGCGTCGGTCCAGTCGCGGCCTTCCACCCTGGGCGGGCAATATTGCACGAAGCAGCTCATGAAATGCTTGCCCGGCGGCGCCATGGTCGGGTCGAGCATGGTGGGGATCATCATGTCGAGGAACGGATCGGCCGACCAGCGCCCGGCCTTCCAGTCGTCATAGCCGCGCTCCATGCGCTCGACCGAGTCTGTGAAGTGCATGTCGCCGCGATAGCAGGGCGAATCCTTGGGCAGGGCCGGGAATTCGGGCATCGAATCCAGCGCGATGTTCACCTTGCCGGACGAGCCACGCATCTTGAAGTTTTTGACGCGGCGCAGGAAGGTGTCGGGCAGTTCCCTTTCCTCGACGAGCTTGAGGAACGTGCGCTTGACGTCGGCATTGGAGACGACGAGTTTGCCGTGGATCTCCTCGCCGTTGGCCAGGACGAGCCCGCGCGCCTTGCCGTTCTTCACCAGCACCTGTTCCACCTCCGCCCCGGTGCGGATGGTGCCGCCGGAAGCGCGAAAACTGTCGGCCAGGGCCTTGGTGACAGCGCCCATGCCGCCGCGCGCATAGCCCCAGGCGCCGACCGAGCCGTCCACCTCGCCCATATAGTGGTGCAGCAGCACATAGGCCGTGCCGGGCGACATCGGGCCGAGTGCGGTGCCGATGATGCCGGAAAGTGCGAAATTGGCCTTGATGACGTCGGTCTCGAAATATTCGTCGAGAAAGTCGGAGATCGACATGGTCCAGAAGCGCAGCGTGTCCGCCATCTCGGAGGCACCCAGACCGGCGAATTTCTTGCCGAGGTAGATGAGTTCGCCGATGTCGCGCGGGCGAAAGCTGGTCGGGTCGGGGGCGGTGCGCATCAGAAGTGGCTGGATGAAGCGGCACTGGCGCGTCACGTCGCGGGCGTAGCGGTCGTAGGCTTCGGCGTCGCGGGCCGAGAAGCGCGCGAATTCGCGGCGGTGGGCGTGGTGGTCGCGGTAGTTGGC
>JAEWHN010000194.1 GCA_023387775.1 Pseudomonadota bacterium | reverse complement strand
GCGCAGTTCCAACACCACCCGCGCCGCGTCCACGCCTTCCGGCAAGGCCAGCATGACGCTGCCGCCGCGCTGCCGCTCATCCAGCGGCGAGGCCACCGACCAGCCGTTTTCCAGCGCGCGCTCGATGATGCGCCCGGTGAGCACCAGATTGCGCGCGCGGACGGCATCGATGCCGGTGCGCATCACCCATTCCAGCCCCGGCAGCGAGGCAACGCTGGCCAGGATCGCCGGCGTGCCGTGGTCGAAGCGGCGCACGTCCGAAGCATAGGTGAATTTGTCGAGGTCCCAGGAAAATGGATTCTCCTGGCTGAACCAGCCGCGCAGCTCGGGCTCGCAAGTCGCGAGCAGCTCGGGCCGCACCTGCAGGATTCCGGCGCCGGACGTGCCGCACAGCCATTTCAACGAGGAAGAGACGACGAAGTCGACGCCGGTGGCGCTGACCGTGAAGGGCGCCACGCCGACGCCCTGGGTGATGTCGACGCCCACCAGCGTGCCCATGCGCCTTCCATGCTCGGCAAGGCGGGCGACATCGCAGCGATGAGAGGCGGTGGAGGTGACGAAGGTGAGCAGCGCCACGCCGACATCGTCCTGCCAGCGTGCGATGACGTCCTCGTCGCGCACCCAGGTCTCGCCGGGGCGCAGCGGCACGGTGTCGAGCACGAAGCCGAATCGCTCGGCAAGTTTTGCCAGCAGGAAATGCAGGCTCGGAAAACAGTCGCCGGCGACGAGGAGGCGGCGCCCCTGAAGGTGCGATTTCGGCAGGCCGCCGATGAAGCTGTAGAGCGCCGTGGTGACGTTTTCCGCCGTGGTGAGCGAGCCCTCGGGCGCGTCGATCAGCATGCGCCAGGTATCGACGAAACGCTGCCGCGCCGCCATGGCGGCGGGCCACTGGCCGTCGTCCTCGGCCGACCAGACCTCGGAAAAGGCCCACAGGGCAGCGGCCATGGCTTCGGCCTTGCCGGGAAAGGTCCCGATGGAATGATGAAGAAAATAGCCAGCCATGCTCTCCCCCTCGGCTTGTGATCATGTGATCACAAAACCCGCCGCGGATCAACCGAGGCCGGGCGAACAATTTTCTGACGACCCGGGTCGGTGTTCCCGGGGGAGCTAGCTTCCCTCGCTCACAAGTTCGAATCGGAGAGCGGCTGCGGGCCCCATCCTCCGTCGTACTCGGGCCGGAGCACGAGCGAAGCGAAGGGCGCAGGTTGCGGGGACCAGGCCTCGGACGCTCAACCAAATTGAGGCGTGGTGGTGATCATTCGGAGACGGCTTTGGCTGCACTGCTGTCGAGGCATGGATTCCCGACACTCTCCGCTCGCTTCGCTCGCTCACGAGGTCGGGAATGACGGGCCTCCTATCCTTCCGTCGTCCTCGGGCCGGAGCACGAGCGAAGCGAAGGGCGGAGGTTCCGGGGACCCATGCCTCGGACTCTCAATCGGATTGAGGCGTGGTGGCGATCATTCGGAGGCAGTTTTGACTGCACTGCTGTCGAGGCATGGATTCCCGACACTCTGCGCTCGTTTCACTCGCTCACGAGGTCGGGAATGACGGGGGATACTCCACGCATATTCTCTGCCTGGTAGGCCGAGGAGTTGCCGGGGCCTTCGATCAAAAAAGTAGGCGGCGTATCCTTCCGTCGTCCTCAGGCCGGAGCGCGAGCGAAGCGAAGAGCGGAGGTTCCGGGGACCCAGGCCTCGGACTCTCAACCGGCGTGGCCTCGGCCGCGCCGAGAAGCCGCCTTACCGGACACAAAGGCGAAACGACGGACGGGATGAAGTCGGAACAGACCTGCTGCCCTATGACGCCTTGCCGAGGCCCGAGAGATCCACGGCCTTGCTCTCGCTCCCTTCCGGGCAGATGCCGCGCAGGGTTTCCTGCGTTGCCTCGATGTCGGCCACGATCTCGTCGCGGGCGCGCAGGAAATCCCGGTCCTTCAAGGCCGCGATGATTGCCCGGTGCTGGCCGGACGGCTCCATCGTACCGGCCTTCATGGAAGGTGCGACGTGATGCGACAGAAGCCGCATATAGGGCCCGAAGCGCAGCCAAAGCGTTTCGATGAGCTGGAACAGCACGTCCGAGCCCGAGGCGCGATAGATGATGAAGTGGAACTGCTGGTTCTTGCTGATCAGGTCGTAGATGCTGTCGTTGCGGCCGATATCCTGCTGCTCGGCCACGATCTGCTCCAGCGTGGCGACGTCGGACGCGGTAAGCCGCGGGGCGCCAAGCTCGGCGGCAAGGCCCTCGACGGCCACGCGCGCGCGGCACAGGTCGTCGAGCCGGGCGCGGGTGACGGGCGGCACGCAGGCCGAGCCGTTGGGAGCAATCTCGAGCGCGTTTTCGGCCGCCAGCCGGCGCAGCGCCTCGCGCACCGGCATGTTGCTGGTTCCGAAGGCCTCGGCCAGCGAAGCGATGGTGAGCGTCTGCGCCGGGTCGAAGCGGCCGATCATCAGCGCATGGCGAAGCTGCTGGTAGACGCCGTCCTGCACGGTCATGCGGGTCGCCACCGGCTCGAAGCCCAAATCCATCGCCATGTCTTATCCTCCGCCCCGGCATCGGCTACGCTGGGCGACGCCGCAACCGGCGCCACGATTCCGCGCCGAATATGATCATCTGATCACAGATCGGCGCCGACGCCAAGCGATGTCGACGGATCAGTTCGCCGGCTCACCGATGGTGACGGCAAGCGGCGGAAGGCCCGCGATCTCTCCCCGCAGCCCGTTGCCCGGCACCACCGCGGCGACGCCGGCGGGCGTGCCGGTGAAGATGAGGTCGCCCGCTTCCAGCCAGTAGAAGCGCGAAATGTGCGCGACGACATCGCCCACAGGCCAGATCATCTCGGCAAGGTCGCCTTCCTGTTTGGTCGCGCCGTCGACCGACAGCGCGATGCGGCCCCGCGCCGGATCGAAGCCGGCGGCAGCCGCTTGCGCAGCCGGCACGAGGCGGCCGGTCGGCGCGGATTGTTCGACGTTCTTGGCGACATCCCACGGCCGGCCGAGGTCCTTGGCGGCCGATTGCAGGTCGCGCCGGGTCATGTCGAGGCCGACGGCATAGCCCCAGATTTTTGCCAGCGCCGCCTCGGGATCGACGCGGAAGGCCGGAGCGCCGAGCGCCACGACAAGCTCGACCTCGAAATGGTAGCTCGCGGTCTCAGGCGGATAGGCGATGCGGCAGGCGTCGGCCGGGTCGGCATTCACCACCGTTTCGGCCCATTTGGTGAAGAAGAACGGCGGCTCGCGGTCGGGATCCTTGCCCATCTCGCGGGCATGGGCAGCATAGTTGCGGCCGATGCAAAACACCCGGCGCACGGGAAAATCGTCGCCGCCCACCGTCTTGAGAAAGGTCGCCGGAGGCGGATCGAACACTCTTGCCACGCTTGGCTCCTGCCATTTGCGGGGTGCGGCCGATCTGACCGCACGACACCGCCGATGCTTGGGATTAGCCCGCTTCGGCGGGCAATTCCAGCGGAACCGAAGCGGCCGGGATTACCTGCCGACCACCAGCGCCCAGTATTTCTGGTCGCTGCCATCGCCGGCGCGCACATAGGCAAGGCCGAAGCGGCTGAAGCGCGGATCGAGCATGTTGCGGCGGTGCCCCTGCGAGTTCATCCACATGTCGATCAGCTTGCCCATCTCCATCCGGCCGACGGCGACATTCTCCGCCGCCGCGCCCTCCACGCCATTGTCGCGCATGCGCGAGGCAAAATCCTTGCCTCGGCCGGTGGTGTGGGCCATGCGGCCGGCACGCGCCATATAGCCGGCCTGCTGCAGCGCCGCCCGCTCCAGCCTGGCATCCGCCTCCAGCTTGCCGAGGCCGTTGGCCTTGCGGATTTCGGCCAGGTAGCCATAGGCGGAGGTGGAAGCGACGCCCCCCTCGCCCGGCGTGCGCGCGGTCTGGCACGCGGCAAGAAACAGCATGGCGCAGAGCGCTGCGCCCTTCAGAAAACCCTTCGTCACGTCTGGTGTCCACCCTTCGGTCTGACTGCGGCCTCGGCCGCCGCGCTTGGCGGCTGCTGGCCGGAAAGCTCGTTTGGCGCGCAATCTCGTCAAGAATGTGCCCGCAGACGAGGACAACGCGTGCACGGCCCAACAGGCGCCATTCGGACCGCAATCTTGCGCATGTGCACAGAGATGCTAGCTTTGCTGCGGTTCGGATTTCCGGACGCGCTGAGCTGCGGAGAGGGGGGCCGCACCGCGAAACGGATGGCGGAGGGGAAGCAATGAAGGACAGTGCGCTTTTCTCGCCGAAAAGCCCCGCATCCTTGCCGTCCAGCTCTTGCAAAAGTCCCCGTCATGCCGCGGCCGACACCCACTGGCGCAGGCCGCGCCCTCTGTGCTCGGCAGCACTTTGCGCCCTTTTGATCGCCGGCTGCCAGAAGCAGGAACAGACGGCGGAGCCGCAACTGGTCAGGGTGCGGGCCCAGACGGTCGAGTTCAGCGATTATACCCCCGCCCTCTCGCTGACCGGCGTGATCGCGGCGCAGACGCTGAACAACCTTTCGTTCCGGGTCGGCGGGCGCGTGGCCGAGCGGCTGGTGGATGTCGGCCAGCATGTCGAGAAGGACATGGTTCTGGCCAGGCTCGACACGCAGGCGCAGGAATCGGATTTCAAGGCCGCCGAGGCCAATCTGACGGCGGCGCAGGCGCAGGTCCGCCAAGCCACCGCCGCCTTCGACCGGCAGAAGACGCTGCTGGCGCAAGGCTTCACCACCCGGCGCGACTACGACCAGGCCGAGCAGAGCCTGCGCACGGCGCAAGCCTCCGTCCAGGCCTCGCAAAGCCAGCTCGCCGATGCGCGCGAGAACCTTTCCTTCACCGAACTACGCGCCGGGGCGGCCGGCATCGTCACCGCACGGGACGTGGAGACCGGCCAGGTGGTGCAGGCAGCGCAAACGGTGTTCACCGTGGCCGAGGACGGCGACCGCGACGCGGTGTTCGACGTGCAGGAGAGCCTGGTGGTGAACGCCACGGAAGTGCCGCCCGTGACGATCACCCTGATCTCGAACCCCGAAATCAAGGCCACCGGCCAGGTGCGCGAAGTGTCGCCGGTGGTGAGCCAGGCCGCGGTGCGGGTGAAGGTGGGCGTACCCAGGACGCCGCCCGCCATGCAGCTGGGCGCAGCCGTGACCGGCACCATACGGGCCCGACCGTACAGGGCGGTGATGCTGCCCTGGCAGGCACTGGCCTCCATCGACGGCAAGCCGGCTGTGTGGATCATCGACCCGGGCACGCGGCAGGTGGCGATGACGCCGGTGGGCATCCGCGCCTACAGCGACGGCAACCTTGTCATCGACAAGGGGCTGGAGCAGGGCCAGCGCGTGGTCACGGCCGGCGCCCAGCTTCTGCGGCCGGGCCAGCCGGTGGAGATCGCGGAGGACGCCCAATGACGCTCCCTCGCCTCCTCCTTGCCGCAGGCATTCTGGCAGCGCTTGGCGGCTGCTCCAAGGAACCCGAGCAGCAGCAGCCGGAAATCGTGCGCCCGGTTCTTTCCATGGTGATCGAGCCGCGGGCCGCGCAGACCCAGGGCTTCGTCGGAACGATCCAGCCGCAGGTCAGCGCCAGTCTTTCCTTCCGCATTCTGGGCCGGCTGGTGGCACGCAGCGCCCAGGTGGGCGACCTGGTCAAGAAAGGGCAGACGCTGGCGGCCCTTGACCCCGTGGCGCTTGAACTCTCGCTCCAGGCTGCCCGCGCCGATCTTTCCAGCGCCGAGGCGCAGCAGGCCAATGCGGCCGCGAGCGAAGAGCGCCAGCGCGCGCTGCTGGCCAGCGGCAACACCTCGCAAGCCGTCTACGACTCGGCGCGCCAGTCCCGCGACGCCGCCCAGGCCAACCTGGAACGCGCCCGCGCCGACCTGCGCAAGGCGCAGGAGCAGCTCGGCTACTCGCGCCTGTTCTCGGATTTCGACGGCGTTGTGACCGCGGTGGGCGCCGAGGTGGGCCAGACCGTTTCGGCCGGGCAGATGGTGGTGACGGTGGCCCGCTCCGACTTGAGGGAAGCGGTGTTCGACATTCCGGAGGCGCTGGCCAACGAATTGCAGGTGGGCGCGCCCTTCGAGGTGGTGCTGCAATCGCAACCCTCCATCCATGCGGAAGGCAAGGTGCGCGAGATCGCGCCGCTGGCTGAAAGCACCACCAGGACGCGGCGCGTGCGTCTGACCCTGATCGACCCGCCCTTCGCTTTCCGGCTGGGCGCGACGACGACGGCGCGGCTGGCCGCACGTGCAAGACCATCGATCGTGCTGCCGCTGACGGCGCTGCTGGAAAGGGACGGCAAGAGCGCCGTCTGGGTGGTCGACCCGCAATCCTCGACGGTGTCGCTGCGCGAGATCGAGGCAGGCGCCAGGATCGGGGACCGTTTCGTGGTGACCGGCGGCCTGACCGCCGGCACCCTCGTGGTCACGGCAGGCGTGCACAGCCTGAGCGAGGGCCAGAAGGTGCGGATACCGGAGGGAGCGTCGCAGTGAAGGGCTTCAACCTCTCCGACTGGGCGCTCGCCCACCGCTCGCTGGTCTGGTACTTCATGCTGGTCTTCGTGGTGGCCGGCATCTTCTCCTACCTGCATCTCGGCCGTGAGGAAGACCCCTCCTTCACCATCAAGACCATGCTCATCCAGGCCAACTGGCCGGGTGCGTCGGTCGAGGAAACCATCAGCCAGGTCACCGATCGCATCGAGAAGAAGCTCGAGGAGTTGGACAGCCTCGACTTCACCCGCAGCGTCACCACTGCCGGCAAGACGATCATCTTCGTCAACCTGAAGCCCACGACGAAGGCGCGAGACGTCGAGCCCACCTGGGTGCGGGTGCGCAACATGATCACCGACATTCGCGCAACCTTCCCTGACGGCGTGCAGGGGCCGTTCTTCAACGACCGCTTCGGCGACGTCTTCGGCAATATCTACGCCTTCACCGCCGACGGGCTGACGCTGCGGCAGCTGCGCGACTATGTCGAGATGGTGCGCTCGCGCGTGCTGACCGTGCCCAATGCCGGCAAGGTGGAGCTGATCGGCGCGCAGGACGAGGCGATCTACCTGGAGTTCTCCACCCGCGAGATAGCCGCGCTCGGCCTCAACCAGCAGGCGATCATCCAGAGCCTGCAGGCGCAGAACGCAATCACCCCCTCGGGCGTGATCCAGGCCGGGCCGGAGCGCATCAGCGTGCGCGTGACCGGCCAGTTCACCTCGGAAGAAAGCCTCAAGGCGATCAACCTGCGCGTCAACGATCGCTTCTTCCGGCTGAGCGACGTGGCCA
>JAEWHN010000188.1 GCA_023387775.1 Pseudomonadota bacterium | reverse complement strand
GCATGGTGCTGGTCATCGTCACGCGCAACATCGACCTTTCGGTCGGCTCGATCCTGGGCGTATGCGGCATGATCATGGGCGTGACCCAGGCGATCGTCCTGCCGCGCGTCGCCGGCTATTCGCTTGGCGATCCGTCGATCTGGATCATCGCGCTGGCGGCGGGCCTGGCCGTCGGCCTTGCCATCGGCGCGCTGCACGGCTTCATCATCGCCTATCTGGGGGTTCCCGCCTTCATCGTCACGCTGGGCGGGCTGCTGGTGTGGCGCGGCGCGGCCTGGTGGGTGACCAGCGGCCAGACGGTGGCGCCGATGGACACCACCTTCCGCCTGATGGGCGGCGGGCCCGAAGGGGCGATCGGCGCGACCTGGAGCTGGGTCGTCGGCCTCGTTGCCTGCGCGGCGGTGATCCTGATGCTGGTCTCGGGCCGCAATCAGCGCAAGCGCTTCCGCTTTCCGCTGCGCCCGGTCTGGGCCGAAATGTTTCTGGGCGCTGTCGCCTGCTTCGTCATCCTGCTGGCCGTCTGGGTGGCCAATTCCTACCCCTGGCCGAGCGGCACGGTGAAGAAATATGCCGAGGCCAACAACATCGCCATTCCCGACGGCGGGCTGTTCATCGCCCACGGCATCGCCATTCCGGTGCTGATCGCGATCGCGGCGGGCATCATCATGACCTTCATCGCCACCCGCACCCGCTTCGGCCGCTATGTCTTCGCCATCGGCGGCAACCCGGAGGCGGCGGAGCTTGCCGGCATCAACACCCGCTGGGTGACGATGAAGATCTTCATGCTGATGGGCTTCCTGGCGGCCATCGGCGCGGCGATTTCCACGGCGCGGCTGAACGCGGCCACCAATGCGCAGGGCACGCTCGACGAACTGCTCGTCATTGCTGCGGCGGTCATCGGCGGCACCTCGCTTTCGGGCGGCGTCGGAACGGTGGCGGGCGCGATGCTGGGCGCGGTGCTAATGCAGTCGCTGCAGTCGGGCATGGTGCTTCTGGGCATGGACACGCCGCTGCAGAACATCGTGGTCGGCATCGTGCTGGTCGCGGCCGTGTGGCTCGACACGCTCTACCGCCGGCGCGTGCAGTGAAACCGGAGGGCATGATGGACCAGATGCGCACCCCCCTCGTGGAACTGAGGAACATTTCCATCGCCTTCGGCGGCATCCGCGCCGTCGACGACGCTTCTGTCGACCTGCATGCCGGCGAGGTGGTGGCCCTGCTCGGCCACAATGGTGCCGGCAAGTCGACGCTGATCAAGATCCTGTCGGGCGCCTACAAGCGCGATGCCGGCTCCATCCTCGTCAATGGCGAGGAGGCCACTATCGGCAATCCGCGGGATGCCAAGAGATATGGCATCGAGACGATCTACCAGACGCTGGCGCTGGCCGACAATGTCGACGCCGCCGCCAACCTGTTCCTGGGCCGGGAGCTCAGGACCGGCTGGGGCACGCTGGACGACGTGGCCATGGAAGCCGAGGCGCGCAAGGTGATGGGCAGGCTCAACCCGCGCTTCGAGCGCTTCAAGGAGCCGGTGAGCAAGCTTTCGGGCGGCCAGCGCCAGTCGGTGGCGATTGCGCGGGCGATCCTGTTCAACGCCCGCATCCTGATCATGGACGAGCCGACGGCGGCACTGGGCCCTCAGGAAACGGCGCAGGTGGGCGAGCTGGTCCGGCAGCTCAAGGCCGACGGCATCGGCATCTTCCTGATCAGCCACGACATTCACGACGTTTTCGACCTGGCCGACCGGGTCTGCGTGATGAAGAACGGGCAGGTCGTGGGCACCGCACGCACCGGCGACGTTACCAAGGACGAGGTGCTCGGCATGATCATTCTCGGCAAATGCCCGCCCGGCGCGATACCCGGGCCGGGGGCCATGGCGCGCGCTGCATAAATGGCATCGGCCGAATGGTTGATGCCGCTTAGAACCGTTTCCATGGTCTCGTCGTTGCAATAGTCTTATCACCCCTTAAGAAGGGTTTGATATGAGCGACGGACAAGCCCGCCCTTTGAAGAAGGCCTTTTCCCTTGCGGCGTTCCTGGCTGTTGCGCTTGCCAGCCTGGGAATGGCGGGCTTCGCCTATGTCGCCTCCAAGGAGGCGGCGCGGTTCAAGTTCGAGGCGGTCGTGGACGACGCGATGAACCGCGTCGAGGGTCGCCTGGACCTGCAGCTTTCGCTCTTGCGTTCCACCCAGGCTTTCCTGCAGGCGCGGGGCGGGGAAATGTCGAGCGCGGAGTTCACTGCCTATTTCGCGGCGCTCGACGTCCCCGAGAATTTCAAGGGCCTGCACGGCATCGGCCTGCTCGGTCTCGACAAGCACGGAAACGAGCGTTCGCTGGAAAGCCGTATTGCGGAAGTCCACGGCAACGCGATGCCGATACACCCGCCTTCGACACAGCAGTGGCGCACGCCCGTTCTGCTGTACGAGCCGCTGCAGAGCAACCATCTCGACATGATCGGCTATGACATGTTCACCGATCCGGCGCGTCGTTCGGCCATCGAACTGGCGGTGCAATCGGGCGAGCCGCGGGCGACGGGGCGCGTGCTGCTGGGCAAGGAAAGCCATGGCAGCGATCTCGTGCCCGGCTTCCTGATCTTTGCCAGCGTAGACGGCAACTCCGGCCCGCAGGAGACGGTGGCCGATTCGACGAAGGTTTCCGGCCTGGTCTATGTGGCGTTCCGCACTGGCGACCTTTTCCAGGCGGCAATCGGTACCCCGCCGCTCTTGCCGGTCGCCGCCGAGGTCTTCGATGGCACGCCGGAGGACAAGAACCTGTTCTACAGGTCGAGGGACGAACCGTCACCGGCCTATGGCAGGGGCTTCCAGGTGGTTCGGACCATTCTGTTGGGCGGACGGCCGTGGACGCTGCGCTTCCGCCCGACCAACGGCTTCTCGGAGCCGACCTCGCCGAGCATACCGGTGATGCTGGGCGTGGCGGGCCTGCTGCTGGCGGGCGCAATGGCCATGATTGCCCGCTACCAGGAGCGCGCCTATGAGGCGGCCTCGCAGCTTCACGCAGCGACCGAGAAGAGCCTGCTGGAACGGGAGCTGATGCTGCAGGAGATGAAGCACCGGATCAAGAATTCGATCAGCCGCGTGCTGGCGATCGCGCGCCAGACTGCCGTGCATTCGCAGAGCCTCGACGAATTCTCCGCTTCCTTCTCCGACCGCCTGCAGGCAATGGCGGCCTCCCAGGACATGCTGACCCGCTCGCGCTGGCAAAAGGCCGACCTGCGCGAACTGGTGGAGATCGAGCTCCGGCAGGTCTTCGGCAAGGAGCTGCCGGACGAGATGCTGGCGGGCCCGCCCGTGCTGCTGGACGAGACGATGACCCAGGCGCTCGGCCTGACTTTCCACGAACTGGCGACCAATGCGCTGAAATATGGCGAGGTGGGCGAGTCGATGTCCGCCCTGACCGTCAGATGGTCGGTTTCGGAGGGAGGCGAAAAGCGCCTCCGCCTCTCATGGGCCGAACACAGCAGCAAGCCGATCGAGCTGCCCAACAGGGTCGGCTTCGGAACCAAGCTGATCGACATGAACATCGAACGCGAACTGAACGGGACGATCCAGCGCAGCTACGGCCTGACCGGCCTGGAGGTAAAGATCGAAATTCCCCTGACGGATGCGCCGGAAAGCTTTTAGGTAGAACGATCACGAGCCTGGATCAGAGCGGTTCCTTCCAGTCCTGAACCGCTAGAAGCCGGACATGGCGACCGCATCGGGTTCCGCCGCGTAGATCGACGCCGTCAGGCCACCCTCCGGCGAAACGCTCCAGGCCAGCTGGGCGTCCCCCTCCTCCATGGCCGGATCCACGGGCACGCATCGGGCGAACACGCGCGGCTTGCGGCCCTGCCAGTCCTGCAAGGCAAAGGGCAGCGCGCTTGCACATTCCTCAGCGGTTTCGAACAGCGGCACCGGCGCCGGCAGCTCGCCACATTGCTTCAGATCGCCCGAACAGCCGATGATCAGCAGCAGTGCAGCTACGTGTTCCATGGGGTGTCTCCCTTCCGCAGGGGAAACGACTGGAAGCGCCGCAAAGTTCCGCCCTTCTGGAATGAAAACCGTCACCCGTTCGTCGGAGATCGCCTGCGGAAAAGGGGGAGGCCGGCCCGCCTATTCGATTTCGAAACTCTCGGCGGGGATCACCAGTTCGTAGCGGAGCCGACCGCTGTCCATCTGGAAGCTGGCCGCACCGTTGAGCGAGGTGGGCACGACGCGCTCGAGCGTCACGCTGCCGAAACGTTTCTCGTTGCGAGCCTGGTCGGCGCTGATCGCCTCCGTCCATGCAAGCGACAGCGAATTCTCGCCGTCGCCGTCATGCACGAGCCTGGAGGCAACGGTGACGAAGCCGCCCGGCTTGGCGAGCGCGCCGTAATTGGCCGAATTGACTGCCAATTCGTGCAGGGCGAGCCCGATATGCAGCGTGGCGTTGGGATTGAGATAGGGGTTGATGCCCTCGAACACGACGGCATGCCTGATGTCGGCGCTGTAGCGGCCGACCTGGCTGAGCACGAGTTCGTGCAGGTCGGCGCCGCGCCAGTTGGACGACGTGACGAGGTCCTGCGACGCGGCGAGCGATTGCAGGCGGCCGCGAAAACGCGACAGGAAGGTTTCGATCGAGCCCGAATAGCGGCCGGTCTGCGTGGCGATGCTCTGGATGATGGCGAGAAGGTTCTTCGAGCGATGGCTGAGTTCGCGCAGCAGCGCCCGCAGCGTCTGTTCGCGTCGCCTGTGCTCGGTAATGTCCACGGCGGTGGTGATGAGGCCCTGGACCGGCCCGTCGGGACCTTCCCTGTCGGGATCGATCCAGATTTCGAACCATCTGGCGCCTTCGTCCTGCGGAACGCGGATTTCCAGGCGCATCGGCTTGCCGCTTTCAAGGACGGCGCGCTTGGCTGCGGCCATGCGTTCGGCCTGGATGGCGGGCAGGAAGTCGGCGTCGGTCTTGCCGGCCGCAGCGTCGGAAGTCCAAGAACTGGGGAGGTTGTGGGCCCACAGCACGCGAAGGTTGTTGTCCTGGTAGATCGCGGCCACGCCGGCATTGTGCATGGCCTGGACGAGTCCGCGGGCCACAACCGGCGCTTTCGGAATGGCGGTCTGCCTTTCCTTGCCGTCTTTCCCTTGCCCGCTGGCCGTTGTGATCATCGTCCAACTATCCCCAGCGCAGGTTGAACGATTTCAATCTGTGATGGGTTTCCCGCTAGATACCCTTAGTAGGCTTGTGCTCTCGAATGCTTCCCCCGGACCGCCTCCGCCCGTGCTAGCGGACGGAGGCCTTCCCGCTAGGCCCTGCGGAAAAGACCGGCTATCAGCGAGATTACAAGGAACGCCAGGAAAATGAAGAAAAGAATTTGTGCGATACCAGCCGACGTGCCGGCTATTCCGCCGAAGCCCAGGGCACCGGCGATAATGGCGACGACTAGAAATACGAGGGCCCAATACAGCATCTTTCATCTCCCTTTCGTAATGCTGGAGAAACGTGCAGGCACGCGCTTGGTTCCAATCGCGCCCTTATAGCGAAAAAGGCCGCCACGGGGACGGCCTTTTCAACAGGTTGGTGCTAAAGGCTCTCAGGCTGCGGCCTTGGCCTGGCGATCGAAGAAAAGTGCCTGGCTTATCAATGCCTTGACCATTTCCGGGTTGAACGGCTTGGTGACAAGGAAGGCAGGCTCGGGGCGTTCGCCGGTGAGCAGGCGCTCCGGGAAGGCGGTGATGAAGATCACCGGCACCGGGGTGGCGGCGAGAATCTCGTTGACCGCGTCGATGCCGGAACTGCCGTCGGCGAGCTGGATGTCGGCCAGCACCATTTTCGGCCGCGCCTTGGCGAACATCTCGACCGCCTCGGCATGGGTGCGCGCCGTTCCGACGACACGGTGGCCGAGGCTCTCGACCATCTGTTCGATGTCCATCGCAATCAGCGGCTCGTCCTCGATGATGAGGATGTCGGTTGCGACCTGGCGCGAGATCTCGTTGCTGGCCTGCGACAGCAGGTCGGCGAACTCGGCTTCGTTGACGCCGAGGATTTCGGCCGCCTCCTCGTGCGTGAAGCCTTCCACGGTGACCAGCAGGAACGCCTGTCGCGGCAGCGGTGACAGCGCGGTCAGATTGGCCGCGGCGCGCTGCTCCCAGGCCGATTCGGCCTTTTCCTGCGGCACGCGGATGGCAACCGACGTGAAGAGGCTGGCGAAGACCTTGTAGAGCGCGATGCGATCGCTGGTCGCTTTGGGAAAGATGCTTACATCTGCGATGATGGCTTCGAGCACGGCCGCCACCAGGGCATCGCCGCTTTGCTGCGATCCGGAGACCGCACGTGAGAAGCGCCGCAGATAGGGCAGATGGGGGGAGATGGTAGTGGATAGACTCATGATAGGATGTTTCCCTCGCATGACCTCAGAATTGATAATTTGAAACACCAGCAGGTTCAACGACGCACGTCGCAAAAAGTTCCGCTCAAATGGAACGATTTTGGCCGATGGGCGTTAGAAGCAAAATTGGGCAGCCGGGGAGCGGCTTCGTGCGCTTTGCTTTCAGGAAGATGACGAGCCGCTCGGTAGGTAGAACGGGACAAAACTACAGCATGACAAAACAGCAGACTGCCGCCTTGCACCAGGAGGGCTCGGGCGACCCACTGGGGGCAAATTCAGAAATTGGCCGCAAACTTAAGCAATATTATGATCAGCTGATAACTGACGAGGTGCCAGAGCGTTTCACCCAGTTGCTGTCGCAGCTCGAGGAAACGGAGCCTCTTCAGAAAGGGAAGGGTTGATCCGCATGGCCGTTTCTCCCGCCTTCAAGAAGGATCTGCTCGGCGCAATTCCAAACCTGCGCGCTTTCGCGGTTTCTCTCACCCAGAATGCCGACAAGGCCGACGATCTGGTGCAGGAGACGCTGGTCAAGGCCTGGGACAAGCACGAGAGCTTCCAGATGGGAACGAACCTCAAGGCTTGGCTGTTCACCATCCTTCGAAATGAATTCTATTCGCAGATGCGCAAGCGCGGGCGCGAGGTCCAGGACAGCGACGGCGTGATGACCGAGCGGCTGGCGGTGCACCCCAGCCAGCATGGCCTGCTCGACCTCAAGGACTTTCGCGGCGCGCTGGAGCAACTGCCTCAGGACCAGCGCGAGGCCATCATCCTCATAGGCGCCTCCGGATTCTCCTATGAGGAGGCTGCGGAGATTTGCGGCTGCGCGGTGGGAACCATCAAGAGCCGGGTGAGCCGCGCCCGCAACAGGCTCCAGGAAATCCTCGACATCTCCGGCGAGGCCGAATACGGCCCCGACGCAATTTCTGCGCAAGTGACCGGGTCGAACGCAGCCTGACGCGGCCCAACTCTGCGTTGAGGCATGGGAGCCTGCTGGCTCCTGCGCGCATTCGCGCGCCGCCCCGCGTGGCGCCCGTGCAGTGCAGGCCGCGCCGGAACCTTTGCGGCAGCCAAGCCGTTACCAACTCGTCACCAACAAGGAGTTGAAACATGGCTGCAGCCCCAGGCAAAACCGATAAGCCCGAAACCGGCATGAGCCCCGAACTGGAAGCCGGCACAAGCGCCGAACTGGACGCCGACATCCGCCAATTGCGGGCGGATATCGCCAGGCTGACCGAACAGCTGAACCTCACCGGCGAGCATACCTACAGCACGGCGCGCCGCGCCGCGCGCGAGGGCGTGGAGCAGTTGCGCCAGCAAGGCGAGGCGGCGATGGAGGGCCTGCGCAGCAACGCCCGGGACATGGAGGAGCAGCTGATGGCCACGGTGCGCGAGAAGCCGGTCACTTCGCTGGCGGTCGCGGCGGGCCTTGGTTATCTGCTTGCGCTGATGTCGCGTCGCTAGAGTCCGTACCTGCGTTTAACCATTTTTGACGAGATCAGTCGGTCCTGATTTAGGCCGCGACGGAGGGAGGGGGAAGAGTGATGATCGCATCGCTGATCGCCAGTTTCGCTTCCGGCGAAACGATGCATTTGTTGCGCCGCGCACGCCGCGCGGCGATCGCTTTTGTGCTTGCCGGTGCCGCCATGCTGTGCGCGCTCGGCTTTTTCATAGGTGCCGGTTACATCTGGACCGCGCGCAGGCTGGGATCGCTGGAGTCGACCCTGGCCTTCGGCGTCGGCTTCCTGGTGCTGGCCGGCATCGTGCTGCTCATCCACAAGCTGATGGGCGATGGCGGGCGCCGCCAGCGCGAGACCCGGCGCCGCAACAAGGAGCTGACAGCGGTGGCTGCCGCATCGGCCCTTGCCGTGCTGCCCACATTGCTGCGCAGCCGGGCCGGGGTGGGGGTTCTTCTCATGCCGGCGGCGGCGTTGCTGGCCCACGCTATCTATCGCGAGAACACGGCCCGGCCGCCAAGGGATAGAGGCCCCCGAGGCGAGGGCTGAGGCGACCCCACTCACGCGGCAAGCGGCGGCGCCGGGAGGCGCCGCTCGCCTTGATCAAAGCAATGTCTCGTCCAGTGGCATGGAGATCTCGGCCCGCACGCCTTCGGGCAGGAATTCGTGCCTTACCTCGCTCGACAGGATCTTGGACAGGCTGCGCCGGATGAGGATGGAGCCGAAGCCGTGGCGCCGCGGCTGCTCGACGGGCCGGCCGCCGCTTTCAGTCCAGGTCAGCACGAGCCGCCTGGAGAGCCGGCCACGCTCGATCTCCCAAACCAGATCCACCACGCCTTCCGGGCTGGCGAGCGCGCCATGCTTCAGCGCATTGCTGCCGAGTTCGTGCAGGATGAGGCCGAGCCCCAGCGCCTGGTCGGGCGACAACAGCAGGTGCTCGCCCGAAACCCTGATGCGCGGGTTGTCGGCGTCGTCGAAAGGCATCACCTCAAGCCGGACAAGCTCGGAGAGCGCGATGCCGCGCCACTCGTAATCGGACAGGAGGTTGTGCGCCATGCCGAGCGCGCGCAGGCGGGCGCTGAAGGCCTCGAGAAACTCGCCCGGCTTTTGCGCGTGGCGCACGGTCTGTGTGGCCAGGGCCTGCACCGTGGCCAGCGTGTTCTTGACCCGGTGGTTGAGCTCGCGCAGCAGCAGGCGCTGGCGCTCCTCGGCGGCCTTGCGCTCGCTGATGTCGAAATTGACGCCGAAGACCAGGGTCGGCTCGCCGTTCTCGTCGCGTTCGATGACGCGGCCGCGCGCGGCCAGCCAGCGCGTGGGATGCACGCCGGCGATGCGGTATTCGCCGACATAGTCCTGGCCGCTGGCGAGCGCGGCGCGGAATTCCGCCTCGGCCTTCTTGACGTCGCGGCGGTCGATGGCGCGGAAGATGCGCCGGGCCGTGAGCCGCGAGGAGGCCGGCAGGTCCAGCAGTTCGGCAAACAGCGCGTCGCATTCGATGGTGTCGGTGCGCACGTCCCAGGCCCAGCTGGCAAGCGACGACGCTTCCACCGCAACCACGCGACGCTCCATCTCACGGGCAAGCGCTGCCTGGGCGGCCAGGCCGGCGTGGTTTTCCTCTTTCAGCTTGAACAGGCTGGCGGCCAGGGCGGCCAGCGCCCGCAACTGCTGGAGCAGCGCTTCGTCGGGCCGCGGCCGCGGCACCGTGTCGACGACGCATAATGTGCCGATGGGCTGCCCCGACACAACGATGGGCACGCCCGCATAGAAACGCACGCGCTTGCCGGTGACCAGCGGGTTCACCGCAAAGCGCGGGTCGGCGCTGGCGTCGGACACGACCAGTGCGTCGTCGCCGGCGATGGTGTGGGCGCAGAAGGACAGTTCGACGGGGAGTTCGGCATCTTCCATGCCGACGCATGAGCGGAACCACTGGCGTTCGGCGTCGACAAGGCTGATGAAGGCGACGGGCGTTCCCATCAGCGAGGCGGCAAGCCCGGTCAGCCGGTCGAAATCGGCGTCGCCTGCCGCGTCGAGCACGTCCAGGCCGCGCAGCACTGCGTTCCGCCGGTCGTCATTCACCGCCACCAGAACGTCGGTTGGCAACTTCTGTGCTGTGTTCAGGGTGCCCCGCACGCTCAGTCCTCTTCCGCAGCATTTCTATGCCTGTGCGGCAGGCTTGAAAAGAGCTTCCGGGTGCAAACGGAGCAGCGGGCCGGCAGGGAGAGGCTGAAGGTCAATTTTCCGTCCCGGCGGATGTGCGTGCGGCGGCGGCGATGGCAGCTGTGCGGAGAGGTGCGCTTGTGGTGCGCGGCGTGCCGTCAAGCACGACAACGATATGCATTTTCCGGTCTCCAAACGCGCGGAAAGGCGGGGCCGTCCCGGACCCGCCGATTGAAACTTGCCTGCGGAAAATGCGGGAGCTGGCAAATGGTTCCGCGCCTCTGGACGTGTGCGGCAACCTGCCCCGGCAGCGCGGCCGCCAGGAAAAAATTCGGAACCAGCCCTTTGGTCACGACGTTGTGAACACGTGATGCCGCACCTGGTTTTCCCTGCCACGGTCAGACCAAGCGCGGCAGTGCATAGCGTTCACGCACAAGGAGAGATTATCATGTTTCGCAACCTCTTGGCTACGACTGCCATCGCCGCGCTTCTGACGACCGCTGCCCATGCCCAGGAGACGATGACGCCGGCGCCGGCCCGCCCCGCGCCAACGGAAGGCGTTACGCAGGCCGCCCCGGTGGAACGGGCTGATGGACATCTCGCCAGCGCCATCATTGGCGAGACCGTCTATAATGGCACCGAGAGCGACGCCCAGAACATCGGCAAGGTCAATGACCTGGTGGTTTCGCCCAACGGCACGGTCGATGCGATCGTGATCGGCGTGGGCGGTTTCCTCGGCATTGGCGAGAAATATGTGGCTGTCGCCTATTCGGATGCCAGCTGGGCCGCCAAGGACGGCGATCAGTGGCTGGTGGTAAACACCAGCAAGGAGCAGCTGGAGGCGCTGCCCGAGTTCGACCGCCGCGCCTATGAGGCCGCGCCGTCCAGCAGCAGCGTGTCGGAAGCCCCGGCTGTCGACCCGACCACGACGGCGGCCTACGACAAGTCGCGGCTGACCAAGGTGCCGGTGGGCGAGATCCGCTCCACCGACCTGACCGGAACCACGGTCTACGGTGCCGAGGACGCCAAGGTGGGCGAGATCGGCGACGTGGTGCTTTCGGGCGACGGCAAGGTCGACGCGGTGGTGATCGACGTGGGCGGCTTCCTCGGCATTGGCGAGAAGGAGGTCGCCGTCGGCATGGATAACCTCGCCTTCATGGCCGACAAGGACGGCAAGAAATATCTCTACACCGACTTCACCAAGGACCAGCTCGAAGCCCAGCCGGCCTATGACAAGAGCACCTATTCGCAGAAGCGCGACGAGCAGCGCATGATCATCGTCGAGTAGTGGGCTAGTGCCCGCTGCCGGGTAGCGACAAGGCCCGCGCCGGGAAAGCGCGGGCCTTTCTGCATCAGGGCCTGTAGGTCAGAGCGCCCTCGGCCATGAGCTCGACCAGCGCCAGCGACTGGTCGAGATGGCGCGCGCGCCAGGAAAGCAGACGCTCGGCGAATTCCAGCCTGACGGAGGCGAAGGCCGGGTCGCTCGCCAGGTTGCGGAGTTCGCCCGGGTCTTCCTGCAGATCGAACAGCAGCGGCGGCAGCCCCCCGCCGAAATGCACATATTTGAACCGCTCGCCGCGGATGACGGCCAGGTTGCAATCGCGCGGGCCGATGCCGAAATGCCGCTCGGCGGCGCCCTTGGAAACCGAGCGGAAATCGAACTCCCAATGCGCCGCTTCACGCCAGCCTTTCGGCGCCTCTCCCTCGATGAAGGGTTTTAGCGAGCTTCCGTCGAGGTGGGGCGGAACGTCCTGATCCAGAAGGTCGAGCAGCGTCGGCATCACATCCACCGCTTCGGTGAAATGTTCCACCTGCGTGCCCGCGGCCTGCCGGCGCGCCGGGTCGCGGACGATCAGCGGGATATGATAGCTTTGGTCATAAAAGCCGCCCTTGCCGAGCATGAAGTGGTCGCCCATCATCTCGGCGTGGTCGGAGGTCAGCACGATGATCGTGTTCTCCCATGCGCCGGCAGCCTTCAGGGCTGCCCAGAGGCGGCCGAGCTGCGCGTCCACCTCCGAGATCATGCCGCAATAGAGCGCGCGGATACCGCGGTAGTTTTCGTCGCCCCAGTTGCGCACCTTGCCTTCTGCGCCGGGGATGAATTTCGAGCGTTTCTGGTTCTCGTATTCATAGGCGAGATAGGGGTGTGTTGCCGCTTCCTCTTCCCAATTGACGGCCTGATGGAAGGCCGGGCCGTCGGCCGGATCGTACATCGTGTTGTAGGGCTCGGGCACGATGAAGGGCGGATGCGGGCTGATGAAGGAAAGATGCGCGAACCAGCTTTGCGCTTCCTCCTGCTCGCCCAGCCAGCGGATGAACTCGCCGGCGATAAAGGCCGTCGGGGTCTCGTCCTTGGAATAGACGGGCGGGGCGTTGGTCACATCGTCTCCCGCAGCGCCATCGGCGGGGCGGTGGATGTCGGGGCTGCCGGCGCTGGTGTCGATGCCGCGCGCGGAAAGCCACGAAAGCCACTGCTTCTGGTGCTCCGGCAAGAGCTGCCGCACCGAAAAGCCCGGCAGCACGCCCTCATAGCTGCGCAGGAACGGGTCGCCGGGAGGCAGCGCGCCGGGGTCGGGCGAGACGTCGGTGTAGCCGAAAAGCGTGGGGTCATAACCGAGGCGGCGGGCGGCGAGCGCGATGTTGTCGTGGCGCGCGGCAAGCGGCGTGCCGTTGCGGCAGACGCGGTTGTTCATCTGGTAGAGGCCGGTATAGAGGCAGGCGCGCGCCGGCGAGCAGGGTGCTGCACCGCCAAAGTGCCGGCGAAACAGCACGCCCTCGGCAGCCAGCGCGTCGGCATTGGGCGTCTTCACCACGCCGTGCCCGGCCGCCGAAAGGCATTCGCCGCGCCACTGGTCGCAGGTGATCAGAAGAATGTTCGGACGATTGTCTTTGCGTGCCACGCGCGCTTCCCCCATCATGCGTCGTGCACATGGAGCCGAATTTCTGGCACGGTGCAAGCGAAGCTTTCATGAAGCTATGAACGCTTTCGAGGCCGTCGTTCGATAACCGAAGACAGTCCATTCTGCACCCGGGCTCTTTCCCTTTGTGCCGCTTGACCGACATATGGGGCAACACATGCAGCGGGGCTGCACAGCGAAAGGGAGCCTGGACATGCTGGACCAGATCAAGGGCCTGCATCACGTCACTTCGATGGCCAAGGATGCGCGCCAGAACAATGACTTCTTCACCCACAAGCTCGGCCTGCGCCGCGTAAAGAAGACGGTGAATTTCGACGCGCCGGATGTCTATCACCTCTACTACGCCGACGAGGTGGGCACGCCGGGCACGGTGATGACCTATTTCCCCTTTCCCAATATCGGCCAGGGAAGGCGCGGCACCGGCGAGGTGGGCACCACGGTCTATTCCGTTCCGCAGGGCACGCTCGACTTCTGGGAGAAGCGCTTTGCCGACCAGGGCGTGACCGGGCTGAAGCGGGAGACGCTGTTCGGCGAGAACCGGCTCGCCTTCGACGGACCCGATGGCGACAGCTTTACCCTCGTGGAGGTCAAGGACGACAAGCGGCTGCCCTGGCTGAAAGGCGGCGTGCCGGGCGATGACGCCATCCACGGCTTCCACTCGGTGTCGCTGCGGCTGAAGGACGGCGGCGCGACCGAGGAGCTCTTGAAGTTCATGGGCTATGAGGAGGTCGACACCGCGGGCAATGTGAAGCGGCTGGCGGTGAAGGATGGCAATGGCGCCGATTTCGTCGACATCGAGACCTTGCCCGGCGTGCCCTATGCCGATCTCGGAGCGGGCTCGGTGCACCATGTGGCCTTCGCGGTGGAGAACCGCGCCAAGCAGCTCGAGGTGCGCAAGGCGCTGATGGACACGGGCTATCAGGTGACGCCGGTGATCGACCGCGACTATTTCTGGGCGATCTATTTCCGCACCCCCGGCGGCGTGCTGTTCGAGGTGGCCACCAACGAGCCCGGCTTCGATCGCGACGAGGACACCGCGCATCTCGGCGAGGCGCTGAAGCTGCCGAGCCAGCATGCGCATCTGCGCCCGTGGCTGGAAAAGCACCTGCAGCCGCTGGGCGACTGAAGGCCGTTGAGACGGAACGGGCCATGAAGCCCGCACAGGAGAACGACATGGCAAAGGACAGCTACATCTACGCGCAGTTGCCCGGGAAGCCCGGCGGACCGCTGCTCTTCCTTTTCCACGGCACCGGCGGCAACGAGCACCAGATGACGGGCCTGGCGCTGGATCTGGTGCCCGGCGCGGCGGCGATCTCGCCGCGCGGCGACGTTTCGGAATTCGGCTCCGCGCGCTTCTTCCGCCGCACCGGCGAGGGCGTCTACGATATGGACGACCTTGCCGCGCGCACGGCCAAGATGGCCGATTTCGTGAAGGCGCATGTGGAGGCGGCCAAGCCGTCGTCGGTAATCGGCATCGGCTTTTCCAACGGCGCCAACATCCTTGCATCGCTGGTTTTTGCCGAGCCGCAGCTGTTCGATGCGGCGATCCTGATGCATCCGCTGATCCCGTTCGAGCCTGAGGTGAAGGGCAGCGTTGCGGGAAAACGCATCCTGATCACCGCCGGGCGCCACGACCCGATCTGCCCGCCGGAACTGACCTCGCGCCTCGACAGCTATTTGCGTGCCGACGGCGCCGATGTCACACTGGAATGGCACGAGGGCGGCCACGAGATGCGGCAGAACGAGCTTGTCGCAGCCAGGGATTTTCTGGCGCCATATCGCCTGACGCAGGCCGGACAGGAGGTGCGGACATGACCGACAAGACGCTTGAGATACAGCTGGAAGAGACCGACACAAAAGGGCGCTATGTGCTGCGCGGGCCGGACGGAGCCGAGGCGGAACTGACCTTCACGCGTATCGGCCAGAGCAAGATCATCATCGACCACACCGGCGTGCCGGATATGTTTCGTGGCCAAAGGATCGGGCTGATGCTGCTGACCCGCGCCATCGAGGACGCCCGCGCGGCGGGCAAGAAGATCATTCCGCTGTGCCCCTTCGCGCATGCCCAGTTCCGCCACCACCCCGAATGGGCGGATGTGCTGGAAGGGTGATTTTTGTCCTCCTTGATGGGGAGGATCGGACCGAGGGTGGGGGGCGGGTAATTCTCGTACCGAAGCCTGATCAGCCCCGCTTCCCTTCCTCCATCCGCTTCAGCCAATCCTTGCCCACGCCGCGGTCGCGGACGATCGGCAGCGGGTCGGTTGAATCCAGCCGCGAGCAGATGCGGTAGACCTCCAGCGTCTCGGCATCCATGTCGCCGTGCTTGTGGAACCACATGGCGGCCGCGTAGCGCGCGCGGCCCGACCACTCTTCGCCCAGCGGCGTGTTGATGAGCCGCCACTGTTCGGCGAATTCCGCATCGTTCATGCTCAGAACTCCGCGGGCGGGCTCGCAGTGCGGCGGTCGAGTTTTATGAAGGGCCGCTGCACCACCTTCGCCCGCTTCATCAGCCGTTCGTATTTCAGCTCGCGCATGGCATAGATCTCGACCCAGAGGTCGTCGGTGACCGTATCGCCATAGGGCCGCTCCAGGCTCGCCAGCGCGATGTTGCGCTTGGCCATGGGCGACCAGATGGCCGCACTCACCAGCCCGACTTCCTTCTTCCTGCGATGATAGACGATGGCGTGCTCGGCGGGAATGTTGCCCTCGATCTCCAGCCCGACCAAAACGTGCTGCAACGTGCCCTTCGTGCGCGCCGCGGCGATGGCGCGGCGGCCGTTGAAATGGCCCTTTTCGAGATCGACCATGAAACCCAGCCCGATCTCGTCGGGCATGCGCACGCGGTCGGCTCGGATGGCATGCTCGGCGGTGACGAAATCGGCATTGGCGACGATCAGCCCGGCCTCCAGCCGCGCGCGGTTCAGCGCGGTGTAGCCGATGGCGCGGATGCCGCGCCGCTCGCCTGCCTGCCAGAGGCGGTCCCAGACACTGAGGGCGAGCCGTGCCTCTACGAAAAGCTCGTAGCCCAAATCGCCGGTAAAGCCGGTGCGCGAGATGGTGACGCTGCCGTCTTCATGCGGGAATTCGGCTAGGTCGAAGATTTTCAGCCGCTCCACGTCTTCGAAACCGGCGTCGCGCAGAATGGCGAAGGAGGTCGGGCCCTGCAGGGCGAGTGCTGCAACCGCCTCGGTTTCTTCC
>JAEWHN010000098.1 GCA_023387775.1 Pseudomonadota bacterium | reverse complement strand
CATCAATGCCGTCTCACCCGGCGCGATCAACACGGCCATGGGTGCGAAGGTCCCCGCTGCGGTTCGCGAAAAGCTGATCGACAACACCGGCCTGCGCCGTGCGGCCGAGCCGGAAGAGATCGCGGCAGCCATCGCCTATCTGGTCGGTCCTGACTCCGCCTACGTCAACGGCGCGATCCTGGACGTGAACGGCGGCATGTAAATCGTCGCCCATTGCGAGGAGCAGCAAGATGAGCAGCAACGAAAACGGCGCACCGCGCTTCCCCATTCCCCGTCAGTGCCCCTTTCACTTGCCGCGCGAATATGACGAGATGCGCGACAAGCCCCAGGCAGGCGATGTGACAATGTGGAACGGTCAGAACGTCAAGGTCTTTACCCGTTACGAGGACGTGAAGAACGTTCTGGCTGACAACCGCTTCTCGGGCAATCCCGCGGTTCACGGCTTCCCAAGTCTCTCGCCCGCGCGCGACGCTGTGCTCGAGGCCGAGCCAGCCTTCATTCGCATGGACCCGCCGGAGCACGGGCGTCAGCGCCGAATGTTGACGCGCGAATTCATGATCAAGCGCATCGCGGCATTGCGCCCCCACATCGAAAAGACCTTCGTCGGCCTGCTCGAGGGGTTAAAGGCGCGCGGCAACACCGCCGAGCTGAATGAGGACCTCTTCCTGCCCTTCACCTCGACTGTGATTGCAGACCTGCTCGACGTTCCCCACGAAGATCACGCATTCTTCCAGGAGAAGAGCCATGACCGTGTGCTGCTCGATGTGGACCCGTCGATTCCGAAAGCCGCCTCGGCGGCGATCCTCGGCTATCTTGAGAAGCTTGTCGAAGCACGCATGGACAATGCCGATGGGCGTGACGACATCATCTCGCATCTGATCGTTGATCAAGTACGCGAGGGGCATCTGACGCAGCGCGAGCTGGTCGTCATGGCGGACCTGCTGCTCATGGCAGGCCACGAGACGACGGCGAACCAGATGGCGCTCGGCCTCTACAGCCTGCTCACTCATCCGGACCAGCTTGAGATGATGCGCAAAGACCCTGAGCTGATCAAATCGGCCATCGAGGAGATGCTGCGCTTCCACACCATCGTTCATTACAACGCCTTCCGTACCGCGGTGGAGGACATTGAATACAACGGCGAGCTGATCCCGAAGGGACAGGGCGTGATCGCGCTGATCTCGGCGGCGAACCACGACCCCGCCGTGTTCGAATGTCCCGAAAAATTCGACATCACCCGCAAGGCCGATCACCACGTCGCATTCAGCTACGGCATCCACCAGTGCCTTGGCCAGCCGCTGGCACGAGCGGAACTTCTCACGGTTTTCTCGACCATCTTCGACTATCTGCCGAACCTGCGCCTCGCCATTCCAGCGCAGGAGATCCAGACCAAAGGCGACCATTTCGTGCTCGGTCTGCAGAAGCTGCCCGTCATCTGGGACAATGAGTAAATCAAGGTAATTGGCTCCGTCGCGTGGCATCGCGCCGGAGCCCGGTCGGATCCGCCTCGACAATCTCTCAAAGGATGCCCGAATGCTTCAGCCAAATTCTGTCGTGATCATTGGCGCGGGTCAAGCTGGGCAGCAACTTGCCACAAGCCTGCGCCGGCGTGGCCATTCCGGAGAGATCATGCTGATCGACGCGAGCAATGTCGCGCCGTACCAGCGCCCGCCGCTTTCCAAGGGCCATCTTTCGGGCGAACTTACCGACGATGACCTGATGCTCGAAGAGCCGGGTTTCTATGAAAAACACCGCATTAGCCTGCGCCTCGGTGTCGGCGTACGCGCCATCGATCGCAGCACCTGCGAAGTCGAACTAGAGGACGGAAGCCGTGTTGGCTACGGCCATCTCGTTCTCGCAACTGGCGCGCGCAACCGCCGCCTGCCGCCGATCACCACGGCAAGCCGCCGCGTGTTGCAACTGCGCGACATGCGCGAGAGCCACGCGCTGCGCCAAGCTGCGAACCGAGCCGAGGAGGTCATCATCATCGGCGGCGGTTTCATTGGCCTCGAGGTTGCTGGGACCCTTTCCAGGACCGGCGTGCGCATCCACGTGATAGAGGTGTTGGGGCGGCTTCTCGACCGCGCGGTCTCGCCCCTTCTCGCCCGCGCCATCCGCCAGCATCATGAGGCCAAGGGCATTACCTTCCATTTCAACCGCACCGTGGCCCTAATCGAGGAGGAGAACGACAGCGAGTTCACCGTCACGCTTGACGATGGCTCAGTTCTCCAAGCTGATTGCGTGCTCGCTGCCATAGGGGTGACACCGGAGACCACCCTGGCAGAGGCCTGCGGCCTCGAAACCGCCAACGGCATCGTTGTGAATGGCGCGCTCGTGACCTCGGATCCGAATATTTCGGCGATCGGCGATTGCTGCGTCTTCCCGGCGCGTGGGCGCACGATCCGATTGGAATCCGTCCAGAACGCCGTCTCCCAGGCAAATCACGTAGCGGCTCGGCTCATGGGCGAGCATGGCGGCGAATTCAGAGACATCCCGACCTTCTGGAGCGAACAGGGCGGCCTTCTCATCCAGATTGCGGGCCTCAGCGAAAGGTCGGATTTCTCCGTGGCGCGAGGGAACCCTGATGACCGCTGCTTCTCGATCTTTCGCTTCCGTGACGAACACCTGGTCGCAGTGGAGTCGCTCAACCGCGGCGGCGACCACATGCTAGGGCGAAGCCTTTTGGCCGAGGGCGTCTCGCCCACCCCGGAAGAGGTGCAGGACCTCTCCTTCAACCTGCGGAATCTGCTGGTTCAGACTGCCTGAGTAACTTCCTCCCGAAGGCTCTTTTCAGCAGTTTATCTTGTTTTCCATGGCTTAATTCAGCGTCCGCTCTTGCTCCATCTGTTATTTGTATTGGAGGAGAGCGGCCAATCGGTTCTAAAACTTCATCTGCCCGCCACATGGCGGCGCAGGCAGTGGAGGATTGCAGGATGCTTACCGGAAAAACCGTCATTGTCACCGGGGGCGCCCAGGGCATGGGCCGCGCCATCGCGCTTGAGGCAGGCAGACAAGGTGCGGGCTTCGTCGCGGTGATCGACATCAACGAGACCGGAGGTGAAGCGACAGCCCGCGACCTGAACGCCGCCGGGGTGAAGTCGGTCTTTCTGCGTACCGACTTGTCGAAGGCCGAGGATATCCATGACATGATCGAGGCCACCGCCAGTGCCGCAGGCGGCGTCGACACGCTCATCAACAACGCCGGCATCACCGACGATGCCGTGATGAAGAGCCACGTCACCTTCGAGGACCTGCCGGAAGAAGCCTGGGATCGCGTGATGGACGTGAACCTCAAGGCGATCTGGCGCGCTGCAAAATTTGCTGCACCCTGGCTGAAGAAGTCGCAGAATGGTCCCTCAATCGTCAACGCCGCATCGGTGGCTTCTTACTGCGCCTACCCCTGGCTGCCGGCCTACACTGCCAGCAAAGCTGCGGTGGCGATGCTGACCCAGCAAATGGCGCTCGACCTTGGCCAGTACGGCATTCGTTGCAATGGCTATGCTCCCGGCGCGATCGAGACGCCCATGCTCATGCACAGCATCGATAGCGCAGAGGACCGCGAGGCCGCCATCGCAACCACTTCAGGGCCGCATATCATCAAGCGGCTCGGCAAGCCCGAAGAGGTGGCCAAGCTGGCCTGCTTCCTGGCCTCCGATGCTGCCGCTTTCATCACGGGCACCGTGGTTCGCATTGATGGTGGTACGCTTTCCTGGCGCGGCATAGCGAGCGCCTCGCCGGCAGTAGGTTCGGCTCCGTGAAAGCCGTTTTCCGACGCCCCATCGTCGGTGGGGCTGATTACGCGCTGGCGGGAGATGTTTCCTTGGCTGATTCTTCTTCCCTGCGGCCAAAAAAAGAGGCAAGGATCAGAAGTTCCAGCTCTTTTCGGGGGCTGGTAATGCCTTCGATCTGTGGAAAGGACATGTCCGCCATCACTCCGAATCTCGAATTCATCTTCACCATTACGGACATAGTCCGGTACAAGCGGACGCTATTTGCGGAAGACGTGGCCAAGGTCGCGCCCGAACTAACGCCGGGGGCCGCGCGTATTCTGGTTTATGCCGCCCATTACGGACCCGTAACGCAAGTGACTCTCGCCCGCCGCGCGAGTCTCGATCCCATGACCATTTCAGGGTTCCTGGCCTCACTCGAAAAGGGCGGATATATTTGTCGCCAACCCGACCAGAACGACCGCCGCAGCAAGACTGTCCATATGACAGACAAAGGCTCGGACTATGTCGCCCGGATCGTGGCCTGTATGCAGAAGACCGAGACCGACAGCCGCAATACCGTCACCCCCGAGGAATGGCAGTCGACGCTCGCCGTGCTCGAGAAGATCCGCCTGCAGATGGCGGAGACGAGTTCCGAATAGAAAACGTGCCCCGTTTATCCAGTCCGTCGCTTTTTGCCTCAGGCGACAGCGACAGCCCTTTGCGGCACAGTCTTGGCACCTGCAGTTTGCGGCAGACGCATGAAGAGATCGGCATGTTCAGCCAGCAGGCTCTTGGCGTTCTGGCGCGCGGCGTCGAGAAAGGTGGCCATCGAAGAGGATACCTGCTTGCTGCGCCAGGCAAGCGAGAAGGTGATGTGGGCGGCGACGCTCTCAATCTGGATGAAGCGCACACCGCGCGGCTGGAGAAGCTGCAGCGTGGAAGGCACGATCGCCACACCCATGCCAGCCGCCACCATGCAGATTGAGGTGTGCATGTCGGCTACCTCGTTCACCACGCGGGGCTGGAGGTCTTCCTGCTCGAAAATATTGAGGATGCGGTCGCCGTAGCCACGCGTCGGGCCGCGGGTCACCGCGACAAGCGGCATTTCAGCAAGCGACTGGACGTCGATGATTTCGTCTGAGGCAAACATCATGTTGTGTGGAACGGCCAGCACCAGACGCTCGCGGAATAAATGCTCTGTGGTGATCTCGCTGTCATAGACATGCCCCCGCACCATGCCGATCTCTATCCGCCCCTCTTTGATGGCATGGACCTGCTGATTGATCGTCATCTCCTGGATGGATACTTCGGTGCGCGGCTCGATCGAGCGGAAGACGCGTAGCGTATCGGGCAGGAAAGCATAGATGGAAGAGTAGATCGCGCCCACGGTCAGCTTGGCGTTGGCGCCGCGCTCGGCTGCACGGACTGCGCCGATGGCGGCCGAAGCCGCGTTAAGAACACGGTGGGCGTGCACGACCAGGATACGACCCGCCTCAGTCAGTTCTACCTTGCGCTTTTCACGAATGAAGAGCGGGGTACCCAGCTCGGCCTCAAGCGCCATGATCTGCTGACTGAGAGGTGGCTGCGCGATGTTCACCTTGGCGGCGGCGCGGGTGAAGTTGAGCTCCTCTGCCACTGCCAAAAAATAGCGCAGCTGTTTCATGTTCATTGTTTCCTCCCTCCCAGGAAAGTCATTCGCAGGACCTCTCCCTCGTTTCCGCCTCCACGAGTTCGCATAGGTCATAAAGTAAGGCTACCGTAGTTTTACGGCTTTGCAATACGCGCTTGGCGCCGCCGCTCCGGCGGCAGAATGCCCGCGACGCCACCTTCCCGCGAGATGGTAAGGTGATCATATTATTTGTTTTCAATGACTTCCGCGCTCTTTTCATAAGAAACGGCTCTTATCGGAGGGGCGTCAAACGAGGGCTTTCGATATGAAAAAAGTATCGCCACCGATGAGATCCATGCCGAGAGGGCACCACGGGCCAGAGTTGCCGCCGCTTTTCGCGAGAAAACTCCGGGGCTGCGCAGCATGATGGCGATTCGCGTTCAAGCGAGACGCAAAGCCTAGCCAGTCAGAGCCATTTCATATTTTACCTCGCGCGCCGCGTTTTCTAGCGTCCGCCGGTTAGAGGGGGGGCATGCGGCGAAAGCGACGGAGGCATTCCCCTCGCATCGGCCCACACAGGGAGGAGATTATGCAAAAGATAAGGGACGGCTTTTTCTGGCTCAACGATGCGCTGGCGAGCGTCATGCTGGTGGTTTTGACCGCATTGACCTTCATCGACGTCGTTGGCCGCAACCTCTTCGAAAAGCCGCTGATGGGGTCCAACGAGCTGACGGAATATTCGCTCGTCTTCGTGACCTTTCTCGCCTATTCGGTCATCGCCTGGAAACGGCAGCACATCGTCGTAGACATCCTGGACAACTTCTCGCCGGCCTGGCTGCTTCATGCTCAGAAAATCTTGGGTGACGTTCTGGGCGCAGGGCTTTTCGGCATGCTGGCGCAGCGCCTTTGGGCGCAGGGCACGCGTCTGGCCAGCTATGGCGACGTGACCCCGCAGCTCTCGGTTCCGGTTTTCTACGCCTATTACTTCATGGCAGTGATGTCCGCTATCACCGCCGTGGTCTTCATCCTTTCGGCACTTGCACGTCGTCGTGATGAATCCGACGCCAAGGCCGTGCAAGACGAGGTGGTCTGATGCTCGCAGCAGGTATCGGCTTTTTTTGCGCCTTCCTTCTGATTTTTTCGCGCGTTCCCGTGGCTGTCGCGCTCGCGGTGGTGGGCTTTGCAGGCTACTGGGCACTCCTTGGCTTGCCACAGGCTACCACCATGGCTGCGCTCACCGTCAGCGGCAATACACTCTCCTATAGCCTGTCCGTCATTCCGCTCTTCGTGCTGATGGGCAATCTCATCTGCGGCGCGGGTGTCTCGGCAGACCTCTATAAGGCCGCCGAAGCCTTCGTTGGCCGTTATCGCGGCGGCCTTGCCATGGCTACGGTCGGCGCATCGGGCGGTTTCGCCGCCGTTTCGGGTTCAAGCGTTGCAACCGCCATCACCATCGGCAAGATCGCCATCCCCTCGATGCGCTCGTATGGCTATTCAGACGGCCTCAACACCGCCACCGTGGCGGCCGGCGCAACCCTCGGCATTCTCATCCCGCCAAGCATCATCATGGTGATTTACGGCGTCCAAACCGAAACCAACATCGGCATGCTGTTTGCCGCTGGAATCATTCCGGGTCTCTTGGGCGTCCTCGGCTATGCCCTTGCGATAGCCTGGGTCTCCTGGCGCAACCCCTCTGCTGCCCCCAAGGGGCGCACCTCGACCGGCGCCGAAAAAATGGCGGCACTCAAACGCACCTGGATGGTTGGAGCGCTGTTCATCCTTGTGCTCGGCGGCATCTACGGCGGGCTCTTCACGGCCACCGAAGCAGGCGGCATCGGCGCGGTCGGCGGCTTCATCATTGCCCTTATGCGCCGTGTATCGCTTTCGCAGTTCCTTGAAATCCTGCGCGACAGCGCCCACACCACGGCGATACTCTTCGCCCTGGTGATCGGTGCCAGCATCTTCGGCGAATTCATCAACCTGACCGGCGCCGACAAGGCCGTGCTCGCCTTTATCACCGAGAGCGGCTTCTCGGCCACCGGCACTCTGCTCGCCATCCTGCTGATCTATCTCCTGCTCGGCTGCGTTCTCGAAAGCCTTGCAATGATCCTGCTGACACTGCCGATGTTCTTCCCGATCATTATCGGCCTTGGCTACGACCCGGTCTGGTTCGGCATCATCGTGGTGATGATGGTAGAGCTTGCCCTCATCACTCCCCCGCTTGGCATGAACCTCTTTGTGGTCCGCGCCATCGCCCCCGAAGTCCCGCTGGCCAAAATCATCCGCGGCATTGCCCCCTTCGTCGTCGCAGACATCGTGCGTGTCGGCCTGATGGTGCTGTTCCCGATCATCATCACCTGGCTGCCAGACCTGCTGTTCAAGTGATCTGACGCCCGTTCGGGTTTCCTGGCCGGCCCTTTTGCGGGGCCGGCCTTGTCATATTCAGCACCCCCACCTTTCATTCAGCAAAGGTATTGGATCACAAGGAAAATCTCGCGTCTTATGGCGGCATCAGTAAGGTGACCGAGCTTGTTAGATGGCTTCGGCAGCGGGCTGAATTGCGCGCCTGGGAGGGTCTCGTTCTTGTCGGCAACCTGTATCATCATTGGCGCGAGCCATGCCGGGGCGCAGCTTGCCGCAAGCCTTCGCCAGGAAGGGTGGACCGGCCGCATCCTCATGCTCGGGGACGAGCCTCACTTGCCCTACAACCGCCCGCCGCTGTCGAAGGGCTACATGTCAGGCGAGAAGACTTTTCAGGACATCCTCATCCGCCACGAGGACGCCTACAACCGGCACAATATCGAAGTCCGTCTCGGCGTCATGGTTGCCGCGATCGACCGCGCTGCAAAGAAGGTCGTGCTCGCTGATGGCGAACGGCTCGCCTATGACAAGCTCGCGCTCTGCACCGGGGCGCGCGTGCGCAGGCTCCCGTACGCGGATCAGGAAAACGTCCTTTATCTGCGCACCCTCGATGATCTCGAGCGCATACGCGCCCATGCCGGCGCAGGCCGCCGCGCGGTGGTGATCGGCGGCGGCTATATCGGCCTCGAAACCGCGGCCGCCCTGAGGAAATTCGGCACCAAGGTCACCGTGGTCGAGGCCGCGCCGCGCGTGTTGGCCCGCGTTACCGCACCTGAAATGTCGACCTTTTATCAGCGCGTCCATGCCGAAGAAGGCGTAACCATGGTCACCGGTGCGCGTATTGCGAGCCTGCGCGGAACGCCCCGCGCCGAGGCAGTCACCTTCGAGGACGGCACCGAGATCGAAGCGGATTTCTTCGTCGTCGGCATCGGCGTTCTGCCCAACACCGAACTGGCCGAAGTCGCTGGCCTGCGGGTCGATGGGGGTATCGTCACCGACGAACATGCCCGAACCGATGACCCCGACATCGTGGCTGCAGGCGATTGCACGGTTCATCCCGTAAAGGATTACGGCACCTGCCGGCTCGAATCCGTAAGCAATGCCGTCGAACAGGCAAAGGCCGCCGCCGCGACGATCTGTGGCAAGGAGAAGCCCGACCAATCGCTTCCCTGGTTCTGGTCCGATCAGTTCGATCTCAAGCTGCAAATGGCTGGGCTCAACGCGGATTATGACAGGATCGTACTGCGCGGCGATCCCGCCGAAGGGCGTAGCTTCGCCGCCTTCTACCTCAAGCAGGGCGCACTGATCGCAGTCGATTGCGTCAACCGGCCGTCCGAATTCATGCTTTCCAAGAAACTGATCATGCAGCGCCGCGTGATCGACCCGGCGGTGCTCGCCGACGAAAGCAGGCCCTTCAAAGAAGTCGTGGCCTAACCAGCATTAGGAAAACTCGAAATGACGAAGATCATCTTCATTGGACAGGACGGCAGCGAGACCCAGGTCGACGCCCATCTGGGCGACACCGTCATGCAGACAGCCGTTGACAACCTGATCTCCGGCATCTCCGCCGAATGTGGTGGCGGTTGCAGCTGCGCCACCTGCCACGTCGTAGTCGACGAAACCTGGATCGCCGAAGTCGGCCCAGCCGAGGACGTCGAGAAGGACCTCCTGGAGAGCCTCGACAATTTCTCGCCCAACAGCCGCCTCTGCTGCCAGATTGAGGTGACGCGCAGCCTCGACGGCTTGAGAGTCTCCATTCCTGCATGACCCCATAGCAGCCGAGAAGCCAATGCCGTGGGTATTTTTGCAAAGGAGGAAGCGATCGCTAGCAGCCGAACCAGGGAAGTGTTGCGCATGATTGTTCAGCTTCTCAAAGCCCTTCGCGATGAAGCTGCGCTGTCCGCGGTTATGTTATACGGAGACACTCTTC
The DNA here is from genome assembly GCA_023387775.1 of Pseudomonadota bacterium. Lineage (GTDB taxonomy): Bacteria > Pseudomonadota > Alphaproteobacteria > Rhizobiales > Rhizobiaceae > Pseudaminobacter. The sequence goes on along the minus strand of JAEWHN010000098.1, from coordinate 2,910 downwards.
TTGCTGTAGATATGGCTGAACTACGCAGCGCCCAAGCGAGCTCTGTTACAAATGCTGAACTTGGCCATGAAGAGGGTCGTGACGGATTAGCGCGCGACAAAGCAGCAAGATCGGCGTGATGTTGGCGGGGACGTTGAGTTCCGCGGTGGCGTGCCAGATGGCGCGATCAGGCATCGAGAGCATGCGAAAGCAGCGCTTCGTAACCGCTGGGAAACAACTTTGGCATCACCGCGAAGCGGATTCCGGCCAAGAAAACACGGCCCGTTGGCACGCCAACTGACCGGCTTTAGATCGGCATCACCGTATGGCACCACTGGAATACGCACGGTGAGCGCGCATCTGTGCGATCTGCCGTACGCCGGTGCAGGTTGGTTTCAGGGCGAGCATGACTGGCAGTTTGGGGGCGCTTTCCGTCTTCCAGCTATTGCGGCCAAAGGGGGAAGCGGACATCGCTGATGCGAATCCCGGTGCTTGGAATGCGCCCTTGCCTGCCTTGAGGCAGCATGATGCCAAGGGTGGTCAGCGGAAACTGTGCACCGCATCAGCCAACTGACATTATCTCCTCCAATCGCCCGCCTCCGGCACCCCTACTCGCACGAGCGCAGCGAGCGAGAAACGCCATGGTTTCCATCGCAATCAGGATTGTCGGAGCCTCCGTGGCCAATGCCTGAAGGATAGGCAGGAATACGTCGGCTTTTTCCACCAGTGCAGAAACCAAGTAGCATTTTGGAGGGGCGAAGGCGTGATGGTAGACGTGGAAAGAACCGCTGAAACCAGATCAGGCCACCTCGAATTGATCCGGCCGCTGAGCCGGTACGCGAGCACAGCCAAGATCCTGCTGGCCTCACGCTTTTTTCCGAAGACGATCGCTGAAGCCGATCCGCATCCGGCAGAGCCAATAGGTGAACAACCGCATCGAGCAGGATCACCGCCGCGTCAAACGACGGATCCGATCCATGCTCGGCTTAGGTCGTTAGCCTGCGCCGCTACTATCCTGTCCGGCATTGAGATGGTTCACATGACGACGAAGCGACAGGCGAGGTCCTTCAATCCGGCACCGTCATTGGTAGAACAGTTCGACATTCTGACTGCTCGAGGCTCGGCCCAGCTTTTCATTCACATATGTCAAACGCAGGTTTGCGACAGCGCCCAGGCCCGGCGCGGTTCACTGTGGTTAGAAGAGAGGGCATCCTTTCGCCCGGCCCTGTGAGCCTCGAGGACGGCCATTCTCTTGGCCACATCGCGAGTTCCGGGTGTTCTCGCGCTGCCTTAATGACGGCCACCAGCCTGTTCAGAAAGCCTGGCGAAATCGACGCGCGGGACGCTGCTTAGCAGCATGCGCGTATAGTCCATCGCCGGCCGTTCGAAGACCTCGCCGACCGGCCCGTTTTCAACGATCCGTCCAGCCTTCATCACCGCGACATGATCGGCAATGCGGCGCACGACGCCGAGATCGTGCGAGATGAACAGCATGGTCATGCCGCGCTCCCGGCATAGGCGCGACAGCAGGTCGAGGATCTGGGCCTGAACGGTCAGATCCAGGGCCGACACCGGTTCGTCGGCAATGAGGATCTGCGGGGAAATCGACAGGGCGCGCGCAATTGTCACCCGCTGCCGCTGGCCACCGGAAATCTGATGCGGAAATCGTCCGCAAAGGGAGGCGTCGAGGCCGACGCTCGTCAGCAGGTCCTCTACGGCCCGCTGCCGATCGCCGGGATGACCGATCGCATGCAGATCGAGCACCATGCGCAGGCTGTCGCCCACGCGGATGCGCGGATCAAGCGCGGCCATGCTGTCCTGGAACACGGGCTGGATCAGCCGGCGGAACTGCGCAATGGCGCGCCCCTTGAGCTGGTATGGATCCTGTCCGGCAACCGCAACGGATCCGGAGGTCGGTTGCATTAGCCGGAGCAGGACGCGGGCCAGCGTTGATTTGCCCGATCCGCTCTCCCCGACCACTCCGTAAATACTGCCAGAGGGCACGGTCAACGCGATCCGGTCGAGGGCAAGCCGCCCACTCGATCTCTGCGGCCAAGCACCGCCATAGGCGGCGCACACATTTTCGAGTCGGATTGCCGGCGTCATGGGATCGGGTTCCAGCATAGCAATATGGAGTCATCGAGGATGCGCGTCCGCGGCGCGACCGAGCAGACCGCTGCCGCGCGCCGGCAGCGCGGTGCAAAGGCGCAGCCTTCAGACAGCTTCGCCGGATCCGGCGGATGGCCTTCGAGCCGGCCAGTACGCGTGGGGGCTTCCGGCAAGGCAGCGATCAGGCCGGCTGTGTACGGATGGCGCGGCCTCGTGAAGACAGCGGCAAGTGGTCCGCGCTCGACGATTCGGCCGGCATACATGACGGCAACGTGCTGGGCGATCTGCGCCACCACGCCAAGATCATGGGTGATGAACAGCATGGCCATGCCGTGCTTGGCCTGCAGCGCGCGCAGGAGATCGAGGATGCGGGCCTGAACCGTTACGTCGAGCGCGGTGGTCGGCTCGTCGGCAATCATCAGCTTCGGATGACGGATCGCCGCAATCGCAATGATCACCCGTTGGCGCTGGCCGCCGGAAAGCTGATGCGGATAGGCGTCGAGCCGCTTTTCCGGATCGCGGATGCCGACCTTTTGCAGCAGTTCCACCACACGCTCGCGCACGGCCACATCATTCATGCGCCGGTGCACGCGTAGCACCTCGCCCACCTGCCGCTGGATGGTGTGCAGCGGATTGAGCGACGTCATCGGCTCTTGGAAGATCATCGAGATGCGGTCACCGCGCACGCTCTGCAATTGCGACGGCTTCAGCTTCAAGAGATCGCGGCCCTCGAACCAGATCTCGCCCGATGGATGCGATGCGGCCGGATACGGTAGCAGGCGCAGGACCGACAGCGCCGACACGGTTTTGCCCGAGCCGGAC
>JAEWHN010000043.1 GCA_023387775.1 Pseudomonadota bacterium | reverse complement strand
TTGCCGTTCAGCAGGCTGATCTGGCCGAGATTGGGCAGATGCCAGTCGAAATGCCCGACCTTGCCCTTGAGCTTCTCAGCCCAATAGACATTGTAGGTCGAAGCCTCCTTCTCGGTGATCGCCTCGGTGTTGTAGGCAACGCCCAGGAAGCCGAAGCGGGTGATCACCGAATAAAGGTCGTCGCCCTCCCAGTGGCCGGGGAAGCGCTGGAACTCGGGAAAGAATTCGTCGAACGCATAGTCGGCAGGATCGAGCTTCTCGATATAGCCGGCTGCATTCAGCTGCTGCACATATTCAGCATCCGAAAGGATGACGTCGAAGGTTCCCGCCGGCGACTGGGAGATGAGGCCCAGCATGTTGTCGCCGCCAGTGTAATATTTCGGCTTGAACTTGACGTTGTTCTCGGCCTCGAACTCAGCCACGACGTCGGGCTCTGCGTGGCCATACCAGGCGAGCATCGTCAGCTCGACCGGTTCTGCGAAGGCAAGACGGCTGAGGAAAGGCATGGCAAGTGCGCCGCCCCCCAGAACGCTTGCACCCTTCAAGATGTCGCGCCGCGTCCGCGCCGCCGTCAAAGTCTTATCGAGCGTCATTTCGTTCCCCTTAGCTTGTTGTTTTCGCGACGGTAGGAGCGACTTAGGTATTTGGAAAATTAATTATGATAATAAACGGATTTGCGTCGCTTATTGTCTGTGCAGTTCGACATTGGCGCGCCCCGGAACGCTGGAAATGCCTGCCTCGTCGAGCCTTGCGACGATGTGGTTGACCAGCCGGATTCCGGCGTCGGAAAGGCGCGGATGCTTGTAGAACAGGCCGACGCGGATCTCGGCCAGAGGCGGAAAACCCTCCGCCGGATCGAGCACCCGCATGCCGGGCAGCATGGTGTAGCGGGTCAGGGCGCTGACGCCGAGGCCGTTCATGACCGCGTTCTGCAAGCCCGAGATGCCCGGCCCCGTATAGGCCACCCGCCAGCGGATACGGGCCGTGTCCAGCGCCTGGATCATGCGCGCGCGATAGGCACAGCCTTCCGGGTGCGCGGCGAGGGGAACGCCGACGGCCGGATCAAAGATAGCAGTTTCCGCGGCAGCCCAAACCGGCCGCTCTATCCAGGAGCGTGACAGATATTGCGCGCGCTCGTGGTCGGTCATGGCGACCGCCAGGTCAAGCTCGTCGGCGCGCAGCCGGTCGAGGATCTCTCCGCTCCAGCCGCAATAGAGCTCGAGCGCGATGCCGGGATGCTCGCGCGTATACTCGGTGATCACGCCCTGCAGGAAGGCGACGGCGTAGTCGTTGGGAAGGCCGACGCGCAGCACGCCGGCGATCTTCGAGCGATTGAAATAAGAAGCGGCCTCGTCGTTGAGTCGAAGGATTTCGCGCGCATAGCTGAGCAGCATCTCGCCCTCGCTGGTCAGCAGCAACGAGCGCCCGACCTGCTTGATGATCGGTGCTCCCACAAGCTCTTCAAGCCGCTTCATCTGTAGCGAGATGGCCGGTTGTGTGCGCCCCAGAGCGTCGCCCGCCTTGGTAAAGGCACCGAGATCGACCACCGATACGAAGGTCCGCAAAAGATCGGTCTGGTAGTTGACAACGCTCCGCATGGATTTGAATTCCTCATGAGCGAATGACAATTATAAATTTCTCATATCATTAAAGCCGCCTCTAATCATCATTCCAACATCCAAAATGGGAGATGATGAAAAAAATGCGCGATACAGTTTTTGCTGCCGAATTGACCTGGCCGGACTATCACAGCCGTGTCCGGGACGGTTCGGTTCCGATCCTGCTGCCGGTCGGATCGATGGAGCAGCACGGCCATCACATGCCGATGCATGTCGACGTCCTGCTGCCGGTGGAGTTCGCGCGCCGTGTTGCCGGCGAGATCGGCGCCCTCGTCGCGCCGCCCTTCACCTATGGCTACAAGTCGCACCAGAAGTCCGGCGGCGGCAACCACCTGCCCGGCACCACCAGCCTGGACGGCGCGACGCTGGTGGCGGCACTGCGCGACGTGATCAAGGAATTCGCCCGCCACGGCGTGCGGCGCATGTGCCTGGTCAACGGCCATTTCGAGAACTCCTGGTTCATCATCGAGGGCATCGACCTGGCGCTGCGTGAACTGCGCTGGGACGGCATCGAGGACATGAAGATCGTGGTGCTGTCCTATTGGGACTTCGTGGACAAGGAGACGATCGCGCGCCTCTATCCCAACGGCTTCACCGGCTGGGACCTTGAACATGGCGGCGTGCTGGAAACCTCGCTGATGCTGGCGCTCTATCCGGATCTGGTAAGCCTCGACCGCGCCGTTCACCATGAGCCCGCTTCCTTCCCGCCTTACGACGTCTACCCGCCCAAGCCCGAATGGACGCCGGCCAGCGGCACGCTCTCCTCGCCCAAGGAGGCCTCCGAGGAGAAGGGCGAGATCCTGCTGGAAGTCTGCGTCAACGGCATCGTCAATGCGCTGAAGACCGAATTCCCGCGCTAAGCGAATTCGCCGGGACGCAAAAAAGCCGCGGTGCGAAACCGCGGCTTTTTCCTTGTCCGGTCAAAAGGGGCGTAGCGGCAGTGAAAGGCCGCGTCGACGCTCGGCCTCCTGCCCTTCCGGCGCAGGCGCCGCGGACAGAAGGGGAGCCCGCTTCCGCAGCGCGGCGACGATGCGAGCGACAAGGCGCACAAGCCCTGCCACGCCGGACGCCGCCGAAGGCGTTGGATAGCGGATCGACGGGGTCTTTCCGTCGATCCACCAGTGCGGCCAGTCGTGGGGAACATGTAAAGCCACGGCCAGCCTCGCCATGCCGTCAGTTGCGGATGATGTTGTGTTCCGGACCGAACGGGAAGCCGGTGATGTTCTCGGCACTGTCCTCCCCGACGATCAGGATGTCGTGCTCGCGATAGCCGCCGGCGCCGGGCATGCCTTCCGGCAGCATCACCATCGGCTCCATGGAGACAACCATGCCGGGCTTCAGCTCGGTGTCGATGTCCTCGCGCAGTTCCACCCCGGCCTCGCGGCCGTAGTAGTGGCAGAGCACACCGAACGAGTGGCCGTAGCCGAAGGAGCGGTACTTCAGGAGGTCCCACTCGCGATACATCTCGTTGAGCTCGATGGCGATGTCCTTGCAGCGCGCGCCCGGCTTGATCAGCTCAAGCCCGCGACGGTGCACGGCCACGTTCTTCTCCCAGATGTCGAGGCTGGCGTCATCGACATGGTCGCAGAACAGCGTCCGCTCCAGCGCGGTGTAGTAGCCGAAGATCATCGGGAAGGTGTTGAGCGAGAGGATGTCGCCGGACTGCACGATACGGTTGGTGACCGGGTTGTGCGCGCCGTCGGTGTTGATGCCCGACTGGAACCAGGTCCAGGTGTCCATCAGCTCCACGAAGGGGAACGAGTTGGCGATCTCGCGGATCATCGCATTGGTGGTGGCGATCGCCACCTCGTGCTCGGGCACGCCGGCCTTGATGGCCGCCGCGCAGGCCGCGCCGCCGACGTCGCAGACGCGGGCGCCTTCGCGGATCAGCTTCTGCTCTTCGAGCGACTTGATGGTGCGCATCCACATCGAGGGCTGGCTGATGTCGACGAACTCGACGCCTGGCAGGGCTTCTTCA
>JAEWHN010000280.1 GCA_023387775.1 Pseudomonadota bacterium | reverse complement strand
AAGCTCAGCGCATCTGCAGCAGAATGACCCTGTCACTGAACGGATTGGTCCGATCACGCAGGTCACGTACCTCTTCGACCGTGACAGCGCCGCCGGTATTGCCCCAGGACCTGCGAACGAAGGTTGCGAGGTCGGCAATTTCCTGGTCGTCCAGGGTCACCCTGTAGGGCGGCATCCGGTAGCTGTCGGGCACACCGTTGGCGACCACGCGCCCGGCACCGTTCAGGATGATGTTGATCACCGACGCCGGTGTGTCGGCAAGCAGCGACGACGATCCGGCAAGCGGCGGCACGAATTCGCCGCGCGCCTTTCCGTCCCGCCCATGACAATGGCTGCATTTCTGCAGATAGAGCTGGGCACCAGGCTCCGCAGCAGACATGCCGCCTGCGAAGACCGCCTGGGTAGTGTCGTCATGTTCCCAGAGCGGTTCAGGATCGCGTGGCAATGACTTCAAATAGTGGGCCATCGCCGAGAGATCGTCGTCCGTCATGAAGGCGGTAGAGTTGTTGAACGCCTCCATCATCGAACCGAAGACCACGGCATGTTTGTTGCGACCGGTCTTGAGGAAGGAGACGATTTCGTCTTCCGTCCAGCGACCGACACCGTTGCCCGACGCGCCGCGAAGTGCGGGAGCATACCAGCCGTCAAGCAATGCACCGCTGAGGAAGGCCGGATCGGTCTCGTCCAGACCGAGTTCCTGCATCACCGTGCCGCGTGGCGTATGGCAGGAGCCGCAATGCCCGCCGGCCTGCACGAGATATGCGCCGCGGTTCCACTTCTCGTCCCTGGTCGGGTCGGGCTGGTACGTACCTTCGCGATAGAAGAGCAGGTTCCAGTATTCGACCGGCCAACGGACGGAAAGTGGCCAGGGAATGTTGGAGGACGGATTGGGTTCGGCAACCGGCTCCACATGGTTCATGAAGTAGTCGTACATCGCCGCGATGTCCTCATCGGACAGCTTGGCGTAGGACGGATAGGGCATGGCCGGATAAAGGCGCCGGCCGTCCGGCGCCACCCCGCGCCGCACGGCCCGGTCGAAATCGGCAAGCGAATAGTTGCCGATGCCGTGTTGGCGGTCGGGGGTAATGTTGGTGGCATAGATCGAGCCCAGCGGCGTCCCCATCTCGAGGCCGCCGGCGAAAGGTTTGCCATGTTCGGTCGTATGGCATGCGACGCAGTCCGAAACACGGGCTGCGTATTCGCCAACTTCCACGGGCTTGGGGTCTCCGGCGACCTTTCCGTCGAAGGCGCTGGAGGGCAGCCGGGTCCCATACCAGTATGCGATGCCGGCAATGACAAGGGCGAGCAGCAACAACTGCCCGAGGACTTTTCCGCGTCTTTTCATGATCTATGGTGTCCCTCGCGAAAGCGGCGTCTCAGACGCCACCTCCCCAGCTCAGATCATGCTCCCGGAAGGGCTGTGTCCGCAGGCGCTTGCCGGTGATCTCGAAGATCGCACTGGCGAGCGCCGGGCCGACGGGACCGACCGGTGGCTCGCCAATCTCATCGTAACGCTCGTGGTCGGTGAGCGCTTCGAAATGGATGTGGATTTCCGGGGTGTCGCCCATGCGGATCACCGGATACTCGTCGTAGTTGCCTTCGACGATCCGCCCATGCTCGATGTTGAGCTTCTCGTTGAGCGCAAGATTGAGACCGAAGATCGTGCCGCCTTCCAGCTGAACCTGCACGGCATCCTTGTTCATCACCCGGCCGGTGTCGAAGGCCACGTCGATGCGATGCACCTTGAGCTTTCCGGAGTTGGAGACCTCGGCGTGGACGACCGATCCCAGCGTCGTGCCGTGGTGCGGACGTCCGCCCATGCCCCAGTTACCGATCGCGACGCCGCGGGCCTGACCCTTGGGCAGCGGGCTGCCCCAGCCGGACTTCTCCTTCAGCACTTTGAGGATCTTGACCCAGCCCTTGTCTTCCCACTTCTCATAGATGCGGATGCGATAGTCGAGCGGGTCCTCTCCGGCAGCACGCGCCATGTCGTCCAGGAAGCTTTCCAGGAAGAAGACGTTCGAGTTGTAGCCCGGCCCGCGCAACGGTCCCGTCTTGATGTGGAGGTCGCGCACCACCGAACTCTCGATCTGCACGTTTGGCAGGACCAGCGGCAGAGCCGTGTCGGCAAGCCCCATCGTGAACAGCCCCGGGCCGCCGGACACGCGCGCAAGAAGCGCCGAAGGCAAGCCGTCTTCCCCGAGGCGCGCCTTGAGATAGGCACCCATCAGCGGGCGATAACGTCCCTGGCGTACCGATTCCTCGCGGCTCCAGATGACGTGAACCGGCACGCCGGGATAACCCTTGGCCACCGCAACGGCGAGACGTGAATCATCGCCAAAGACCCGCCGTCCGAACCCACCGCCGACGAATGTCTGGTGAACCTTGACCTTCTCCGGCGCGACCCCGGTTTCCTGCACGGTGACGACGAACACCTGCTGCGTGTGCTGCGACGGGGTCCAGACTTCGACGCTGTCCTTGTCCACCTTCACGGTGCAGTTGAGCGGCTCCATCTGCACCTGGTCGCAATAGGGCGTCAGGAATTCCGCCTCGAGGATCTTGCCGCCCTTCTTGAACTCGGCCTCGACGTCCCCGACCGACCGTTCGACGTTGTCGCCCGTCTTGCGCACGGCTGCCATCGCCGCATTGTTCACCATCTCGGTGTTGACCCATTTGGCCCCGGGACCATCGTCCCAGACGACCGGCAGGGCGTCGAGCGCGGTGCGGGCCTGCCAATAATGGTCGGCGATGACCGCCACTGCGGCGGGGACGGCAGACGGTCCCAGCGGAAAGACTGCCTTCATCTTGTCCGGTTCGCCCGGCTCTGTCGGCTTGACCTCGACCACGGCGCGGACGCCAGGCATGTGCCGGATCGCTTCGAAATCGTAGCTGACCAGCGTGCCGCCCATCACCGGAGACTGGCGCAGCGCGGCATAGACCATTCCGGGCACGCGGATATCCATGCCGTAGATGGCCTTGCCGGTGACGATCTCGGGAATCTGGATCTTTGCCGGATCGACCTTGGTAAGAAAGGTCCATTCCTCGCGGGTCTTCGGCTTCGGTTCCTCCGCGAGCGTGACAGCGGCGGCCGCCGACAGAAACTCGGTGAATGGAGCCGACCGGCCCGACGGGTGCGACAGCATACCCTCGCTGACGGTGATCTCGGCGGCGGCCACGCCCCATGCTTCGCCGGCCGCACTCTTCAGGCGTTCGCGCGCTCCTGCGGCAGCGGTCATGTAGGCGGTACGACGCGGCTCGGAGGTCGAGCGGCCCGAAAAATAAGCCAGCGCGCCGCCGACGGCAGAATAGACACCACCCAGCGCCTCGTTTCGTTCGGGCGCGGCATATTCAGCGCGGATATCTTCCCAGCGGCAGGCCAGTTCCTCCCGGATATAGGCGCATGCCTGTGTCAGGGGGCCATTGCCGATGTCGGGGTGCGCGACGTAGACGATGACCTTGCCGTCGCCGTCAATGCGCAGCCAGGGCGTGAAGCTCGTGGCCTCGCCAAAGCTGTCCCAAGGCTCGGCGTGGACGGTGGCAGCCATCACCGGCCGGCTCATCCCCATGACCAGCGCCCCGCCGGCGCCCAGCATCGCGGTGATGAAACCACGGCGAGAAAGTTTCAAATGTTCGGTCATCTTGCCCCTCTTCATGCTTTCATCAACTCGGCCGCCTTGTGAATGGCGGCGCGAACGCGGGGATAGGTCCCACAACGGCAGATGTTATCGACATAGAGGTCGATGTCGGCGTCGGTCGGTTCGGGAATGTCCTTCAAAAGCGACGCGACAGCCATCAGCATGCCGGACTGGCAGTAGCCGCATTGCGGCACATTCATCTCGGCCCAGACCCTCTGCAGCACATGCTGCCCGTCCTGGTCGAGCCCCTCGATCGTCGTGATCTTGCTGCCGACGGCCGCTTCGACCGGAAACTGGCATGAGCGCATCGCCACTCCGTCGATGTGGACGGTGCAGGCCCCGCACTGGGCTATGCCGCAGCCGAACTTGGTGCCGGTCAGCCCGAGATGATCACGAAGAGCCCAGAGCAGTGGCGTCTCTGGCGCCGCCTCCACCTCCATATCCGTGCCGTTGATACTCAGGGTGAATGCCATAGCTACCTCTCAGGATATGCGTCGCCGATCGCTCGAGCCTCCCTCCGCGATCTGCTCGCATATTGATCTTTCCGTCATAAGCTGGCAAGTAGAAACGGACACAGTGGTCCACTTATGTGGAGCTGGACACCACCCTGCTTATGCCGGCAGCCTGTTCTGGTCGACCGGAGGAGTATCCTGCGTGCCGACCAAATCGATGTTTTTCGAGATTCTAACGGTGCTTGCAATCAGCTTCATTGGCCAGACAACCGACGTCCGGGCGCAGGATGCGGGTGCGCAGTTGGCCATGGCCTGTGGCTCGTGCCATGGCCTGGACGGGGGTGGCGGCGAAACCATTCCCCCGCTTGCAGCCCGCGAGGAGACCGAATTGCTGGAGCTGATGCGGGCGTTGAAAGAGCCGCGTGAAGGGGTCACGATCATGTCGAGAATCCTGCGTGCCTATGACGACGACGAGTTGAAGGAGCTTGCCGGTCATTTCGCGAGGATGAGACCTTGACGATCGCCCGGCGAACCTTCGTCGGCGGGCTGTTGGCCGTGCCACTCGCGCCGGCGCTGCTGCATGGCCGGGCCGCTCCACGCGTCGTTATTCTTGGTGGCGGTTTTGGCGGCGGCTCGCTGGCGCGAGCATTGAAGCGTGCGGCGCCGACGCTGGCGGTGACGTTGATCGAGCGGGAGTCCGTTGTCCACACCTGCCCGTTCTCCAACGGCGTTCTGGGCGGCATGTGGTCGCTCGACAGGGTGGGTT
>JAEWHN010000133.1 GCA_023387775.1 Pseudomonadota bacterium | reverse complement strand
TCGGCGATCCGCTCGACAAATCCATCGATATCGGCGCGCTGGTCGCCAAGGGCAAGCAGGAGGGCGCGGAGGTGTTCCAGCCGTCGATCCCTATGCCGGCGAAGGGCTGCTTCTTCCCGCCGACGCTGATGACCGGCGTGGAGCCGGCATCCACGGTGGCGATGGTCGAAATCTTCGGGCCGGTGCTGGTGGCGATGACCTTCCGCACGCCGGACGAGGCGGTGGCGCTGGCCAACAACACGCGCTACGGCCTTGCCGCCTCGATCTGGTCGGAGAACATCAACCGCAGCCTCGATCTCGCCGCGCGCGTGAAGGCCGGCGTGGTGTGGATCAACGCCACCAACCTGTTCGATGCCGCCGCCGGCTTCGGCGGCTACCGCGAAAGCGGTTTTGGGCGCGAAGGCGGCCGGGAGGGGCTCTACGAGTATCTCGTGCCCGCCAGTGGCAAACCGGCCAAGGGCGGCGAGGCGGCGAAGCCGCTGCTGAACGCGGCGCCCGCCGCGGTGACGTCTTTGCCACCCGTATCGGCCGAGGCGATCGACCGCACGGCCAAGCTCTATATCGGCGGCAAGCAGGCGCGGCCGGATTCCGGGTATAGCTATGCGGTGGTGAATCCCGCCGGCAAGACGGTGGGCCATGCCGGCCTCGGCAACCGCAAGGACATCCGCAACGCCGTCGAAGCGGCGGCGAAGGCGGGAAGCTGGGGCGCGGCGACGGCGCACAATCGAGCCCAGATTCTCTACTATGTCGCGGAAAACCTGTCGGCCCGCGCGGCCGAGTTCGAGGAGCGACTGCGGGCCATGACCGGCGCCTCGGCCAAGGACGCGGCGGAGGAAGTGGCGGCGTCGATCCGCCGGACCTTCTTCTATGCCGGCTTTGCCGACAAGCATGACGGCGCGGTCCACGCGACCAAGTCGCGCCATGTGACGCTGGCGATGAACGAGCCGTTCGGCATCATGGGCATAATCTGCCCCGACAAGGCGCCTCTGCTCGGCCTCGTCTCGCTGGTGATGCCGGCGCTGGCCGCAGGCAACCGCGTCATTGCCGTGCCGTCGGCCCGCCATCCGCTGGCGGCGACCGATTTCTACCAGTTGCTCGACACCAGCGACGTGCCGGCCGGCGTGGTCAGCATCGTCACCGGTGAGACGGCAAGCCTGGCCAGGACGCTGGCCGAGCATGACGAGGTTGCAGCGCTTTGGGATTTCGGCTCGACGACCGACGCAGCCACGATCGAGGCGGCGTCCGCCGGCAACCTCAAGCCGGTGTGGAGCGGCGGTGCGCGTGACTGGACCTCAGGCGACGGCCAGGGGCGGGAATTCCTGCGCCGGGCAACGCAGGTGAAGAACATCTGGGTGCCCTACGGCGAGTAGGTCCGAGGCCTTCGTGACTTGCAACCGGTGCGGGGCGGATGTGGCCCGCGCCGTGAGCTTCTTGTAGAAAATTCTGCCTCGGCGAGTGCCGCTTGCCTGCAGCATCTCTCGTCGCTCGCCGCCGCTGCCGATTTCCTGCGATTGAAAAATGCGACCATTGTAGCTCCCGCCGGGAACCAATTACGGTTTGCGGCGTCAAACAGCCATGTCCGCGTCGCTCCAGGCGCGGCCCCGCTTGAAGGGAGAGGCAACATGGCTTCGCAGGACAATCGCGACGCGGGTCCCGATCTCGGTGCCGGCGTGCCGATCTCGGCGTTTGAAGAAAAGTCGCTGATCCAGGGGCATGTCGACGGCGAGCCGGTGGTGCTTGCGCGCGTTGGCGACGAAGTGCTGGCCGTGAGCGCGACATGCACCCACTACGGGGCATCGCTGGGCGACGGTATCCTTGTGGGCGACACGGTTCGCTGCCCATGGCACCATGCGTGCTTCAGCCTGCGCACGGGCGAAGCGCTGGCAGCGCCGGCTTTCGACCCTGTCGGGTGCTGGCAGGTGGAGCGTCGCGGCGACCTGATAGTCGTGGGCGACAAGATCTCACCGGAACCTTCCGCCCGGGATACGGCCGGAGACCCGCAGCGCATCGTCATAGTCGGCGGCGGCGCAGCCGGTTTCGCAGCGGCGGAAATGTTGCGTCGTGGGGGCTATGCGGGCCAACTGACAATGCTCAGCGCAGACGCCGACGCGCCCTACGATCGCCCCAACCTGTCGAAAGACTATCTCGTCGGAACGGCCGAGGAGGGATGGATCCCTCTGCGCTCGCCGAAATACTACGCAAGGAAGCAGATCGACCTTCAGCTCGGCACGAGCGTGGAGCGCATCGACCCGGAGGCGCGAACCGTGGTTGCGGCCGACGGGCGCAGCTTTCCCTTCGACCGGCTTCTCCTTGCGACCGGAGCCGAGCCGGTGCGGTTGCCGATACCTGGTGCAGACCGCGCAAATGTCTTCGTGTTGCGCTCGCTCGCCGACAGCCGCGCGATCATTGCAGCCGCGCAGAATGCCGGGAAGGTGGCCATAGTCGGCGCGAGCTTCATCGGGCTGGAGGTGGCCGCAGCCCTGCGGGAGCGCGGGCTGGAGGTTCACGTGGCCGCTCCGGAAGCCGCCCCCCTGGAAAAGGTGCTCGGTCCGCAGCTCGGCGCCTTCATCAAATCGCTGCACGAAGAGCATGGAGTACACTTCCACCTCGGAGCCACCGCCGCAAGCATCGACGACCGATCGCTGAAGCTGAGCGACGGAAGCGTGATCGAGGCCGATTTCGTGGTGATGGGCGTCGGCGTGAAGCCGCGCATCGCCCTGGCCGCGAAGGCCGGTATTGCCGTCAACAATGGTGTGCTGGTGGACGAGTTCCTGCAGACGGGCGTCCCGGGGATTTATGCGGCCGGAGACATTGCCGAATGGCAGTCCGACGGCGAAAGGCGCCGTGTCGAGCACTGGGTCCTGGCCGAGCGGCACGGCCAGGCCGCGGCGGAGAACATGCTCGGCCGGAACCTCCCCTTCTCGGCTCCGCCATTTTTCTGGAGCGCGCATTACGACGTGACGATCCGCTATGTCGGCTATGCCCGGTCCTGGGATTCGATCGAGATCGGCGGCAGCATCGAGCATCGGGATTGCGTCGTCGAATACCGGAAAGCGGGCAAGACGGTCGCCATTGCCTCCATCGGCCGTGATATCGAGGCGCTGGAATTCGAGGTCCGGATGGCCGAAGCATCGAGCTGACTCACCGCCCCTTCATGGCACCAGCACCGCCGCGCCGCTGAAGCGGCCGGCGCGAAGATCGGCAAGTGCAGTGTTTGCCTGCTCCAGCGCATAGGGGATGGTCCGGGTGTGCACGCCAGCCTGCTTCGCAACCGGGAAGAAGGTGTGGGCATCCTCCCGCGTCAGGTTCGCCACGGAAACAAGCTCCCGCTCCTGCCACAAGAGCGCATAGGGCATTGAAGGAATGTCGCTCATGTGGATGCCGCCGCAGACCACGCGGCCGCCTTTCCTGACGGCCCGGAGAGCGGCCGGCACCAGATCGCCCACCGGTGCAAAAATGATTGCCGCATCCAACGGGGTGTCCGGCCGCGTATCAGAGCCCCCCGCCCAGATGGCGCCCAGGCTCAACGCAAACTTCTGAGCCTCGACGTCGCCTGGCCGGGTGAAGGCATATACCTCGCGGCCTTGCCAGACGCAGATCTGGGCAATGATATGCGCCGCCGCGCCAAAGCCGAAGAGCCCGATGCGCCGCCCCTCCCCGGCCTTCTTTAGAGACCGCCAGCCGATCAGGCCCGCGCAAAGCAGCGGCGCCAGCGAAACCGGATCGGCCTCCATGTCGAGATCGAAGGAATATGCGGCGTCTGCCACGGCTTGCGTGGCAAAGCCGCCATCGCGGGTATAGCCGGTGAACAGCGGCCGATCGCAGAGGTTTTCAGAACCGGCGAGGCAATAGGGGCAGGCCCCGCAGCTGTGCCCCAACCAGGGCACGCCGACCCGGCGACCGATGCGGCCGGGATCGACCCCATCTCCAACCGCATCGACGATGCCGACGATTTCATGGCCGGGAACGAGCGGCAGCTTCGGATCGGGCAGTTCCCCGTCGATGACGTGGAGGTCGGTGCGGCAGACGGCGCAGGCCTCGACCGCCAGCCTGATCTCGCCTGCTCCCGGATGAGGATCTGGCCATTCTTCCAGAACCAGAGGCTTGCCGATTGCTTCCAGCACCATTGCTCGCATGGTCGTCTCCAGCGCAGAGACTTTGGCCGCATCCCGCCGAGCAGTGGCCGACAGCAATGCCTGCACGGACTGGCGCCCTACGAGGTCATTTGACCACGCTCCGCACCTGTCTGGCAATCTTGCCGATCATGGCCGCCCCCGTGACCGGGTTCAAGCGGCGGGCGGCAGGTCAGTCTGGTTGGCGGTTTTGTTGCGCCCGGAACAGCTCTCGCCCGGCGCGGTCGTCAAGCCGGCGTCTTCGGTGCGGTCGCGATAGAGCGCCGCCCTTGCCAGCATCATCAGCGTCACCGGCGTCGTCGCGGTGACGAAGACGGCTATGAGCACCTCGTGCAGTACCAGACGGCTTTCCAGGATGGAGAAGAAGACCATCGAGGCGATCAATATGCTGCCTGCGCCCCAGGTGGTGCCGAGCGTCGGGGCGTGAACACGCTGGTAGAAACTGCGCAACCGCACCAGTCCCACTATGCCGAGCAGCGTCAACGCGGAACCGGCAAGCACAAGGAATGCGACGAGAAGAGCGGCCCAGGCCGGAAGGTCTGCAATTTCGGTCATTCGATGACCTCGCCCCGCATGAGGAATTTTGCCAGAGCCACCGTGGAGACAAAACCCAGAAGCGCGATGATAAGGGCCGCCTCGAAATAAAGCGTGCTTCCGGTGCGCATGCCCAGCACGACCAGCAGAAGCATTCCGGCGATGTAGAAGGCGTCGAAAGCGAGGATCCTGTCCTGCGCCCGAGGACCACGGACAATGCGCGAGGCGGCGATTGCCATGGCAACGCCAAGCAGGATCTGTGCGACCAGCAGCGACCAGACGAGAATGATGGCGCTCATTCGAAGATCTCCAGCAATGGCCGCTCATAGCGGTTCTTGATCAGCCCCACCCAGTCCTCGTCGCCGAGATCCAGGATATGCAGAAGGAGCGTATTGCGGGTGGAATCGTATTCGACCCATGCGGTACCCGGCGTGCTTGTGACAATGCAGGCAAGCACGGCCAGCCCGGTGGGATCGCGAAGCACCAGCGGTATCGTCACGAAGCCTGATATCTCGCGTCCGCCGGTGCCGCGCAGGATAAGGGTCGCAACCGCGATGTTGGAGCGCAGAATGTCGATGAACACCACCCAGACCAGGCCGGGGATTGCGCTCCATCGGCGCAGCCTCGGCTTTTTCGGTTCCAGGGCTGCCATGGCACCGGACGCCGCAACGGCAATGACGCTGCCGAGCAGAAGCTGGCCGACGGAAAAGCCGTTCAGCAAAAGCCACATTGCCAATAGCGACAAGGCCAGAAGCGGGTATGGGAGCAGCTGCCGCATCATTCCGACGCTCCCGGCCCGGCTTGGGGCGCCCGCAGAACCTCGCCGATATATTGCTGCGGAGCATGCAGCGAGCGGGCCGTGGCCTCGAGGTAACGCATGACAGGCCCGCCCTGTATCGTCATCATCAGCGCGAGCAGAAGGAGGAAGGCAACCGGAACCACCTCGATGACGAGGACGCGCGGAACGACCGCCTCGATCGGCGCCCAGAATATGCG
>JAEWHN010000199.1 GCA_023387775.1 Pseudomonadota bacterium | reverse complement strand
GGTGGTAGGCGCTCTCGGCATGCTCGCGGATGAAATCGTCGAGCGCCTCGTCGGACTGCACGTGCGCGCCGGGCGACAGCTCCCGGCCGCGGAAGGGGTCGAAGGCCTGCTGGCCGAAGATCTCGCGCGTCAGCCGGATGCAGTGGCGGAAATCGGCCCAATCGTCGGGATGCGACATGTAGTTGAACAGGATTCTCGGCCTGTCCGCCGGGTCGGGAGAGCGCAGCGTCACCGCTCCGCGCGACTTGGAGCGCATCGGCCCGACATGGGCCTGGAAGCCGTGGGATTTCGACGCCGACTTGCCGTCATAGCGCACGGCGGCCGGGATGAAGTGGTACTGGATGTCGGGATAGTCGACGCCAGCGGCCGAGCGCAGGAAGGCGGCCGCCTCGAAATGGTTGGTGGCGCCGAGGCCGCTCTTGAAGAGCATCCATTGCGCGCCGATCAGCGCCTTGGAGAAGGGGTTGAGGACGGAGTTCAGCGTGATCGGCTTGGTCGATTCCTGCTGGATGTAGAGTTCGAGGTGGTCCTGAAGATTGGCGCCGACGCCGGGGCGGTCGGCGACGACGGCGATGCCGTGATCCTTAAGGTGCTGCGCGGGGCCGATGCCCGACAGCATCAGGATTTTTGGCGAATTGATAGAGGATGCAGCCAGGATCACCTCACGCCGTGCCTTGACCACCTGGATCTTCTTGCGAGCTTCGATCTCGACGCCGACGGCACGTTTATTCTCGATGATCACCTTTCGGGCGAAGCCTTTGACAACGCGGACGTTCGGCCGCTTCAGGGCGGGCCGGAGATAGGCATTGGCGGTCGACCAGCGGCGGCCGCCGCGAATGGTCTGCTCCATCGGGCCAAAGCCTTCCTGCTTGGAGCCATTATAGTCGTCGGTCAGCTCGAAGCCCGCCTGCTGGCCGGCCTCGATGAAGGCGGCATAGAGCGGGTTCTTGCGCTTGCCGCGCTGAACATGCAGCGGGCCGCTTCTGCCGCGCCAGCCGTCCTCGCCGCCCTGGCTGTCTTCCATGCGCTTGAAGTAGGGAAGGACGTCGGCATAGGACCAGCCCGTGGCGCCCTGCTCGGACCAGTGGTCGAAATCGCGCGCGTGGCCGCGCACATAGACCATGCCGTTGATCGAGGAGGAGCCGCCCAGCACCTTGCCCCGCGGGGTGGCCAGAACGCGCCCGCCCAGATGCGGCTCGGGCTCGGTGGAAAAGCCCCAGTCGTAGAGCGGCATGTTGAGCGGAATGGAAAGCGCCGACGGCATCTGGATAAGGGGGCCGACATCCGTGCCGCCATATTCGATCACGATGACCGAATGCTTGCCGTCTTCCGACAGGCGGTAGGCCATGGCCGCACCGGCCGAGCCTGAACCAACGATGACGAAATCTGCTTCAAGCATCCG
Source organism: Pseudomonadota bacterium (assembly GCA_023387775.1). Taxonomy (GTDB): domain Bacteria; phylum Pseudomonadota; class Alphaproteobacteria; order Rhizobiales; family Rhizobiaceae; genus Pseudaminobacter. Next base: position 6,065 of record JAEWHN010000199.1, on the reverse strand, counting down.
CGACATGCCTCATGTAATCATTCAGAGAAACGTTTCCGCCGGTGGCGATGACCAGAACGGTCTTGCCGGCGAGATCGAGGCCGCCTTCGAAGAGGGCGGCGAGAGTGGATGCGCCCGAGGGTTCGAGCACGAGTTTCAGTCGCTCGAAGGCGACCTTCATGGCACGGCGCACCGACGCGTCGCTGACGGCCAGCCCGTGCACGCCAGCGGCACTGACGGCAGCGAAGGGCGCCTCGCCGGGCTTGCGCGCCATCAGCCCGTCGCAGATGGAGGGCGGGCCGAGCGGTACCGTTTCGATCGCGCCCTTGGCGAGCGAAGCGCCCATGCCGTCGAAACCTTCGGGCTCGACGGCAATCACCTGCGTCTCTGGCGAAAGGTAGTGGAAGGCGAGCGCCACGCCGCCGATCAGCCCGCCGCCCCCCACCGCGCAGAGCACGATGTCGGCCCTGGCGCCCTTGGCGGCCAGCTGGTCGATAGCCTCAAGGCCGGTGCCGGCCTGACCAGCGACGATCTCGGGATCATCGAACGGATGCAGCAGAGCCAGCCCTTCTTCCTTGGCGATTTCGCGGGCACGCTCGGACGCCACCTCCTCGCGGGCACGCGTGCCATGATCGGTTACCACAACGCGCGCGCCATAGCCGGCCGTCGCGTCACGCTTGGCGGCCGGCGCGTCGATCGGCATCACAATGGTGACGGGCACGCCGAGCGCCTGGCCGGCAGCGGCAAGCCCTTGCGCGAAATTGCCTGAGGAATAAGCGACCACGCCGCGCTTCGCCTCTTCCGGCGAAAGCTGCTTCAGCCGCCAGTAGGCACCACGCACCTTGAAGGAGCCGGCCCATTGCAGCGACTCGGGTTTTATGAAGACGCGGGCAGCACCTGTCATGGCTGCAAGCGGGCGCGATTCCAGAAGCGGCGTCAGTTGGGTGACCTGCGAGGTGACCGCATAGGCGCGCTTCAGGTGGTCGAGGGTGGGGACGATTGGCGTAGTCATCATTCACCTCGCGGAAAGCGTTTCTGTTCCTCCAGAACGTTCAGGTCCATGTGGTTGCGCATGTAGCGCTCGGAAGCCTGCCTGAGCGGCTGGAAATCCCAGGGGTAGTAGGAGCCGTTGCGCAGCGCCGGATAAATAACCCAGCGACGAGCCTGGCTCTGGCGCACGGCCGCGTCGAAGGCGGCCAGGTCCCAGCGCGCGCGGACCTTCTGCATGAACTCGTCGACCAGCGCGGCATTGGCCGCATCAGCGGCGAGGTTGACGCGCTCCAGCGGATCCGATTCCAGATCAAAGAGTTGCGGCGGGTCGATCTCGCAGTGGACGAACTTGTATCTGCCCTCGCGGATCGCCACGAGCGGCGCATATGAACCCTCGGCGGCATATTCCATGAGCACCGGCGCGGTGCGCGGCTGGCCCTCCATCAGGGGATTCAGCGACTGCCCGTCTGTCCAGGGCATGATGTCGGCGATGTCGATGCCGGCGAGGTCGCAGAGGGTCGGGCAGATGTCGAGGTTGGAGGTCGGCGCCTCGATCAGGCCAGGGGCGATGCCCTTGCCGGCGACCATCAGCGGCACGCGCGCCGAGCCTTCGAAGAAGTTCATCTTGAACCACAGGCCGCGCTCGCCAAGCATGTCGCCGTGATCGGAGCAGAACAGGATGACCGTGTCGTCGAGCATGCGGGTGCGCTCGAGCACCGAGATCAGCTCGCCGACCTTGTCGTCGAGATAGGAGATGTTGGCGAAGTAGCCGCGGCGCGAACGACGCACCTGCTCGGGCGTGATGTCGAAGCTGGCGTAGTCGCTGGCGAGATAGAGCCGCTGCGAATGCGGGTCCTGGTTCTCCTTGGGGATGAAGCCGACTTCAGGCTCCAGCGCAGGGCAGTCCTCGTAAAGGTCCCAATATTTGCGGCGCGCGACATAGGGGTCGTGCGGATGGGTGAAGGAAACGGTCAGGCACCAGGGGCGGCGGTCCGCATCGGTGGAGACGCGCGCGTGCTCGTAGAGCTTCTGAGCCGCGAGGAAGGCGACCTCGTCGTCATATTCCATCTGGTTGCTGATCTCGGCCACGCCCGCGCCGGTGACCGAGCCAAGGTTGTGATACCACCAGTCGATGCGCTCGCCGGGCTTGCGGTAGTCCGGCGTCCAGCCGAAGTCGGCCGGGTAGATGTCGGTGGTTAGGCGCTCCTCGAAGCCGTGCAACTGGTCGGGGCCGACGAAGTGCATCTTGCCCGAAAGCGCGGTGTGATAGCCGGCGGCGCGCAGGTGGTGCGCGAAGGTCGGGATCGACGATACGAACTCGGCGGCGTTGTCATAGACCTCGGTGCGGGACGGCAACTGCCCGCTCATGAAGGAAGCGCGGCCAGGCGCGCAGAGCGGCGAGGCGGTGTAGTTATTGCGGAAGCGGGCCGAGCGGGCGGCGAGAGCCTTGAGGTTGGGCGCATGCAGGAAGTCGGCCGGGCCGCCCGGGAACAGCGTCCCGTTCAACTGGTCGACCATGATGATCAAGATATTCGGGCGCCTGCTCATTTCTCCGCTTTCTGCTGGTGAAGCTTCGTCTCGAGATAATCTTCGATCACCGCAATCGCGCTCGCGGCGTTGGGCGTGCCGTCCTTGAGGGCGCGGCGGATGTAGAAGCCGTCGATCAGGGCGGCGATGCCTTCAGCGACGCGGTCGGCCTCGCCGCGGGGCATCAGCGCGCAAAGCCCGCTCATCAGGTTCGAATGCAGCCGGCGCGCATAGACCCGCAGCAGGCGCCGCATGGCGGGCGACTTCTGCGCCTCGACATAGAAGGCGAGCCAGGCAGCGATGGTGCCTGCCTGGAACTGCTTGTCGGAGAAGTTGGCCGCGATGACGGCGAGCACGCGTTCACGCGGGTTCGTTGCTTCGCGAAGCGAGACGCGCGAATCCGCGCCGAGTTCGGACAAGAGATGCCGCATGGTCGCCTGCAGAAGCTCGTCCTTGGCGCCGAAATAGTGATGCGCGAGCGCCGACGAGACGCCAGCGCGCCCGGCGATCTCCGACATGGTGACGTCGAGAGAGCCGCGGTCGCCGATCGCTGAGATCGTCGCGTCGATCAGCGCCTTGCGGCGCAAAGGTTCCATTCCGACCTTGGGCACTTCAATTCCTCCGGACACAAGGTTATTTTTTATTGACGCGTCAATCAACAAAAATTCCGCCATCGGGTTTGGCGCTTGCGACAGGCTCAAACCGACGCCGAACACGGCGCATCGGCCCGGCAGAAGTCTTGGCCTATATGTTCATGGTTGAACAGTTACGTCTGCGCGCATAGTGTGCTAGAAGTGACAAGCCAATTTGGAGAGTCTCATGACTGCCTGCATCGTCGGATGGGCGCATTCGCGCTTCGGCAAGCTGGAAGGCGAAACGCTGGAAAGCCTGATCACGAAAGTGGCAGCGGAGGCGCTGGAACACGCCGGCCTCGGACCCGACGATGTGGATGAGATCGTGCTTGGCCATTTCAACGCCGGCTTCTCCGCCCAGGATTTTACCGCAAGCCTTGTGTTGCAGACGGATGACCGGCTGCGCTTCAAGCCGGCGACGCGCGTGGAGAACGCCTGCGCGACCGGTTCGGCGGCTGTGAGGGCTGGCATCCGCGGCATCGACGCCAAAGCCGCGCGAGTGGTGCTGGTGGTGGGCGCCGAACAGATGACGACGACGCCTGCAGCGGAAATTGGCACCAATCTTTTGAAGGCTTCCTATCTCCCTGAAGACGGCGACACGCCGGCCGGCTTTGCCGGCGTCTTCGGCAAGATCGCGCAGGCCTATTTCCAGCGCTACGGCGACCAGTCGGACGCGTTGGCGATGATCGCGGCCAAGAACCACAAGAACGGCGTCGACAACCCATACGCGCAGATGCGCAAGGATCTCGGCTTCGAATTCTGCCGCACCGAGAGCGAAAAGAACCCGTTTGTCGCCGGCCCGCTCAAGCGGACCGACTGCTCGCTGGTTTCGGACGGCGCGGCAGCCCTGGTGCTGATGGACAGCACCGATGCTCTGTCGATGCGCCGTGCGGTGGCCTTCCGCGCCAACGAGCATGTGCAGGACTTCCTGCCGATGTCCAAGCGCGACATCCTCGCCTTTGAGGGCTGCGAGCAGGCCTGGGCGCGCGCGCTGAAGAAAGCGGGGGTGACGCTGGATGACCTGTCCTTCGTCGAGACGCATGACTGCTTCACCATCGCCGAACTCATCGAATATGAGGCGATGGGGCTGGCCAAGCCCGGTGAGGGTGCAAGGCTTGCGCTGGAAGGCTACACCGCCAAGGACGGCAAGCTGCCGGTCAATCCTTCCGGCGGGCTGAAGGCCAAGGGCCATCCGATCGGGGCCACCGGCGTTTCCATGCATGTGCTGACGTCCATGCAGCTGACAGGCGAGGCCGGCGGCATCCAGGTGCCGGGCGCCAAGCTGGGCGGCATCTTCAACATGGGCGGCGCTGCCGTCGCCAACTACGTGTCCATCCTGGATCGCATCAGATGAAGCAATCGGCCGTCGTTACCGGAGGCGCATCGGGTATCGGCATGGCGATTGCACGCCGGCTTCTGGACGACGGCTGGCCGGTGGCGATCATCGATGTGGACGAACAGGCGCTGATGGTGGCGGAGGACGAGTTCGCCGATGACAACGCCATATTCCTGCAGGCCGATGTGACCGACGAGGACGAGGTCGACGCGGCCCTGGACGAGGTGGTGGATCGGCTCGGGCTGATCGGCGGCCTGGTCAACGCGGCGGGGATTTCGCGGGAGGTCGCGGCCGAGGACACCAGCGCCGAATTGCTGCGCGAACTGCTAGACGTCAATCTGGTCGGGACATTCATCGCCGCCAAGGCAGCGCTGGAGCGCATGGGAGAAGGGCTGTCTATCGTCAACATTGGCTCGGTTTCGGGGATGCGCGCCAATCGGGGCCATCTCGCATTCGGTGCGTCCAAGGCGGGCGTGAAGCTGATGTCGGAGGTGCTGGCGCTGGAACTCGGCAGCCGCGGCGTGCGGGTCAATTGCGTCGCTCCGGGGCCGACGGAGGCGATCTCGGAGACAGATGGATATTCGGCATCTGCGCGTCGGCTTTGGCTCGGTCGTGTGCCGCAGGCCAGGTACGGTGAGCCGGAGGAGATCGCGGCGGCGGTCGCTTTTCTGCTTTCCCCGGAGGCAAGCTTCGTCAACGGCCATACCCTTGCCGTCGATGGCGGTTTTCTGGCCGCAGGTATCACAGCCGAGCCCTAGCAGCGGGTTCCGGGCACGGCCGTTGTTCCAGTACTGGATTTCCCTTGCATCGGCCTGACGGGCGGCTATCAACTCGTCTGCATTCCTGCTTGCAACGAGGTCATCAGTTCATGTCGAATCCGGTTCTGGTCGAGGTCCTGCGCGGGGACATCGTTGAAAGTTCGCATCGGGGCGCTGTCGCGGTGTTCGATGCCGATTGCAAGCCGGTGCTGGAAATCGGCGACACGCAGCGCGCGATCTTTCCGCGCTCGGCGGTGAAGGCGATCCAGGCGCTGCCGCTGGTGGAAACCGGCGCGGCGGACGCCTATGGCTTCGGCAACAAGGAACTGGCACTGGCCTGCGCCTCGCACAATGGCGAGGTCGAGCATGTCGAGCTCGCCCGCTCCATGCTGGCGAAGGCCGGGCTGGACGAGCACGCGCTGGAGTGCGGCGCGCATTGGCCGTCCTATCAGAGGGCCACCACGGAACTCGCCCGCAGCGGCGGCGTGCCGAATGGCCTGCATAACAATTGCTCGGGCAAGCACGCCGGTTTCCTGTGCGCATGCTGCCATGCAGGCATCGAGCATCGCGGCTATGTGAAGGCGGGCCACGCTTATCAGGAAATGCTGCGCGAGGCGCTGGGGAGCGTGACGGGTGCGGCCCACAACGGCGACAACCGCGGCACGGATGGCTGCTCAATCCCCACCTATGCCGTTCCTCTCAGGAACCTGGCGCACGGCTTTGCCCGCATGGCGACCGGAATAGGCCTGGCGGAAAGCCGCGCGAGGGCGGCCAAGCGGCTGTTTGGGGCATGCATGGCAGAACCGTTTTATGTGGCCGGCACCGACAGGTTCGACACACGGC
>JAEWHN010000163.1 GCA_023387775.1 Pseudomonadota bacterium | reverse complement strand
CTGGGCGCGCTTGCGGGCCAGCTTGCGGGCGCGGCGGACGGCTTCGGCCTTTTCACGGGCGCGCTTTTCGGAAGGCTTCTCGTAGTGGCCGCGCATCTTCATTTCGCGGAAGATGCCTTCACGCTGCATCTTTTTCTTGAGCGCGCGAAGCGCCTGATCAACGTTGTTGTCGCGGACGAGTACCTGCACGGGCGATCCTGTCTTTCGTTTGATTCAATAAAGCGGGGCACGCTACAACTGCTTTCGCAGCGGTCACCACCGCGAATTGGAGCGGCTGATAGCAGAATCAAGGGGGCATGTCGAGAGGGGTGGAGCAAAAGGCCCGAAAAGCCTGCCCAAAAAAGCGCATGCGAAGTGGGACAAATCACTCGTTTGTCCACTATGGCCGAGCGGGCGGCAAGGTCAACCGGAATTCTCCGCCAACACCGCCGGCGTTTGCCGGCAAAGCTGGGCCGCCGCATGGCTCAAAGCGGCATTCGCCGTCGCAAACAGCGCAAAGCTGGTACTGCCTTTTCGCTAGTGCTACACGTCGCCTCTGATTCAGAAACGCTCCCGTTCCGGCATTCACGAGATCAAGTCCATGCGGAAATATTCGGTATTTGCCATCGCGCGCGAAGCCATGCGCGGCCACAAGGGCTGGGAGGAACAGTGGTCCTCGCCCGAGCCGAAGGCCGAATACGACGTCATCATCATCGGCGCCGGCGGCCACGGCCTGGCCACTGCCTATTACCTGGCCAAGGAGCACGGCATCACCAATGTGGCGGTGCTGGAGAAGGGCTGGCTTGGCGGCGGCAATACCGGCCGCAACACCACCATCATCCGTTCCAACTATCTCTATGACGAGTCGGCCGGCATCTACGACCATGCCGTGAAGCTGTGGGACGGGCTCAGCCAGGACCTGAACTATAACGTCATGTACTCGGCGCGCGGCGTCATGATGCTGGCGCACAATGTGCATGACGTGCAGGTGCTGAAGCGCCATGTCCATGCCAACCGGCTGAACGGCGTCGACAACGAATATCTGACGCCCGAGCAAGCCAAGGAATTCTGCCCGCCGCTGAACATCTCCAAGGATGCCCGCTATCCGGTGATGGGCGCGACCCTGCAGCGGCGCGGCGGCACGGCCCGCCACGACGCGGTGGCCTGGGGCTATGCGCGCGGCGCTTCGGCGCGCGGCGTCCACATCATCCAGAATTGCGAGGTCACCGGCATCAAGCGCGCGGCCAACGGCGCGGTGACCGGCGTCGAAACCTCGCGCGGCTTCATCGGCGCCAAGAAGGTCGGCGTGGTTGCGGCCGGCCACACATCCGTGCTGATGGACATGGCCGGCGTGCGCATGCCGCTGGAAAGCTATCCGCTTCAGGCGCTGGTGTCGGAGCCGGTCAAGCCGGTGTTCCCCTGCGTGGTGATGTCGAACACGGTGCACGCCTATATCTCGCAGTCCGACAAGGGCGAACTGGTGATCGGCGCCGGCACCGACCAGTACACTTCCTATTCTCAAACGGGTGGGCTCCATATCCTCAACCACACGCTCGACGCCATCTGCGAGATGTTCCCCGTCTTCACGCGCATGAAGATGCTGCGTTCGTGGGGCGGCATCGTCGACGTGACGCCCGACCGTTCGCCGATCCTGGCCAAGACCCCCGTGCAGGGGCTCTACGTCAACTGCGGTTGGGGCACTGGCGGCTTCAAGGCGACGCCGGGCTCTGGCCACGTGTTTGCGCACACCATCGCGTGCGACGAGCCGCACCCGATCAACGCGCCGTTCACGCTGGAGCGCTTCCGCACCGGCCGTCTGATCGATGAGGCGGCAGCTGCCGCCGTGGCTCACTGAACACCAAGGGGGACAAAAATGCTTCTCATCCGCTGCCCCTATTGCGAGGAAGAGCGTCCGGAACTCGAGTTCCGCAACGCCGGCGAGGCGCATATCGCGCGCTCGTCCAACATTGCCGAGCTGAGCGACGAGGACTTCGAGAAGTTCTTCTTCATCCGCTCCAATCCGAAGGGCATCACCTTTGAGCGCTGGCGCCATGTGCATGGCTGCGCGCGCTTCTTCAACGCGGTGCGCGACACCGTGACCGACAAGTTCGTCATGACCTACAAGGCCGGCGAGCCCAAGCCGGACCTTGCCAAGATCATGCCAGGCGAAGCGCCGGCGCTTGAGCCGGTGCAGGACGACGCCCAGGAAGACAAAGCCAGGAAGCCGGCGGCGAAGAAAGCCACCGCAAAGAAGGGAGACGCGTGATGGCCGCCACGCACCGTATTGCAGGCCAGGGCCGGCTGACCCCGGCGAGGACCTTGCGTTTCACCTTCGATGGCCAGCACCTTTCTGGCGTTGCCGGCGACACGCTGGCCTCGGCCCTGCTTGCCAACGGCATCCATCTCGTCGGCCGCTCGTTCAAGTATCACCGCCCGCGCGGCATTCTCTCGGCTGGCGCTGAGGAACCGAACGCGCTGGTCGGCATCGAGCGCGACGCCACACGCAAGACGCCGAACGTGCGTGCCACCGTGCAGGAGCTTTATGACGGGCTCAACGCCACCTCGCAGAACCGCTGGCCCTCGCTGTCCTTCGACGTAGGCGCCGTCAACGACCTTGCCTCGCCGCTGTTCTCGGCCGGCTTCTACTACAAGACCTTCATGTGGCCGAAGGCTGCCTGGAAGAGCTTTTATGAGCCCAAGATCCGCGCCGCGGCCGGCCTTGGCGTTGCGCCCGACCAGCCTGATTCCGACCATTATTCCTCGCGCTTCGAGCACTGCGAGGTGCTGGTGCTGGGCGGCGGTGCGGCCGGCATCGCGGCGGCTCTCGCGGCTGCCGAGACCGGCGTTCGCGTCATCCTGGCCGACGAGCAGGCCGAATTCGGCGGCGCGTTGCGCTTCGAAGCCGGTGCTGCGATCGACGGCACCGACGGCTGGAGCTGGGCGCAGGCTGCCGTGGCGAAGCTTTCGGCCATGGACAATGTGCGCCTGCTGCCGCGCACCACGGCCTTCGGCTACTATGCCCAGAACTTCGTCGGCCTCGTCGAGCGCGTGACCGACCATCTGGCAACTCCCGACCGCGACCTGCCGCGCGAGCGGCTGTGGCAGGTGCGCGCCAAGCGCGTGGTGCTGGCCACCGGCGCCATCGAGCGCCACATGGTGTTTGCCGACAACGACCGCCCGGGTGTGATGCTGGCTTCGGCCGCGCGCACCTATCTCAACCACTACGGCGTTGCGGTGGGCAGGAATGTCGGCGTCTACACCGCCAATGACAGCGCCTATGCGGCGGCCCTCGACCTGAAGAAGGCCGGCGTGAACATCGCCGCCATCGTCGACCTGCGCGACAACCCCTCCGGCCCACTGGTCGAGGAGGCGCGCGCGCTGGGCATCGAGATCAACCACGGCCGCGCCGTCATCCGCACCGGCGGCCGCCTGCGCGTGTCGTCCATGACGATCCAGCCGAAGAACGGCGGCGGCGAGCGCACCATTCCGGTCGATGCGCTGCTGATGTCGGCCGGCTGGACGCCTTCCGTGCATCTGTTCTCGCAGTCGCGCGGCAAGGTCGCCTTTGACGAGGAGACCAAGCGCTTCCTGCCCGGCAGCTATGCCCAGAACTGCGTGTCGGTAGGCGCCTGCAACGGCACCGACGGGCTGGCTGCCAGCGTCGATGAGGCCTATGCGGCCGGCGCGAAGGTGGCGCGGGAGGCCGGCGGTGCCGGCAGGGGCACCAAGCCTAAGGTCGAGGGGAGCGAGAGCTGGTCGCGCGGCATGCTGGGCGCAGGGCCCGGCGCCGGCCCGGACACGACCGTGAAGGCCTTCGTCGACTTCCAGAACGACGTCACCGCCAAGGACATCCGCCTGGCTGTGCGCGAGGGCATGCACTCCATCGAGCACGTCAAGCGCTTCACCACCAACGGCATGGCGACCGACCAGGGCAAGACCTCCAACATGCACGGCCTGGCGATCGCGGCCGAGACGCTGGACAAGCCGATCCCTCAGGTGGGCCTCACCACGTTCCGCGCGCCCTATACGCCGGTGACCTTCGGCGCAATCGTCAACCACGGGCGCGGCGCGCTGTTCGACCCGACCCGCAAGACGCCGATGCATGGCTGGGCCGAGGCGCAGGGCGCGGTGTTCGAGGATGTCGGCCAGTGGAAGCGCGCCTGGTATTTCCCGAAATCCGGCGAGGACATGCATGCCGCCGTCAACCGGGAATGCGTGACCGTGCGCAAGTCGGCCGGCATGTTCGACGCCTCAACCCTCGGCAAGATCGAGGTGGTCGGCCCGGATGCCGCCAAGTTCATGGAACTGCTCTACACCAATCCATGGGAGAAGCTGGAAGTCGGCCGCTGCCGCTATGGCATCATGCTGCGCGAGGACGGCTTTATCTATGACGACGGCGTGGTGGGCCGCCTGGCGGCTGACCGCTTCCATGTGACGACCACGACCGGCGGGGCTGCCCGCGTGATGAACCACATGGAGGACTATCTCCAGACCGAGTTCCCGCATCTCGACGTCTGGCTCACCTCGGTTTCCGAGCAGTGGGCGGTGATTGCCGTGCAGGGCCCGAACTCGCGCAAGATCATCGAGCCGCTGGTCGAGGGCATCGACCTGTCGGACGCGGCGATGCCGCATATGTCGGTGCGCGAGGGCAAGATCTGCGGCGTGCCGGCCAGGCTGTTCCGCATGTCGTTTACCGGCGAGCGTGGCTTCGAGGTCAACGTCCCGGCCGACTACGGCCAGGCGGTGTGGGAGGCGCTGTGGGCCGAGGGCCAGAAGCACGGTGCATGCGCCTACGGAACCGAGGCCATGCACGTGCTGCGCGCCGAGAAGGGCTACATCATCGTCGGCCAGGACACGGACGGCACGGTGACGCCGAACGACGCTGGCCTCGACTGGGCGGTGGGCAAGAAGAAGACCGACTTTGTCGGCATTCGCGGCATGGCGCGGCCCGACCTCGTGGGCAAGGGCCGCAAGCAGCTTGTCGGCCTGAAGGCGAAGGACCCGAAGGTGGTGCTGGAAGAGGGTGCGCAGATCGTTGCCGACCCGAAGCAGCCGATCCCCATGAAGATGATCGGCCACGTCACCTCCAGCTACTGGTCGGAAAACTGCGGCCGTGGCATAGCGCTGGCGCTGGTGACGGACGGACGCGACCGCATTGGCCAGACGCTTTACGTGCCGATGCCCGACGGCACCATCGAGGTGGAAGTGACCGGCACCGTGTTCTTCGACGAGAAGGGAGAGCGCCTCAATGGCTAATGCTTCAACCACGACCGCCGCAGCAGCGAGCGCGGCGCGCGCCCCGGCACAGGCTGGCCGCGAATTCTCCGCCAAGGGTGTCAAGCTTGCCGTGCTTGCGCCGGCCGAGCGCATCTCGCTGCGCGCCCCGGCCGCTTCCGTCGCAGCCCTTTCCAAGGCGCTAGGCGTGACGTTGCCCAAGGCGCCGAAGACGTCCGCAGTCAAGGACGGCCGCACCGCGCTCTGGCTCGGCCCGGACGAATGGCTGGTCATCGACGAGGCCGGCGGCGACCCGCTGGCGGACTGCGCCGGCGTCAAGCAGTTGCATTCGGCGGTCGGCATATCGCACCGCAACGTCGGCATCTCGGTGACCGGGCCGGCGGCTGCTGCCTGCGTCAATGCCGGCTGCCCGCAGGACCTGTCGCTGGCGGCGTTCCCGGTAGGGGCCTGCTCGCGCACCGTATTGGGCAAGGTCGAGATCGTGCTGCTGCGCACGGCCGAGGATGCGTTCCAGGTGGAGTGCTGGCGTTCGTTCTCGGATTACGTCTTCGCCTTCCTGGCGCAGGCGGCGACCGACGCGGCCGCCTGAGGCGCGGAACCATAGATACACGGCTGGCGTTTGTCCTTTGAAGCAAGGAGGGTAAGCGCCATGCCGAAACCAACCCAGCAACCGAGTTCCGAAGCCAAGAAATCTCCTGCTGTGCGCTCGCTGGAAAAGGAGCAGCGCGCGCAAGAGGAGACGAAGGAAGAGAAGCTCGAGGAAGGCCTCGAAGACACGTTCCCGGCCAGCGACCCGGTTTCCGTCATCTCGACCTCTATTCCCGGCGGGCCGAAGCCGAAGAAATAGCCGGCCCATCTTCCCCTGCGAAAAGACCATGTAGCCCCGGCGCATCGCTTGCGGCCGGGGCTTCTTGGTTTTGTTGCGCCTAGTCGATGGCGTGGAGGTCGATGCCCTTGGTTTCCTTCACGAAGATCATGCCGATGATGAATGTCATCGCCGCGACCACGATCGGGTACCAGAGGCCGTAGTAGATATCGCCCTTGTAGGCGCTCATGGCGAAGACGGTGGCCGGCAGCAGGCCGCCGAACCAGCCATTGCCGATGTGGTAGGGCAGCGACATGCCGGTGTAACGGATGCGGGTCGGGAACATCTCGACCAGGATCGCGGCGATGGGCCCGTAGACCATGGTGACATAGAGCACGAGGATGAACAGGATGCCGATGATCATCGGCCAGTTCACCGCCGCGGGATTTGCGACCATCTTGAAGGCGCCGCTGGCGGGAATGGCGTAAACCGCCATTTCGGTCGCCCCGCCGGCTTCTTCGGGCGTCAGCGCCTTGCTGGCGATCAGATCGGCCACGGGCACCATCGTCTTCTCTCCGGCGCGGATGGCGGCCGCGTCGAGCTTCAGTTCCGGGTTGGCGACCACGAAGGCGTCGAGCTTTGCCTCGGGCACCTTCGACATCTCACGCATCAGCGGATAGCCCGCGTCGTGCAGTGCGGTGTTCACCCCCTTGGCGAAGGTTGCCTGCTTAGCCTTGGCCTGGTCGCCGGCGGCGATCGCATCGTAGGATTCGATCGTCTCGTTGCCGATCCTGACCACGGCCGGGGTGCCGGGGGCCGCGGTTGCGACCACGTCATAAGGCACCGAGTTGTTGGTGAGGAACGCTGTGGCGATGTCGCAGGACGTGGTGAACTTTGCCGTGCCGGTGGGGTTGAACTGGAACTTGCAGTCGCCAGGTGCTGCGGTCACATGCGCCTTCACATTCTGCTGGGCAGTGGCCAGCGCCGGGTTGGCGGCCCAGGTCATTGCCTTGAACAGCGGGAAGTAGGTGACGACGGCCAGCGCCAGCCCGGCCATGATGATCGGCTTGCGGCCGATCTTGTCGGACAGCCAGCCGAAGACCACGAAGAAGATGGAGCCGATGGCAAGCGCGATCGCGATCATGACGTTGACAGAGAAGGCGTCGACCTTGAGCACGTTCTGCAGGAAGAACAGCGCGTAGAACTGGCCGCAATACCAAACCACGGCCTGGCCGGCAGTGAGGCCGAACAGGGCCAGCAGCGCGATTTTGGCGTTCTTCCATTGGCCGAAGGCTTCTTTCAGCGGCGCCTTGGAACCTCTGCCCTCCTGCTTCATGCGCCTGAAGGCCGGAGACTCGCTCAGCGACAGGCGAATCCACACCGAGATGCCCAGCAGCACCACCGAAACAATGAACGGAATGCGCCAACCCCAGGCCTTGAAGACGTCCGGCCCGAGCCAGCTTTGCACCACCAGGATGATGATGAGCGACAGGAACAGGCCGAGCGTGGCGGTGGTCTGGATCCATGAGGTGTAGTAGCCGCGCCGGTCGTTGGGCGCGTGTTCGGCCACATAGGTCGCCGCCCCGCCATATTCGCCGCCGAGCGCCAGCCCCTGCAGCATGCGCAGCGCGATCAGGATGACCGGCGCGGCGAAGCCGATGGACGCCGAGCCCGGCAACAAGCCGACCAGGAAGGTGGATGACCCCATGATCAGAATGGTGATGAGGAAGGTATATTTGCGGCCGACAAGGTCGCCGATGCGGCCGAACACCAGCGCGCCGAAGGGGCGCACCAGGAAGCCGGCGGCAAACGCCAGCAGCGCGAAGATGTTGCGCGTGGCCTCCGGATACTCGCTGAAGAAGGCGGCGCCGATGAAGACCGCCAGCGAGCCATAGAGGTAGAAGTCGTACCATTCGAAGACGGTGCCCAGCGAGGAAGCGAAGATGACCTTCTTCTCCTCGCGGGTCATGCCGCGCGGGGACGATCCCGCACTCGCGGTAACAGCCATTGTGTGTCCTCCCGGACGGTTCACCGTGGCTGCTCCCCGCACGCAAGGGAGAGCGGCCTCGGGTTAGCAAGACGATTTTACGCCTGCCATGGGAGGAGGGATAGCAATGCTTTGGTTTTACAACCTCGATCTAATGACGGGAGCGCGCTCCGGGCAGGAATGGCGGCAGCGATGTCAGCCCTGCGCCGGAGCTGCATCGTCTTCGGGTGCCACGAAGGTCAGCGTCAGCCAGCGCGCGGTCAGCGCCGGCTTCTTCGAGTTCTCGATCTCGATGGTCACGTCGTGGCTGATCTGGATCCAGCCGGAGGGGCGCACCTTCACGTCGGCGAGGAAGAAACGGGTGCGGATGCGCGAACCGGTCTTCACCGGCGCCACGAATTTGAGGTTTTCGAAGCCCGCATTGATGCCCATGTCACCGCCCTCGACGCGGGGGATGGTCTCGTAGGTCATGGCGGAGAGCAGCGACAGCGTCAGGAAGCCGTGAGCAATGGTGCCGCCGAAGGGCGTTTCGCGGGCGGCGCGCTCAGGGTCGCAATGGATGAACTGATGGTCGTCGGTCGCATCGGCGAACTGGTCGATCATCGTCTGGGTGACCGTGCGCCAGGGTGAAACGCCAACCTCGGTGCCGACGCCGGACAGGAGCTGGTCGATGGTAATCGTCTTCAAGAAACTCGCCTCTTCAAGTCGGGGGCAGGGCGGTTCGTGCCCAAAGCGCAGCACAGATACAGCCTTGCGCCGTCATTGTCATCCGGGCGTGGGGACCCAGACTTCAAGCCCGATATCGCGGCGGCCTCGCCTTCGGCGCCCGCCGCCCCTATTCTTTCTGCCACCCGGCAAATTCGCCCTCAAGGGAGCTTCGCCATGGCCATTCCTTCCGAAATGAACGCACTGCTCGTGACCAATGACGGCTACGCGGCCACGCCCTCAGGCACGGTGCTAGAAGCGATGGGGCCTTATGTTGCGGCCGGTCGCATCGCCGTGCCGCAGCCGAGGGCGACGCAGGTGCTGATCAAGGTGGGTCTCGCCTCAATCAATCCCTCAGACGTCATGTTCATCAAGGGGCAGTATGGCCAGCCGCGCGTGAAGGACCGGCCGGCGGGCTTCGAGGGCGTCGGCACGGTGGTCGCCACCGGCGATGATCCGCCCGCGCGGCAGATGGCGGGCAAGCGCGTGGCGTTTGCCACCGGAACCGGCAGTTGGGGCTCGTGGGCCGACTATGCGATGACCGACGCCGCCGCCTGCATTCCGCTGATCGATGGCGTGCGCGACGAGGATGGCGCGGCGCTGATCGTCAACCCGCTCACCGCGCTCGCCATGTTCGACATCGTGCGCGAGGAGCGCCAGAAGGCCTTCGTGCTCACCGCCGGCGCCAGTCAGCTGTCGAAGCTGATCATGGGCGTGGCGAAGGACGAAGGGTTTCGCCCCATCGCGATCGTGCGGCGCGACGAACAGATCCTGCTTCTAAAGGAAGCCGGGG
>JAEWHN010000129.1 GCA_023387775.1 Pseudomonadota bacterium | reverse complement strand
GCGCCGAGCAGGGCAAAGCAGCCGCCTACCGCAATCAGCGAGCTGGAGGCGAAGAAGGCGGTGCCTTGCTGCAGCCCCACCATGATGCTGGTGTCGATCATGCGAAGCTCCCGCCGCGCCATGGTCTGCATCCAGGCCGCGCGCTGCGCATTCATCGCCGTGGTCAGCGAAACCCGGCTCACCAGCCAGCCGTCCGTGGCCAGGGTGTGAACGAGCCACACGGCGAGGAAGAACGCTACGGCGCCAAGGTCGGCAATGGTCAGCTGAAGGGAATCGAGCATGCGCAAAAACATATCACGACCGGCATGATCGGCTACCGCCCCTATCGGAGAACCTAAGCCATAGTTTCGTCAAACAGCTTGCTCTTTTCTTAATTGAAGTTTGAGAGCACGCGGCTGGTTTTCATTGGTGTCAGCGATCGCCCGGCCATGTGCCATCGGCCCGCTGCCTTGCTTTCGCCTTTTTTGGTTGCGGACGTCACGCCGAAGGGGTATCCAGGAGCCTTGTGCGAGAGATCAACAAGGCAACCGCGAAGTTGCGCTCGCACTGCTTCTTAAGGATAGACAAGGACATCATGGACGAAAGCGTTCAGAAATCCTGCTGGGGCGTGACCGCCAAGGCAGTGATCGGGTTTGCGGTGATCATCCTGCTTGCCTGGCTCATGAGCGGGGCCGAAACGGCCGCTGTACTGGGGGCGCGCTGAGACATAATCCGGAGGTACAGAGAGACGCGTTTTTCGCGTCTCTTTTCGTTTGAGGCGGGCTTGCCGCATGTCGTTTGCGAAGCAGACGAAGTCGGGGAACGCCAAGCTTCGCCTCATAAATCCGCCCAAACATACCTATATTTGGACGCAAGCGTCCCTGCCTTGCGCGCCCGTTGATGGAGACTTGCCGCCCGTGTTCCTCTCGGTATTCGACCTCTTCAAGATCGGCATCGGCCCGTCCAGCTCCCACACGATGGGGCCGATGACGGCGGCATCGCGTTTTCTGGATGAATTGCTCGGCAATGAATGGCCGCGTCCTGCGAGCGCAAGGGTGGACCGCGTGGCCGCCAGCCTGCACGGCTCGCTCGCCTACACCGGTGTCGGCCACGGCACCGACCGGGCCGTCATCCTCGGCCTGACCGGGCTGATCCCAACCACGGTCGACCCGGATACTTCCGACGCTGTCATCGACAAGGTCACGCAGGAAAAGCAGGTCACGCCGCCGGGCCATCCGTCCTACCGCTTCGACCCCGCCGTAGACCTCGTGCTCGACAAGAAGACGCCGCTGCTCGGCCACGCCAATGGCATGGCATTCTATGCCTATGACAGCGACGACCACCTGCTGCTCAAGCGCATTTACTACTCGATCGGCGGCGGCTTCGTGGTTTCGGAGGAGGAACTGCAGCGTCTCAAGACCACGGGCGAACAGCCTTCCTCGGTGCAGGTGCCGCATCCGTTCCGCAATGCGGTCGAGATGCTGGCGATGGCGGCGGAGAGCGGCCTGTCAATCGCCGAGATGAAGCGGGCCAACGAAGAAATGCACATGTCGCGCGACGAGCTCGACGCCGGCCTCGACCGCATCTGGGCGGCGATGAAGGGCTGCATCGACCGTGGCCTGTCGCAGGAAGGCATCATGCCGGGCGGGCTGAAGGTGCGCCGCCGGGCCCGTCAGCTGCACGACAAGCTGCAGGAAGACTGGCGCCACAACAAGCCCAACCCGCTGCTGGCCAACGACTGGCTGTCGGTCTACGCCATGGCGGTCAACGAGGAGAATGCGGCCGGCGGCCGTGTCGTCACAGCCCCCACCAATGGCGCGGCAGGCACCTTGCCGGCGGTGCTGCGCTACTGGCTGCACTTCCACCCCGAGGCCGACCAGGCCAGCATCCGCGACTTCCTGCTGACGGCTGCGGCCGTTGGCGGCATCATCAAGAGCAACGCCTCGATTTCGGGCGCCGAGGTGGGCTGCCAGGGCGAGGTCGGCTCGGCTTCTGCAATGGCTGCAGCTGGGCTTTGCGCCGTCATGGGCGGCACGCCGGAGCAGGTGGAAAACGCCGCCGAGATTGCGCTGGAGCATCACCTCGGCATGACCTGCGATCCCGTAGGCGGCCTCGTCCAGGTGCCCTGCATCGAGCGCAATGCGCTGGGCGCGGTCAAGGCGGTCACCGCTGCATCGCTGGCGATCAAGGGCGACGGCACGCATTTCGTGCCGCTCGACGCGGCCATCGAAACCATGCGCCAGACCGGCATGGACATGAACGAGCGATACAAGGAGACGAGCCTGGGCGGTCTTGCCGTCAACGTGGTCGAATGCTGAGCCGCTCGACCTGACGAAAGCGCAGGCGGCGGCTTTGTGGACAAACGTCGCCTGACGCGTTGACCCCGCCACCGCCCGCGCTAAACCATCCCCATGGCCCTGAACCTCATAAAACTCTGCGTCGGCTGCGACAGCGTTGAAGACCTGGAAGAGTGGATCGCCTTCCGGCTCGACGAACGCCGGCGCGCGGGCGAACCTGTCGAACAGTACCATACGACCCGGATGGTCCCGACACGGCGCGACGAACTCCTCGACGGCGGGTCGCTCTATTGGGTCATCAAGGGCAGCGTCCAGTGCCGCCAGCGGCTGCTGGATATCCGGCCTTTCGTCGACGACGAGGGGATTTCGCGCTGCCACCTGGTGCTCGACCCGGTGGTGGTGCGCACCGGCTGGCAGCCGCGCCGCGCCTTCCAGGGCTGGCGTTATCTCAAGGCCCCGGACGCTCCGGCCGACCTTGGCGCCGGTCAGGCCGGTCTGGCGGAAATGCCGGCGAAACTCAGGCAGGAGCTTGCGGAGCTGGGGCTTCTCTAGCTCCGTCAGCCAACCCGCTCGCTCCGGCCTTGCAAGGTTGCCGGCCGCGCTACATCTTCTTGCGCATGAGCGAGCAGAAGCCACCAGCCCCGAAA
>JAEWHN010000122.1 GCA_023387775.1 Pseudomonadota bacterium | reverse complement strand
GTCCTGCCTAGCTTCTCGATTGTCTCCGTGGCAGGGGTTCCCCGCACTGCCACGGTATCCATGAGTGATTCCTTCAAAAAGCGCGGACAGCCTTATCTGCCTGCCCGCGCTCCCGCCTCAGCGCTCGTATTTCTGCACGGTCTGCTCGATCGCGCCAAAGATTGAGTGATGACCGGTCTGGTCCTTCATCTCGATGCGCACCGTGTCGCCGAAGCGCAGGAAAGGCGTCTTCGGCGCGCCGGTTTCGATGGTCTCGATGGTGCGCAGCTCCGCGATGCAGGAATAGCCGACGCCGCCCTCGTCCACCGGCTTGCCGGGGCCGCCGTCGAGCTTGTTGGAAACCGTACCTGAACCGATGATGGTGCCGGCCACCAGCGGGCGCGTCCTGGCGGCGTGGGCGATCAGCTGCGGGAAATCGAAGGTCATGTCGACGCCGGCATTGGCGCGGCCGAAGGCTTTTCCGTTCAGGTCGACATTGAGAGGCAGGGTGACCTTGCCGCCGTCCCAGGCATCGCCGAGCTCGTCCGGGGTCACCGCCACCGGAGAAAATGCCGATGAGGGCTTGGACTGGAAGAAGCCGAACCCCTTTGCCAGCTCGCCGGGGATCAGGCCGCGCAGCGACACGTCGTTGACCAGCATGACCAGCCGGATCGCATCGCGGGCCTGTTCGACGCTCGCGCCCATCGGCACGTCATCGACGATGACAGCAACTTCCGCCTCCATGTCGGCGCCATGAGCTTCATCGGCAAGCGGGATCGGATCGCGCGGCCCCAGGAAAGAATCCGAGCCGCCCTGATACATCAGCGGGTCGGTCCAGAAGCTTTCCGGCATGGCCGCGCCGCGAGCCTTGCGCACCAGTTCTACATGGTTGACGTAGGCCGAGCCGTCCGCCCACTGATAGGCGCGCGGCAGCGGCGAATGGGCGTGGTGCTCATGAAAGCGTTCGGAAGGAACTGCTCCGGTTTCAAGCGATTCTGCCATGGCCGACAGATGCGGGGAGATGCGCCGCCAGTCGTCGAGCGCGGCTTGCAGCGTCGGCACCAGGAAGGATGCATCGGTGTAGCGGGTCAGGTCGCGCGAAACCACCACCAGTTTTCCGTCGCGCGTTCCGTTCTTGAGCGTGGCCAGTTTCATGGGCGATTCATCCCCTCCGTTCGGTTTGCGGCGCGTTTGCGCAATCCAGCTTAGACCGCGCCGGCCTCAACTCCAATCGCCTTCGGGCGTGCCGTTGAAGCGCTTTTTCAGGTCCTTCCAGCAGTCGATATAGTTGTCCTGTCGCGTCTCGAGCTCGGCGCTGTAGCGCGTCAGCATCTGGGGGAAGCGGGTCTCGAACATGAACGCCATGGTGTCGTCTAGCTTCACCGGCTTGAGCTCGGCGCGCGTGGCCTTCTCGAAGCCCGAGGCATCCGGCCCATGCGCCAGCATCATGTTGTGCAGGCTGATCCCGCCGGGCACAAAGCCTTCGGCCTTGGCGTCGTACTGGCCGCGGATCAGCCCCATGAACTCGCTCATGACGTTACGGTGGTACCAGGGCGGACGAAAAGTGTTTTCGGCCACCAGCCAGCGCGGCGGGAAGATGACGAAATCGACATTGGCAGTGCCTTCCTCGCCCGACGGTGCCGTCAGCACCGTGAAGATCGACGGGTCCGGGTGGTCGAACAGCATCGCGCCGACAGGCGAAAACGTCGCAAGATCATATTTGTAGGGCGCATAGTTGCCGTGCCATGCGACCACGTCCAGCGGCGAATGGTCGAGCTCGGTGACATAGAATTTTCCGCACCACTTCGCGGTCAGGCGGCAGGGCGTTTCCTTTTCCTCGAACCAGGCGACAGGCGTCTTGAAGTCGCGCGGGTTGGCCAGGCAGTTCGCGCCGATCGGTCCGCGGTGCGGCAGGGTGAACTTGGCACCGTAGTTCTCGCAGACATAGCCGCGGACCGGTCCGTCGACCAGTTCGACCTTGAACACCAGACCGCGCGGCAGCACGCAGATCTCGCCCGGCTGGACCTCGATCATCCCCATTTCGGTAACGAAGCGGACCCCACCGACCTGCGGCACGACGAGAAGCTCGCCGTCGGCATTGAAGAAATGGTCGTCCTTCATGTCGGCGTTGGCGACATAGACGTGAGCCGCCATGCCGGACTGGCCGAGCACGTCGCCGGCGGTCGTGATGGTATGGATGCCGGCCAGAAAGTCGGTGGGCGCTTCGGGAAGCGGAACCGGGTTCCAGCGATATTGTCCAATCGGCAGTTCATGGTCGCCAACATTTGGCGCGCTCTTCCAGAACGGATATTCGGTCACCACAAACCGCCCCGTGTGCTTGACGCTCGGCCGGATGCGGTAGAGCCACGAGCGCTCATTGGCGCCGCGCGGCGCTGTGAAGGGCGAACCGGAAAGCTGCTCGGCATAAAGGCCATAGGCGGGTCTTTGCGGCGAATTGCGCCCCTGAGGCAGCGCGCCGGGCAGGCTTTCGGTTTCGAAATCGTTGCCGAAGCCGGGCATGTAGGAAAAGGCCATGGCATCCTCCCGTGACCAGGTTCGAGGCCGCGCCTCTAACCGCTATGCGATAGAGAAATTAGCACATTGCAGCCTGAAATCCTTGGCCCTGACAGGAGGCTTGGGGCGGCACCTCACCAGTCCATCACCACCTTGCCGGAACTCCCGGTCCGCATGGCATCGAAGCCTTGCTGGAAATCGTCGATGCGGATGCGGTGGGTGATCAGGCCCGACACGTCGAGCGGGCCCTGCACCAACGCGATCATCTTGTACCAGGTCTCGAACATCTCGCGGCCATAGATGCCCTTCAGGTGCAGCATCTTGAAGATGACCTTGTTCCAATCGATCTCGAAGCCGGTCGGGGCGATGCCGAGAATGGCGATCTTGCCGCCATTGTTCATGGTATCGATCATGTCGCGGAAGGCGACCGCCGATCCCGACATTTCGAGGCCGACATCAAAGCCTTCGGTCATGCCTTCCTCGCGCATGACGTCGCGCAGCTTTTCCTTCGAGGCATCCACCACGTGATGCACGCCAAGCTTTCGCGCCAGTTCCAGACGAGCCGGGTTGATGTCGGTGATGACGACCTTGCGCGCGCCCACGCACTGCGCCACCAGCGCGCCCATGATGCCGATGGGGCCGGCGCCCGTCACCAGGACGTCCTCGCCGACCAGATCGAAGGAGAGCGCAGTGTGCACGGCATTGCCGAGCGGATCGAAGATCGCGGCGATCTCGTCGGGTACATCGTCGGGAATGGGCACGACGTTTTGCTGCGGCAACACGAGATATTCCGCGAAGGCGCCCGGCCGGTTGACACCGACGCCCAACGTATTGCGGCACAGGTGTCCGCGCCCCGCGCGGCAGTTGCGGCAATGGCCGCAGACGATGTGCCCCTCGCCCGACACGCGCTGGCCGACCTTGTAGTCGGTCACCCCCGTCCCGAAATCGGCGACCTCGCCGACGAATTCATGTCCGGTCACCATCGGCACCGGCACCGTGTTCTGCGCCCACTGGTCCCAGTTGTAGATATGCACGTCGGTACCGCAGATGGCGGTCTTGCGAACCTTGATCAGCACGTCGTTGGGGCCGATCTCGGGCACCGGCACCTGCTCCATCCAGATGCCCGGCTCGGGCCGCGACTTCACCAGGGCGCGCATCATGTTTGACATGATCCTGTTCCTCGAAACCGTTGATAAGGAATCCTTCTTTCGGCAAGCCTCATGTAGTGCGGGGCCGCCGGTCAGGAAATGACGCCGAGTTCGCGCCCGACCGTGCCGAAAGCGGCAATCGCCCGGTCGATATCCTCAACCGAATGCGCTGCCGACATCTGCGTGCGGATGCGAGCCTGGCCTTTCGGCACCACCGGGAACGAAAAGCCGATCACGTAGATGCCGTGGTCGATCAGTTTCTGCGCCATCTCCTGCGCCAACGCGGCATCTCCGATCATGACCGGGATGATGGGGTGATCGGCACCGGTCAGCGTGAATCCGAGCTTCGACATTCCTGCCCGGAAACGCGCCGCATTGGCATATAGCGCTTCGCGCAGGCCATCGCCGCCCGCGATCAACTCCAGAACCTTGAGCGAGGCGCCCGCGATCACCGGTGCCAGCGTGTTGGAAAAGAGATAGGGACGCGAGCGCTGCCGAAGCCATTCCACCACCGGGCGTTTGCCGGAGGTGTAGCCGCCCGATGCGCCGCCCAGCGCCTTGCCGAGCGTGCCGGTGAGAATGTCCACCCTGCCCTCGACGCCGCAATATTCGGGTGTTCCGCGCCCATGCTTGCCGACGAAGCCCACGGCGTGGCTGTCGTCCACCATCACCATGGCATCGTATTTCTCCGCCAGGTCACAGATGCCCGGCAGGTTGGCGATGATGCCGTCCATGGAAAAGACGCCGTCGGTGGCAATCATCCGGAAGCGGCAGTCCTGCGCTTCTTTGAGCCTTTCCTCCAGATCGGCCATGTCGTTGTTGGCATAGCGGAAACGCCTTGCCTTCGACAGTCGCACGCCGTCGATTATGGAAGCGTGGTTGAGCGCGTCCGAGATCACCGCGTCCTCTTCCGAAAGCAGCGTCTCGAACAGCCCGGCATTGGCATCGAAGCAGGAGGAATAAAGGATCGTATCCTCCATGCCGAGGAAGCAGGAGAGCTGCGCCTCCAGTTCCTTGTGCTCCTGCTGGGTGCCGCAGATGAATCGCACCGAGGCCATGCCGTAGCCGTAGAGGTCCAGCGCGGCCTTGGCAGCCTCGCAGATCTTCAGGCTGTCGGCCAGGCCGAGATAGTTATTGGCGCAGAAATTCAGGAGCTTCCTGCCGCCGACCTCGATTTCGGCCGACTGCGGCGAGGTGATGATGCGCTCCGACTTGTAGAGCCCGGCCGACTTGAGGCCGGAAATCTCCGCTTCGAGGTGGGAAAGGAACGCTTCGCTCATTGCCTTTTCGCCCTGTTGGAGCCTTTCCTGACTGTGGCGGCAAGCGCGACGAAAAGCTATCGAAAACTGGACCCCGCCCCTATCGATCATCCAAGGGTTTCCGCCACTGGCGTCTGGATCGCGCATAGCCGCGTGGATAGGATCACTGGGCATATTCAATGGAGTGGAGTTTGCAATGGCCGACGGGCAGTTTCCGGTTTTCGACCTCGGGCAATTCGAAGGGGCCGACGCGGCCGAACGCCAAAGGCTGGGGGCCGAGGTGGACGCGATCTGCCGCTCGACCGGCTTTCTGGCCATCGCCAATCATGGCGTGCCGCAGGCGGTGATCGATGCCGTGTGGAGCAAGGCGCGCGAGTTCTTCGATCTGGCACCGGAGGAGAAGCAGAAGGCACGCGCGCCCTACAAGGGCTATCCATATGGCTATCTCGGGCCGGAACTCGAGGCGCTGGCCAGGTCGCGCGATGTGGACAGCCCGCCGGACCTCAAGGAAAGCTTCAACGGCGGCCCGCTGCACACGCCGTTGGGCATGACCGACAAGGATGCGCTTGCCTTCTGCTATGCGCCGACGATCTGGCCGCAGGCGCCGGAAGGCTTTGTCGACGCGTGGAGGAACTACTACGCGGCGATGGAAGACCTGGCAGCGCGCATCATGCGGCTGTTCGCGGTCGCGCTGAGCCTGCGCGAAGACTATTTCGAGCGCTTCATCGACGCCCCGATCAGCGCGCTGCGGGCGCTCAATTATCCGGAGCAGACGGTTCCGCCCAAGCCCGGCCAGCTGCGTGCCGGCGCCCACACCGACTATGGCAGCCTGACTATCCTGCTGCCGCAGGAAGGGTCGAAGGGCCTCGAACTGATCACGCCGGGCGGCAACTGGACGCCCGTCCCGCCGGTGCCGGGCGCCTTTGTCATCAACATCGGCGACCTGATGGCGCTGTGGACGAACGACCGCTGGGTTTCGACCATGCACCGGGTGGTCAATCCTTCGCCGGAAGACGGCGGCATGGACCGTCGCCAGTCGCTGGCCTTCTTCCACCAGCCCAATTGGGATGCAGAGATCATCTGCCTGGAGCAGTGCCTGGCGCCGGGCGAGGAGCCGAAATACCAGCCGGTGCTCTCCGGCCCCTATCTGATGAGCAAGTTCCAGTCGACGACGAAGTAAGGCCGAACATGGTTCGGGCCGCTCTTGGCGGCCCGAATTCCTGTTCCTACGAGGCTCTGTCCCTCAGAAGAACGCCTGGATGCCGGTCTGGGCGCGGCCCAGGATCAGGGCATGCACGTCGTGCGTGCCTTCATAGGTGTTGACCGTCTCCAGGTTCTGCGCGTGGCGCATGATGTGGTAGCCGATCTGAATGCCGTTGCCGCCGTGCATGTCGCGGGCCTGGCGGGCGATGTCGAGCGCCTTGCCGCAGTTGTTGCGCTTCATGAGGCTGATCATCTCCGGCGCGAACTTGTGTTCGTCCATCAGGCGGCCGACGCGCAAGGAGCCCTGCAGGCCGAGCGCGATCTCGGTCTGCATGTCGGCGAGCTTCTTCTGGAACAGCTGTGTGGCAGCCAGCGGCTTGCCGAACTGCTTGCGATCGAGACCATACTGACGGGCGCGGTGCCAGCAGTCTTCGGCAGCGCCCATGACGCCCCAGGAAATGCCGTAGCGCGCGCGGTTGAGGCAGCCGAAGGGGCCCTTCAGGCCCGAAACGTTGGGCAGGAGCGCGTCTTCGCCCACTTCCACGCCGTCCATGACGACCTCGCCGGTGATGGATGCACGCAGGCTGAGCTTGCCATCGATCTTCGGCGCCGAAAGGCCCTTCATGCCCTTTTCCAGCACGAAGCCGCGGATGACGTCCTTGCCGTCGTCGCCCTTCACCTTGGCCCAGACGACGAAAACGTCGGCGATCGGCGCGTTCGAGATCCACATCTTGGAGCCGGAAATCTTGTAGCCGTTCGCGGTCTTCTCGGCGCGGGTCTTCATGCCGGACGGGTCGGAGCCGGCATCCGGCTCGGTCAGGCCGAAGCAGCCGATCCATTCGCCCGAGGCGAGCTTGGGCAGGTACTTCTTGCGCTGCTCTTCGGAGCCGTAGGC
>JAEWHN010000088.1 GCA_023387775.1 Pseudomonadota bacterium | reverse complement strand
GCACCGCCCTGTCCTCTTCGAAGGCGCCACGCACCGAGGCGGCGAACTGGCGCGACACCTCCTCGTCGTTGGGCGCGAAGTTGCGCATCTGGAACCAGTAATACCTGGTGTGGTCCTCATCCACCGGCGTCATGAAGTTGTAGCTGTCCATCAGGAACACGTCGTCATGCAGCGGCTTGTCCTCGCCGCCGGTGTTGGCGGGCGCGAAGATCGCCTTGATGATGGCGTTGCTTGGATAGTGCACCTCGTAGTGCTGCTTGCGGTCGCAATTGCCGCTGAACTTCAGGAACGGCTTGTAGAAGGGCGCCGGCTCGACGTCGTGCATCCAGCGCCAGACGGTGACGCCCTTTTCGCCCACCGTGGTCTGCAGCGGCAGGTCTTCCATCGCCTGCACGCCGCCGAACGACGACTGGTGCACCCACGACACATGCGAGGGATCGAGCAGGTTGTCGGTCATGTAGAGATAATTGCATTCGAGCATCATCGACTCGCCGCGGTTCACCCCCCAGGCCGGGTCGCCCCAATGCTCGACCTGGAAGATCTCCGCCGGATCGGCCTTGTCGGCATCGCCCATCCAGATCCACAGCAGGCCGTAGCGCTCGGCGAGCGGGTAGGAGCGCACGCAGGCCACATGCGGGATCTTCTCCACGCCCGGCACGCGCGTGCAGGTGCCGGTGCCGTCAAAGGTCAGGCCGTGATAGCCGCACTCGACCTCGTCGCCCTTGATGCGGCCCATGGACAGCGGCAGCTTGCGGTGCGGGCAGGCATCTTCCAGCGCCACCGGCGTGCCGTCGTTCTTGCGGTAGAGAACGATCTCCTCGCCCAGCACCTTGACCGG
Source organism: Pseudomonadota bacterium (assembly GCA_023387775.1). Taxonomy (GTDB): domain Bacteria; phylum Pseudomonadota; class Alphaproteobacteria; order Rhizobiales; family Rhizobiaceae; genus Pseudaminobacter. The sequence continues at coordinate 3,711 of JAEWHN010000088.1, read as the reverse complement.
CTGGAGCTGGCGGCCGACCTCGTGGTCCCAGGCAGCGACATACCAGGCGTTTCTCAGAAACATCAGTTCCTCCTGCATTTTCCGGCCCAAAGCCTAAGCCACGAGCCCGGGGATCAAAAGCGATTCAATTTGCCTTCTATGTTAGAAAATCTACAATATCGAGCATGAAAACGTCGCACAAACTGCCGCCGCTGCGTGCCATCCAGGCATTCGAATCCGTCGCGCGCCTCGGCACGGTCAGCGCGGCTGCGGCCGAACTCGGCGTGACACCCGGCGCGGTAAGCCAGCAATTGCGCAATGTCGAGGCGGCGATCGGCCTCAGGCTGGTGGAGCGCAAGGGCCGCCGCGTGGCCCTGACCGAGCTCGGCAAGCAATACCAGCGCGGCATCGCCAACACCTTCGACGAGTTGAAGAAGGCGCAGGCGGCACTCTATCAAAGCCACCGCAAGGCAGGCTTCGTGGTGAGCTGCCTGCCCTCGCTGGCCAGCAAATGGGTCGGTCCGCTGGTGCTCGACTGGAGGGCCAAGAACCCCGAGGCCAACATCAGGCTGATCGGTTCGGAGACCGAGCCGCGCCTGGACGACGGCGAGGCCGACTTCCGGATCACCTATGGCCAGGGGGTGCACAGTTACGAACACTATGCCGAGATGTTCACCGACTGGGTTGTGCCGGCCTGCTCGCCATCTTTCCTGGCGGCCCATCCTCTCAGTACGCCGGCCGACATTGTCAAGCTTCCGCTGATCGAGATCGAATGGGACGCCGACCAGCAGCCCTCGGTGAGCTGGCACGACTGGGCGGCGCTGGCGGGCGCCGAGGTGCCGGAAAAATCCGCGGAAATCACCTTCTCGCTTTCCAGCGCGGCAATCGAAGCCGCCATGAACGGCCGCGGCTTCGTGCTGGCGCAGATGTCGATGATTTCCGACGACCTGGAGGCCGGCCGGCTGGTGGTGCCCTTCGACCTGCGGCTGCGGATGCCGGGCGCGTATTTCCTGGCGTGGAACCGCGCGGCGCTGGAAAAATCCTTCGGCGCGGCATTCCGCGCCTTCATGCTCTCCATGTCCAAACGCCAAAACGCCCGCTCCGCGCAAACGCCGTAGCGAGACGCAACCGGCATCCACCTTCGGTTGCAATCCGGCTTTTCCCTTCCTACCGACTTGCATGACGATAATGGCGCCATGAAAACCGCCAGTCGTCGATATCTTTCATCGAGATCGGGAACTTCCCCCGTCGAGTACGCGCTTCTGGCGCCACTCTTCATCATGCTGTTCCTCGGCATGGCCGGCTACGGCGTCTATCTCGGCGCCAGCCATTCCGTCCACCAGATCGCGGCCGACGCAGCGCGCATCGCCATTGCCGGACTGAACCAGGCGGAGCGCCGCATGCTGGCCGCCGACTTCATCCGGCGCAAGGCAAGCAGCTATCTGTTCGTCGATCCGGAAAAACTGACGATCGACACGTGCGACAGCGCCAGCGATAGCGGCCAGTTCGTCGTGGCCGTCAGCTACGACGCCGGCGCGCTGCCGATCTGGAGCCTCCTGCATGGCCTGCCGATACAGGGAAAGACCATCTTTCGGCAGTCGACCATCCGAATAGGAGGGACATGATGCGGCCACCCAGGCAGCACGCTCGCGCGGCGGCAAGAAGGCGGTTTCTTTCCGACATCTCCGGCAATCTCGCCGTGATGACGGCGCTTACCATGCCGGCGGCGCTGGTGCTCGCAGCCTTTGCAATCGAAGAGGGCGCGCTCTATGCCGAGCGGCGTCACGCGCAGTCGCTGGTCGACCTTGCGGCCATCACCGCAGCCGCCAACCTCGACAAGGCGGTTGCGGCCGCCCTCACCACCTTGCGCGACAACGGCATGCACGATGTCGTCCTGGCGCGCGGCGGCACCCAGCCAGGCGACCTCCCCGCCCTCACCCAGCCGACCGTCACTGTCGAACCGGGCCGTTATGTCGGCACGTCGGCATCCGCCCCGGACACACGCTTCTCGCCCGGCGCGCGGCCCTTCAACGCCGTTCGCGTGACATTGCAGAAGGTCGGCACCCGGCGTTTCGGCAATGAGCTCACCGGCCGGCCGCTCATCGGAGCGCAGGCGACGGCAAGCGTTTCGGCGCGGGCCGCCTTGTCGATCGGCCGCGGTCGCTCCGTTCTCGTCCAGTAGCCCTGGCTTTCGACGCCGAAAGGCCCGAACCCGCCTCCGAGCGACTGCGCCCGCACCGGCGCTGCCTGGCGGATTGAAGCTCCTTCCACCCTTGAACCAGAAAGCGTAACCGCGCGATCACCGCTCCGGCGAGCATGGTGCTCGCCCGATCTTGCCTCTTGCAATCAGCCACGCAATCAAATACAACATTTAGTTGTAAAGATTGATTACACAATCTTTGCGGGTGTTTGCTAAGTTCGTTTTTACAGGCAAGCGCCTGTGCCCTCCTTTTCGGTGGGTTTCCTCGCCCCTTCCGCCACGCCCCCGCAAGCGGAAGGGGCTTTTTCTTTTGCGCGCATGACTGACGGCACACCGCAGGTCAGACGCCGAGCACGATGGACCCGGTGCTGCGGCGGAGCTCGAGGTCGCGATGCGCGCGGGACGCGTCTTCCAGCGCATAGCGCGTCGGCGCTTCGACCGAGACCGTGCGCTGGCGCAGGGCCGCAAAGAAGCGCTCGGCGTGCGGCACCAGCTTATCGGGCGTGTCGGTGTAATGCCCATAGTTCGGCCGCGAGACGGTGATCGATTTCGAGGCCATGCGGTCGATGTCCCACTCGCCGACCGGCCCGGACGCCTGGCCGAAGCTGACAAGGTGGCCCCTTACGCCAAGAGCCGCCAGCGAGCCGCCAAAAGTGTCGTTGCCGACCGCGTCATAGACCACATCGGCGCCACGGCCGCCGGTGATCTGCAGGACCGCATCGGCGAAATTCTCGCGCGAATAGACCACGACATGGTGGGCGCCCAGCCGCTCGACGATGCGGGCCTTGTCGTCCGTCGACACGGTGGTGATGACGGTCGCGCCGAGATGCCGGGCCCACTGCACCAGCAACTGGCCAACCCCGCCCGCGCCGGCATGGATCAGCGCCACGCTGCCGGCTTTAAGCGCATGAACATCGTGCAGGAGAAAGCTGGCGGTAACCCCCTTGAGCAACCCGGCCGCGGCGATGTCGTCAGAAATGTCGTCCGGCAGATGCATCAGCAACTGAGTCGAGATGTTGCGCCGCTCGCAATAGGCGCCGACAGGCGCGCAGGCATAGGCGACCCTTAGGCCGACGGAAAATCCGGTCACCCCGGGCCCGACAGCCTCGACCACGCCGGCAGCTTCCATGCCCGGCACGCCGGGCGGCGTCAGCAGCTTGAAATAGCCGGTGCGGCAATAGACATCGATGAAGTTCACGCCGATGGCGGTGTGCCGGACCTGCACCTCGCCATGGCCGGGAGCCGGCAACTCGATCTCCCTGAACTGCAGCACCTCGGGGCCGCCGTGCCTCTCCACGACAATCGCCCTGGTGCGGCCGGTGGCGGCGGTAGCGGGCAGTCGCTCAACGGGCTGCACCTGGGGCGGCGCTTGCCGCTGGATTGCCAGAGGTGCCGCAGGGCTAGCGATCCGCGGAGCGTTTTCGCGCAGCAGCTTGCCGATCGCCGCAAAGCCTGCCCGATAGATGCCCTCGGTCACCAGCCGCACCAATTCCTCGCGCCGGTTGGCAGGCGGGTGGAACTCGGAGCGCCAC
>JAEWHN010000042.1 GCA_023387775.1 Pseudomonadota bacterium | reverse complement strand
GCACCGCCGGCAGAGAACCGGAAATGTCGCGCGACTCGATGCGGTCGCCTTCCAGCGACCACGGCCGGTAGACGAGGTCGGGCAGCAGCGTGACCCCTGCCCCGGTGGCGACCAGGCTGCGCACCGCCTCCACCGAGCGGGTGCGGAAGGCGACATGCGGGCGCGCGCCGAAGGCGGAAAGCAGCTTGCCGGTGTTCTCCTCGATTTCGTCCACCGTCAGCATGATCAGCGGCTCGGCGGCAATGTCGTTGATGCCGATGATGTCGGCGTCGACCAGCGCATGGCCGAGCGGCAGCCACAGGCGATAGGGCGAGACCTCGAGGATTTCCGCCTGCAGCGCCATGCGGTCGCGCAGGTTGGAGATGATCATGACGGCGACGTCGAGTTCCCCGCCGATGAGCAGGTGCTCCAGATAGTCGCCATTGTCCTCGATGGCCGAGACCTCGATGGAAGGAAAGGCGCGGCGGTAGCGGGCGAGCAGATCGGACAGCACATAGCCGGCCACCAGAGAGGTGACGCCGAGCTGGAGGCGGCCGCCTACCCGCTCCGGCGTTTCGGTGAAGGTGCGCCGCGCATCCGAGACATTGGCGAGGATCTTGGTGGCGTGGCGCAGGAACTGGTGGCCCTTGTGGGTGATGGTGAGCCCGCGCGGATGGCGTTCGAACAGCTCGACGCCGAGGTCGCGTTCCAGATCCTTGATCGCCTCGGTGACTGCAGACTGCGAAATGGAAAGGTTCTGCGCCGCGCCAGAGACCGTGCCCTGCTCTGCCACCGCGACGAAAAACTGCAACTGCCTGATCGTGAACGCCATGGCGCGACTAAACACGGGCGCGCGGCGGTTGGGAAGAGGCTGCGCGGAGGCGGCGAAGCAAGCCGGAGGGCTCAGGCCTCCAGCGCCGCAGCTTCCTCGGGTGCATTGGGCTCCGAGGCAGGTGGCGCGACCGGCGGCTTGGCGATATCTCCCCATCTCAGCTTCTTGTAGTCGAAGCCATATTCCAGCGTCGGCTTCACCACCTGGAAATAAGGTGAGAGATCGAAGTCGCGCGGCGTATAGAGCGAGTGGTGGCGGATGTGCAGGATCTCCTGCCGCATGTAGCGCGACTGCGCCGCGGCGCGGCCGGGGGCTGGCGTGATGCGCGGCAGGATCGGGTAGCGGATGCGCCCGAAGGCTTCGGCGATCAGCGACGAGCAGATGGCGCGCGTGGGGTCGCCCGAACCGAAGGCGATCATCCGGCGGCGCCAGCGCACCGGCACCGGCGGCGTCGGCAGGAAATAGCGCAGCATGTCGAAGATGTTCTTCATGTCATATTTCAGGCCCAGCCGCGAGATCATGAACTCGACCACCTCGCGCCGGTCTTCCGGCGTCAGCCCCCGCGCCCGGCAGATGCGGGTGTTGTAGGTGCGGTACTTCGACAGCGGCACTGCCACGCAGCCCTGCCCGAGATTGACCTCGACCAAGCGCGGCCGTTCCGAGCCGTCTTCAGGCAGCGGCAGTGCGTCGCCGACATAGAGGCAGGAGTGCGACCAGGTGGACTGGGTCAGATATTTGATCGCCGCCGAGACCTTCTGGTTGCCTTCGACCAGCAGCACGTCTCCCGGCTGCAGGACACGATGCAGCGTCTCCGGGTCGGAGGGCGTGTAGGGCTCGTAGCCGGAGGATTCCTGCTGCAGCCGCGCGGCCAGCCAGCGCCCGAAACGGTCCAGCAGCGTGTCGGTTGCAGCCGTCATTGCAGGGCCCCGGAGAGGTCGGCCGGGAAATGCGGATCGATGCGAAAGATCATGGCTGCTCCGCAGGCCGGCCGGACAGCGCCAGAGATGCGTTGTAGTAGGCGGCCTGCCCGGTGACCTCGCGCCCGAGCCAGGACGGCAGCGCGGCATCGGGCACCTCGTCTGGCGTCTCAAGTTCGGCCAGCACCAGCCCCTCCAGATCGCCGCCAAAGACATCGACCTCGTAGACATAGCCGCCATGACGGACATGATAGCGGGTCTTCTCGATGACATTGCCCACTGCGAAGGCCAGCATCTCCTCGGCCTCGGCCAGCGGGATGGGATATTCGAACTCGTCGCGCGCCTTCGCCTGCGCGCCGAACTTCAGCGTCAGCAGTGCCTGCCCGTCGCGGATACGTATGCGCACCGTGCGGTCGGGCGCAGTGGCGACATAGAATTGACGGATCGACGAAGACGACGAGGCGGAGCCGCGCCAGCCTTCATCCGCCAACAGGAACTTGCGTTCGATTTCCTTCGCCATGCGCGAGAATAAAGCCCAAGCGGCGCATCGGAGCAAGACGGACTTGCAATTAATCAATCGATTGATTAAAAATGCGGCATGGACCGAAAATCGAAAACCAGGCGCGCACGCAGCGCCACCTCCGCCGCCAGCGACCAGACCCGCGCCGCCCTGGTGCATGCGGCACTGCAACTGTTCGGCGCCAGGGGCTTTGATGGCACCTCCACCCGCGAGATCGCGGCACTCGCCAAGGCCAATATCGGCTCCATCGCCTATCACTTCGGCGGCAAGGAAGGCCTGCGGCTGGGTGCGGCCGACTACATCGTGGAGACCATCCAGAGCGTCGCCACCCAGGCGCTGAAAGGCGTTCCGCCGATCGAGGATGCGCCGCTTTCCGCGGAGGCCGCGCGGCAGCAGTTGCAGGGGGCGATCGAACGCATGGTGCAGTTCGTCGTCGCGCGCCCGGAGGCGGGGGAGATCGTGCAGTTCCTGCTGCGCGAGCTCTCGCACCCCACCGCGGCGCTGGACCGCATCTATGCCGGCGTGTTCGAGCCGCTGCACCGCCGACTGTGCGCCATCTGGGCAGCGGCAACGGGCGAAGCGGCCGAAAGCGATGCCACCAAGCTCACCGTGTTCACCCTTATCGGCCAGGTCATCTACTTCCGCATCGGCCAGGAGGCGGTGAAGCGGCGCATGGGCTGGGCCGCCATCGGCGAAGCGGAGGCAGCTGCGGTGGCCGCGGTGGCCACCAACAATCTTGCCGCGATGCTGGCGTTCCACGAAATGACGCCACCGAAAGACAAAACACCATGAGCCTGCTTTGTGCCATTCCAGTCATTGTCTCGCTGCTGCACGCCTGCAGCACCGCTCCGCTTGCGGTCGGCTACGTGGAAGGCGACTTCGTTCTGCTGGCGCCCATCGAAGTGGCGCAGGTGCACTCCCTTGCGGTCGCGCGCGGTGACCGGGTCGAGAAAGACCAGACGATAGCGCTTGCCGAGGATACCGACGCCAAGATCGCGGTAACCCAGGCGGAAGACGCGCTTGCCCAGGCGAAGGCCCAGCTGGCGGACCTGCTGGTCGGCCGCCGACCGGAAGAAATCGCGGTGCTGGAGGCGTCCGTGCAAACGGCCAAGGCGCAAGCGGCGGCGGCTAAGCGCACTCTGGTCCGCACGCAGGACCTGAACAAGCATGGCTTCGCCACCCAGGCGCAACTGGACGACGCCACCACCCAGGTCGAGGTGACCGAGGCGGCGATCGGCCAGAGCGTGGCCAACCTGGCGGTGGGCCGCCTGCCGGCGCGGCCGGAGACGATCAAGGCCGCCGAGAACGCCGTAAAGGTGGCGCAGTCGCAACTCGACCAGGCCCGCTGGCGCCTTTCCAAGCGCACGATCACCGCGCCCGCGCCGGGCCGCGTCACCGACGTCATCCGCAATCCGGGCGACCTTGCCGGCCCTTCCGCGCCGGTGATCTCGATGCTGCCGGACGACGCGGTCAAGCTGAAGGTCTACGTGCCGGAGGAGAAATTCTCCGCTGTGAAGTTCGGGGACGTGCTTTCGGTCCATTGCGACGGGTGCCCTTCCGGCCTCCAGGCGCGGGTGAGCTACGTTTCGCCGGATCCGGAGTTCACGCCGCCGGTCATCTACTCGCTGGAGACGCGACAGAAGCTCGTCTACCTCATCGAGGCGCGGCCGATCGGCACCCACACGCCGCTGCAGCCGGGCCAGATCGTCGACGTGGACCTGGCGGCCCAGTAGCAAAGCCATGAAACGGGCGCGCGAAATGTCATGAACGCCATCGAAGTCACCGGGCTGGTCAAGCGCTTCGGCACCCACACCGTGGTCGACCATGTGTCGATGAGCGTAGCCGAGGGCGAGATCGTCGGCTTCCTGGGGCCCAACGGCTCCGGCAAGACCACGACCATCCGAATGATGTGCGGCCTGCTGACGCCGGATGAAGGCGGCGGCCAGGTGCTGGGCTACGACCTGCGCACCGAGGCGCTGAAGATCAAGCGCGAGGTCGGCTACATGACCCAGCGCTTCTCGTTCTACGAAGACCTGACGATCGCCGAGAACCTGGAGTTCGTCGCGCGGCTCTACCGGCTGAAGCCGGTGAAGCAGCATGTCGCCCGCACGCTTGAGGAGCTTGGGCTGGCCTCGCGCAGCAATCAATTGGCCGGCACCCTGTCAGGCGGCTGGAAGCAGCGCCTGGCGCTGGCCGCCTGCATCATGCACAGGCCCAAGCTGCTTCTGCTCGACGAGCCGACGGCGGGCGTCGACCCCAAGGCGCGGCGCGAGTTCTGGGACGAGATCCACCGCCTCGCCAATGAAGGGCTGACCGTGCTGGTCTCGACCCACTACATGGACGAGGCCGAGCGCTGCCACCGCATCAGCTACATTTCCTTCGGCAAGATGCTGGCCACCGGCACGGTGGACGAGGTGATCGCCTCCGCCGGGCTGACGACCTTCGTGGTTACCGGACCCCGGCTGGGCAAGGTGGCGGCCGAGCTGGAAGGCATGCCCGGCGTCGACCAGGTCGCGCCATTCGGCACGACGCTGCACGTGGTCGGCTCCGACAGGGCTAAGCTGGAAGCCGCGCTGGAGCACGTCAAGCGCCGCGACGGCATCACCGTCGAGGCCGGCCAGACCAGCCTGGAGGATGTGTTCATCCAGTTCATGGGCAAGGCGAAGGGCAACGGCAGATGAACACCGTGTTTTCCTTCGCCCGCCTCGGCGCCTTGCTGATGAAGGAATTCATCCAGATGCGGCGCGACCGGCTAACCTTCGCCATGATGCTCGGCGTGCCGCTGATGCAGCTTCTTCTGTTCGGCTACGCCATCAACAACGACCCCAAGAGCCTGCCGACCGCTCTGGTGACCACCAGCAACGATCATTACACGCGCGCCATGGTCTCCGCGCTGGAGATGACCGGCTACTATCGCTTCGACCATGTCGTGCGCAGTGCCGCGGAAGCCGAGACGCTGATTGCCAACGGCACCGTCTCCTTCGTCGTCACCATTCCGTCGGACCTCGCCCGGCGCGTGGACAACGGCGACAACCCGCAGATCCTGATCGAGGCCGACGCCACAGACCCCGCGGCGGCGAGCGGCGCAATATCCACGCTCGGCACCGTGGCCAGCCAGGCGCTGCTGCGCGAGCAGGGCATGCAGGAAGCGGCCGACGAGACCAACAAGAGCCTGCTGCAGGTGGTCGTGCATCGGCGCTACAACCCCGAAATCATCTCCCAATACAACATCGTGCCCGGGCTTCTCGGCGTCATCTTGCAGATGACCATGGTGATGATGACCGCCATGGCCCTGACCCGCGAGACCGAACGCGGCACCATGGAAAACCTGCTGGCAATGCCCGCAAGCCCGGCCGAGATCATGCTGGGCAAGGTCCTGCCTTATCTGGTCGTCGGGGCCGTGCAGATGGTGGTGGTGCTGGTGGCGGCCAAGCTGCTGTTCGGCGTGCCGTTCATCGGCTCGCTGACCCTGCTCCTGTCGAGCGTGCTCATCTTCGTGCTGGCGCTGGTGCTGCTCGGCTACACGATCTCGACGGTATCGCGCACGCAGATGCAGGCCATGCAGTTGACCTTCTTTTTCTTCCTGCCGTCGATCCTGCTGTCGGGCTTCATGTTCCCCTATCGCGGCATGCCCGACTGGGCGCAGGTGTTCGGCGAGATCTTCCCGCTCACCCATTTCCTGCGCGTCGTCCGCGGCGTGATGCTGAAGGGTGCCGACCTCCAGGCGATCGCCAGCGAAGTGGTGGCGCTGCTCGCCTTCGTGGTGCTGTTTGCGACGATGGCGCTGCTGCGCTTCCGCCGCACGCTGGATTGAGGCAAACTCCGCGGCGCCGGAACAGCTTCAGCGCTCGGGCAAGCCAGCCGGGGAAGAACCGCCATGCTTCGCAGTTCAGGACTTTGCTGCCTTGTTGCCCTGCTAGCGGCTCAGTTGCCCGCTTGCCATGCGGCTGCCGACGAACTCTACCAGGCGAAGGCCGTCGTCAGCGGACAGGGAGAGGAACGCCGGGCGCTCGGGTTCGCACTGTGCTTCAAGGATGTGGTGGCCAAGGTTTCGGGCGACCCTCGCCTGATGGACGATCCGAACGTTGCTGCGCTGGCAGGCCAGGCAGCTTCGTTCGTGACCGGCTTCAGCTATCGCGACCGTCTCGGCGGCATACCCCTCCATGACGAACAGGGAAGCTACGACAGGCCGCATGATCTGACCTGCGATTTCGACCGGCAGAAGATCGACGCCCTGCTTGCGAGCGTCAACCGCCAGCCATGGGCCACGCCGCGCCCGCGCATTCTCCTTCTGGTCGACATCAAGGACATGAAAGGCAACACCTTCACACTGGCGGACGATAGCGCCGACCCACGCGACCAGGACATGCGCGGCGCTCTGGCGGCAGCCTCGGACCGCTTCGCTCTGCCCTTCGTTCTGCCTCCCCAAGCCGTTCTTGCCGAGGCTGCGGCCGACCAGGCCGGCGATCTCGATCGGCTCGCGAAGATTGCAGGCGGAGACATGGTCGTGGCCGGCACCCTTTCCTGGAGCGACGAGGCGCTGGGCTGGGTCGCGCAGTGGCGGCTTTCAGCGCGCGGAAAGAACCATCGCTGGCAGGCGCGTGGCGTCGGTTTCGACGACGCTTTTCGCAATGTCGTGACCGGCGCCTCGCAGATCCTGTCCAGAAACGGCCAGCCCGCCGACCTCGTGAAGTGAACGGCCGAGCGCGGCGGCTCGCTCGGTCCAAGCCTCAGCCGAGCCGCACGCGCTGGCGCTGCTGGCCGCCTGCCTTGCGCCAGGCCTTCAGGCGATGGGTTGCGGCGGCAAAGGAAATCTTCATCGCCCGCGCCACGGAGTAGCGGCTCTGGCCCTCGTCGAACAGGCGATAGCAGCACTCCACGCCGTCCGCCGTCAGCTTGCCGTCGCAGGTCTTGTTGCGCGGGTCGGCGGGGTCGAATTCCTGCGCGGGCGGCTGGAGCATGCCTCTCAGCCGGTCGAGATCGGCCTGGATTCTGGTGATGAGTTCGAGGACGAGCGTGGCGTCGATAGCAGTATTCGTGGCCGGCATCGGACCATCCTTCCATCGGTGCGATCCGATCCATTTAGGCAAAGGTATAGCTATAAAAAGACCCGATCCCGATTTCTTGATCCGGCCTCATATCGGCCGTTGACCGGGCCGTAAGCGTCACATAGTTTAGAACCATTCTAAACTAATGGATTCCACTCATGCTTTCCCGCGTACTCGGCATTGGCCGCCGCCCTTTCGAAACCCTCTCGGAACAGGAAATCCTGGCGCTCGCGATCTCCTCGGAGGAGGACGACGCGCGCATCTATCGTGCCTATGCCGACGGGCTGGCCGAACAATATCCGGACTCGGCCAAGGTGTTCGAGGAGATGGCGGAGGAAGAGGACGGCCACCGCGCCGCGCTGATTGAGCTGCATCGCCAGCGCTTCGGTGACCGTATTCCGCTCATCCGGCGCGAGCATGTGCGCGGCTATTACGATCGCAAGCCCGACTGGCTGGTGCGCCCGCTGGGGCTGGACAAGGTGCGCGCGATGGCCGAGCAGATGGAGGAGCAGGCCTACCG
>JAEWHN010000009.1 GCA_023387775.1 Pseudomonadota bacterium | reverse complement strand
CCTCGGCCACGGGCCTGAGCGCCTCGCCAAAGCGGGCAAGGAACCCATCGATTTCGCGTTTGGGTACAAGCACGCCGTCGCCGGGGGCGAGCCAGTCGGCCAGGGCCGCTGGCGTTTTCAGCCGCGTGATCTTGCCTTCGCTGTAGAATTCGGCCGAGTAGCTGCGTCCGCCCACGATGGCCAGACGGCCGGTATCGGGGAAGGCATCGACGAGGCGGCCTTCGGAGGGCAGGGCCGAACGGTCCAGGCCGAGCATCGACACGACGACAATGCCCATGGAGACCACCAGGACTTCCGCCACGCCGAGCTTCAGCCAGCCCGCTCCCGTGGGACCGGTCCGGACCCACAATATTACGCCGAGAAGGGCCGCGGCCGGCAAACCAGGCAGCACATATGCCAACAGAATGTTGGCGGCCGGAGTGAACAATGCCAGCGGCGCCAGCGCGAACAGAAGCAGGTACAGATGAAGGCCTTCGCCATTCGGCATGCCCTGCTTTCGCAACCGCCATATCAGGAGAGGCAGCAGCGGGCTCCAGGGCAGGGTGGCAGCAATCCAGTATAGCCAGATCATGCCCTTCGGGTGCGCGCGCCCCGCACCGTAGAGATCGCCCGTCCAGCCGGGCTGCAGGAAGCGCTGGATATGCTCGCCGATCAGGAAGTAATGCAGGAAGCCGGGCGTTGCGATTTCGGCGGCCACATACCAGGGGACGACCAGCACCGCCATCACCGCCACACCGCCGACCCAGGGCAGGCGCGCGAGGTCCTTCCAGCCGCCACGCCATAGCATCCAGACAGTGATCGGCATGAGCGACAGAACCGTCGCCACCGGCCCCTTGGCCAGGAGCCCGATGGCCAGGCCCAGAAAGAACAGCCAGCCCCAGCGGCGGTTTCCCTGCAGGCCGCCGTAAAAGCCGGCCATGCAGGCCGTGACGCCAAGCGTCATCGCCATGTCGGTCTGGACGAAGGCCGCGGCGACGAAAAAAAGACCGGAGCTCGCGGCTACCAATACCGCGGCCGCCGCCGTCTGGCGGTCCGTCAGCGTGCAGGCCCAGCGCCACAGGATCAACAGCGTTGCGATCGCCGAGAGCAGAATTCCCAGCCGCGCTGCAAAGGCGGTTGCCCCGAAGAGCGCGAGCCCCGCCGCCGAAAGCCAGGTGTGCAGCGGCGGTTTCGCCCAGAACGGCACGCCGTAGTCGAACTGCGGTGTGATCCAGTTGCCGGTTTCGACCATCTTTCGGGCGATTTCGGCGTAGCGGGCTTCGGTCGGGTCCGTCAGAGGAACCCAGACCATCGCCAGCAGTCGAACGGCAAGAAGCAGGAGCAAGCCCCAAAGAATGGCACGGCTTTTGGTCATGTCAGTTCAATGCACCTTCAAGCAGGATTTCGGCCTCGGCAGCACGGCTTTCAGGTGCATGACCAAAGCATTGAATCGGATCTGTGGCGTCGCCCGGATGCAGCATCACCAGGCATTGCGGCCCGGCCGTCGGCAGCAGGCGCGGAAGCCAGCGCCGTACGGCGGCAGGGTCGTCGAGGCGGAGAAAACCGGAAAAGTCGCTGTTCATGCGCAGGCCCGCCCGGGCGAATACCGTCCGCGCCCGGGCCGCGAAGGCCATGATGGCCAATACCTTGGCGCCGCCCGCGCGCAAATTGAGCCATCGCCCCGCCCATGTGGCGGGCAGCGGCACGCGCACCCATGTGCTTGGCCCGTATGGCAGTCGCGGCATCAGCGGCGCTATTGCCGGTAAGCAGTGGCAGTGCTGATGGCCGTCGTAATAATCGGGCAGGCTGCCGAAGAGCGCGACGAACTCCTCCACCTGACGGTTGAGCGAAGCGGCGATGCCGTCGGGAAGTTGGCCCGGCCGCAGCAGCTTGCCCAGCGGCCAGACCGGCCCGCTTTCCGGAAAGGGCTGCGTCAGGTTCAGATGAAGGCCGATCTGCGCGCCACTCTCCCGCAATGCGCGAAGCCGGGCTACTGCAGCGCGATCAATCCCCCCATGGACCATGACAGACGTGCCGTCGAGCCTTCCTGCCGCCAGCAGCGACAGGATCACCTCGTCATGCCTGCGGCCCAGTCCGAAATCATCCGCGATCCGCAACGGCGTGCCCCTTGCGGCTGATATCTTCGGCCAGGATGTAGGGGGGGCGTTTCTTGGCCTCCAGGACGGACTTGCCGACATATTCGCCCAGAAGACCCAGGAAAATCATCTGGACGCCCCCGAAGAAGGCGATCAGCGCAAGGACCGAGGCGATGCCGGACGGCACTGCTGGGAAGAAGAAATGCTGGATGACGATGTAGACGCCATAGGCCGCGCTGAGCAGGGCGATGGCGATCCCCACCAGCGCCATCAGCCGCAGCGGCGTGGTGGTGAAGCTGGTGAAAGCATCGAGCGTCGTCAAAAGCAGGCGAAGCGGGTTGTAGCTGCTCGTGCCCCGGGTGCGCGGGGGCGGCTCGAGCGGCAGGCCGGTCTGGCGAAAACCGACCCAGCCATAGAGCCCCTTCATGAAGCGGTCGCTCTCCGGCAGGCGGCGCAGGGCGTTCATGAAGCGGTGGTTGATCAGGCGGAAATCGCCGGCATCGGGCGGGATCTCGTAGCGGACGTCGCGATTGATGACCCAGAAGAACAGTTTCGAAAAGATCGACTTCGCCAGCCCTTCGGATGCGCGGCGGCTGGCCTTGTAGGCGTAGACGCTGTCGGCCCCCTCGTTCAGCCAGATGCGAACGAAATCGGAAATCATTTCGGGCGGATGCTGAAGGTCGGCGTCCATGAGGACGGCTGCATCGGCATATTCGGCGGCGTCTATCCCCGCCGACAGCGCCGCCTCCTTGCCGAAATTGCGCGAGAACTGGAGAAGACGGACAGATCGCGCGCCGAAATCATGCGCCTTCAGCAGGCCAAAGCTGTCGTCGCTGCTGCCGTCGTCGATGAAGATGTAATCGACGCTGAGTGCAAATTCCGCGGAAACAGTGTCTGCAATGGCGTCGAGCCGGCCAAGAAGATCGGGCAGGCCCTCGGCTTCGTTGAAGACTGGAACGATGATGCAGAGCGTCTTTGCGGTCATGACGGGCTTTTAGCGAAAATCACCGCCGAGGAAATGGCGAAGTTTATGATCGAGGCCAGCCCGATCGCGAGAAGCAGCGCCGCAGCCAGTGGCAGGCCTGTATACAGCATCGTCTTCAGTAGAAAAGCCCGCAGCATGAAGATCAGGCCGCTCCAGCCCATGAAGAGCACATATCGACGGACGATGTTGCTCGTCGCGTCCTCGAACGTAATCCGCACGTGGAACAGGAACACGACGGACGCACTGACGATCATGGCCAGCCCCAGTGCCAAGGCCGGGTCCAGATCGAGCCAGCCTGTTGCCGCGAGCGTCACGACATAGTCGATCGCCGCGCCAATGGTGGAGCCGCCAGCAAAGAGGGAAAATCGTTTCAGCATCATCCAAATGGTCTAGTCGAAACAGGTTCACGAATTCTCACGTGGACCTGCGCTCCTGTAGCCCATTTTCAGCGATAGCGGCAGATAAATTGGGCGAGGCAACCCTGGCCAAGCGCAAAAATTGGTTTTCAGTGTGGTCAGCGGTCAGTGGCAGCACGATGTGCGGGCGGGACGGGTGACGAAAGGCCGGTTTTCGCATGCTGGCGGCAGTCTCGGCGGGCTGGCTGCGGCGGGAGCACGGACCGGCAGCCTTCACTTCACGCCCGTCGAGACCGTCCTTCGCGAAAGTCAGTGCGGGGCAGCTACGGCATGGATGAGTTCGCCGCACAGCTCGCGGCTGACATGATGCGAGATGTCGCCGAGCGCGAGCATGCCCACCATGCGCTTGTTCTCGTCGATCACCGGCAAGCGCCTGACCTGCTTTTCCTCCATGAGGTGGATGGCGTCCTCCAGGGGCTGGTCGGTGCGGCAATAGATTATGCCCTTGGTCATCACGTCCCGCGCTGTGAGGCGGGTTGGGTCCTTGCCACTGCCGAGAGCGCGGAGGGCCAGGTCGCGGTCGGTCACCATTCCTATCAGCCGGTCGTTTTCACCCACGGGCAGGGCGCCGATGTCCTGTTCCTTCATGAGGGCGGCGATCTTGGCGACCGACATTTCCGGGTCGATCCATTTGGTTCCCTTGTGCATCACAGTGGTGATATTCATCGTCTTCTCCTTGGTTATGCTGCCTTTCAGGAGCTGGCCGCCATCGAGAAAGCATCTCGGATGCCGCGTCCTAGGCGCCCTTGACCTGGATCTTCTTTTCAGCCTGCTTGGCTTCCATCGACTTGGGCAGCCTCAGCTTCAGCACGCCCTTGGCGAAATTCGCCTCGATCTTGTCGGCATCCACGTCTTCGGGGAGATGGAAGGAGCGCTGGAAGGATCCGAACCGGCGCTCGGACATGTGGAAGTCCTTGCGCTTTTCTTCCTTTTCTTCCTGCTTTTCGCCCCGGATCGTCAGCGTGTCGTTTGCGAGCTTGACCTCCACATCCTTTTCGTCGAGCCCGGGCAGTTCGGCGGTGATCTCGTACTCGTCTTCCTTCTCGGTCAGATCGATCGCGGGCATGACCCGCCATTCGGACGGGCCGATGTGACGAGGCATTTCAAGACCCAGCATCGACCGCCACGACGGGCGGGACAAAGGGCGGAAATCTTCGAACAGTCGGTCGATCTCCCGTTGCAGGCTTTCGAAGGGGGACCACTCGGTGGACATTGCCCGCGTGGTCTTTTCATTCTTTACAGGCACCTTGCTTGCAGGTTCAGCCATGGTCTTGCTCCTCTTCGGCAGTTTGGGCTCTCTCGATATGCCTGCTCGGCACGTTCCAGAGGTCGAGGACGAGTGCGGTTGCGCTGTCGGTGGGCCTCGTTCGCGGGAAGGCATTCGCCTCTGGAGAAATTCCAATAAAATCCCTTTCCGGCGGGCCTTTCATTGATGGGAGTCAAAGCGCATCGAAGGTTGGACCCCGCGAAGCCCGCTACGGCATTGCGCCCGCCCGCAGCATGGCCTAGGGCTGCCCTGAGCGGCATGGACAGTTCCTTCGGCATGTTTCCTTTTCTCTTCCGGCTTGTCCGGCAAAATGAGTTCGCTCGCCGGTGCCTGTCGCGAAGCGCCGAGGCCGGCGTGGGGCGAGGAAGGCCGTGATGGAGGAGCTTGCAGTCTTCGGCGGCCTGTTTGCGGTCGGGTTCCTGGCCGCGACGCTGCTGCCGATGCAGTCGGAAGCGGCGCTGGCCGGAGCCCTGGCCGTGGGATCGTTTTCGCCGGCGGGACTGGTTCTGGCCGCAAGTGCCGGCAACATCCTCGGCTCCGTGGTCAACTGGCTGATCGGCCGCCGCATCGAGACATTTTCCGGCCGCCGCTGGTTTCCGGCGAGCCCGCGGATGCTCGACCGCGCCACCGCTTGGTATCGGCGCTACGGCCGGTGGTCGCTGCTGCTGAGCTGGGCGCCCGTGGTGGGCGACCCGCTGACGCTGGTGGCGGGGGTGCTGCGAGAGCCGCTGTGGAGCTTCGTTGCGCTGGTGGCGGTGGCCAAGACAGCGCGCTACCTGACCGTGGCCGCGGCCGTTTCAAGCCTTTGGTGAGTGTGCGCGGAGCCTCGAGTCTGTCACAGACGGGGCCGCGCGACGCGGTAGGCGGCGATGCGCCGGCGGCGGCTGCTGTTCGATGCCGAGATCAGGGCATCCTTGGCCAACAGGCCTCCCACCTTGGCGAAATTGAAGAACGCTTTGCGCGCATCCTCTGCGGATGACTGGTCGAGGCTGGCGGAAAAGCAGGCGTTCAGCGCGCGCTGGTACACCGGCCCCTGACGGCCGATGGGCCACGCAAGCAGAAAGTCGAGCGCTTCGTCGACGCCGTAGATTTCGATGACCGGCTGTCCGGCCTCGGTCACCAGTCGCACCGGCATCAGGAATTGCAGGCTGTCCATCATTTCCTCCAGCTACCCCAATTCGAACAGAATACCCGCACCGCGTGCGGCTTCTGCAAAGGCCTTTCGCGCATCCTCGGGTCTTCTTTCGCCGCGCAACACCTCCAGGCAGGCCTGCCGTGCGTCCCGATGCTGCTGGGTGCCGGCGCTTGGCCAGTGGTTCATGAGTATATCCAACGCCTGCCGGGCATTGGATATGTTGCGGACATCATGCGTCAAGCCGACAGAAACTGGAACAGGCTTGTCGAACCATCCGAAAATCTGATCTGTGTCCATGGCGACACCCCCCGATTTGCTGCGCATGTCTCAACGCATGACGGCGCGGGAGGTTGCATTCGGAAGCAGGCATTGACGTCGATGCGAAGGGCTCGCTTGCACGGCAGATCTGTAGGTGCGGACAGGCGCCGCCGACGCGGCCATACGGCCGGCGGACTGTGTCGTGGTCCGCGCAGGCGGTGT
>JAEWHN010000096.1 GCA_023387775.1 Pseudomonadota bacterium | reverse complement strand
ATGTCGGGCTGGTAGAGCGCGATGCGGATGCCTTCGTTCAATATCTTACTCTGCTGATCTGTTGCTTGCAGGCAACTGTTTCATTTTCGTCACCGAAATTTACTTGGTCGGCATGGTGTTTGTCGCCGAAAGGGGCTATAGAGCCCGCATTGTCAACTCGAACCGAGGGAGGAATGCATGCATCCACGTGTCTTCTTGCTCCCAACCCGCGGCCATAAGGCCTGACGGCGGTTTCGGTTCGACGCTTTAGCACCATCTGACTTTTCAAAGCAGCATCGTCTCGATTTCCGCCGGAACTTCTTCTCCGTTCCCGAAGGAATCCTGCGATGTTTTTTCCGTTTGCCAAGGGGCCCGAGGCCCCGTCTGAACTGCCCTCCCGAGTTGCGCGCCGGCTGAGCAGCGGCACCAGCCTGCATGAGCGCAAGCTTGCCGCCTGGGCCCTGGCCATCGGCGCGCGCGTGCCGATGGAGCAGCCATCCGAAGGCCGAAGCCGTCGAGGCGGCCTTCCCGACATCGACCTGTCGGGCGCCGGGCCCGATCCGGGCTATCGCTCGCTGATCCGTCGGCTGATCGACTGGCTGCGTGCCTTCGCCCGGCCGGCCGTGCCGACAGCGACGCCTGACATGACAGTATCAGGAACGGCGTGCGATGGGGTCGGCGCGAAGGCGCAACTATATTACACTGGTCGGGCCGGAATCGCTGCCGCTGGCGATTCCGCTTCGACCGGCGAAGAGATGCAAGAAGACGCATGCGAGCGCCCACTGCAGCACGCCGCATGACCCGAATGTGAAGAGAATCAAGATGTTTCGCTGGTTTGAACAGAGACTGGATCCGTTTCCTGCCGACAAGCCGGTCGAGCCGCCGCGCACGCTGGTTGGGTTCTGCTGGCATTTCACCAAGCCGGCCTGGCCCTTCGTGCTGATGGCGGCCGTCACCATGGCGCTGATCGCCATCATGGAAGTCTGGATGTTCGGCTTCCTCGGCAACATCGTCGACTGGCTGTCGGCGCACGACCGCGAGACGTTCCTTGAGACGGAGTGGTGGAAGCTCGCGGGTATGGCATTGGTGGTCGCCGTCGTCCTGCCGGCCACGGTGGCGCTGTCCTCGCTCAACACCTACCAGACGATGTTCGGCAACTATCCGATGCGCATCCGCTGGCAGGTGCACCGCTACCTGCTCAACCAGTCGATGACCTTTTACCAGGACGAGTTCGCCGGCCGCATCGCCACCAAGCTGATGCAGACGGCGCTGGCGGTGCGCGAGACGGTGATCAAGTTCGTCGAGGTGCTGAACTATGTGATCGTCTATTTCCTGGGCGTGCTGGTCATCGTCGGTTCGGCCGACTGGCGGCTGGTGACGCCACTGCTGGTGTGGCTGGGCTGCTATCTGGTGGCGCTGCGCTTCTTCGTGCCGCGGCTCGGCAAGGTTGGGG
Source organism: Pseudomonadota bacterium (assembly GCA_023387775.1). Lineage (GTDB taxonomy): Bacteria > Pseudomonadota > Alphaproteobacteria > Rhizobiales > Rhizobiaceae > Pseudaminobacter. The sequence continues at coordinate 2,653 of JAEWHN010000096.1, read as the reverse complement.
CGGCGCAGGCCGATGCCCGCTCGCTGATGACCGGGCGCATCGTGGACAGCTACACCAACATCCAGACTGTGAAGCTGTTTTCTCACGCACGGCGCGAGGCCGATTATGCACGCGAGGGCATGAGCGATTTCATGCAGACCGCCTACGCGCAGGGGCGGCTGATCACGCTCTTCTACATAGTCGTCTACGCGCTCAACTCGCTGCTGCTTCTGAGCGTGGGCGCGCTTTCGATCAAGCTGTGGCTCGGCGAGGTGGTGACCATCGGCGCCGTGGCGGTGGCGATCGGCCTGGTGTTGCGGCTGTGGGGCATGTCGCAGTGGATCATGTGGGAAGTTTCCGGCCTGTTCGAGAACATCGGCACGGTGCAGGACGGCATCACCTCGATCTCGCTGCCGCGGCTGGTTGAAGACAAGCCCGGCGCGCCGGAACTTTCGGTACCCAGGGGCGAGATCGAGTTCGACCGGATCGGCTTCCACTACGGCAAGGGGAAGGGCATCATCGAGAACCTGTCGCTGACGATCCGTCCCGGCGAAAAGGTGGGGCTGGTCGGGCGTTCGGGCGCGGGCAAGTCGACGCTGGTCAACCTGCTCCTGCGCTTCTACGACGTTGAGAGCGGCCGCATTACGATCGACGGGCAGGACATCTCGGCGGTGGCGCAGGATTCGCTGCGCGCGCAGATCGGCATGGTCACGCAGGACACCTCGCTGCTGCACCGCTCGGTGCGCGAAAACATTCTCTACGGCCGGCCCGATGCGGGCGACGAGGCCATGCTGGAGTCAGCCCGGCGCGCTTCCGCGCAAGACTTCATCGCCACGCTGGCCGACGCCAAAGGCCGCAAGGGCTATGAGGCGCATGTCGGCGAGCGCGGCGTGAAGCTTTCCGGCGGCCAGCGCCAGCGCATCGCGATTGCCCGGGTCATGCTCAAGGATGCGCCCATCCTGATCCTCGACGAGGCGACCTCGGCGCTCGACTCCGAGGTCGAGGCGGCGATCCAGGAAAACCTCTATCGTCTGATGGAGGGCAAGACGGTGATCGCGATTGCCCACCGGCTTTCCACCATCGCGGCCATGGATCGCCTCATCGTGATGGACAAGGGCCGCATCATCGAGGAAGGCACGCATGAGGAACTTGTCGCGCGCGGCGGACTTTACGCGCAGTTGTGGATGCGCCAGTCCGGCGGCTTCCTGCCGGAGGAAGTCGACGGGGCGGCGGTCGGAAAGGAACTCGCCGCCGAATGAGGATGCGTTTGCGTCAGCGAGAAAGCATCGTCATTCCGCCCATGTTGGCCGGCATGTTTTCCCGCTGCGAGCACCTATATTGGTGGGGCGGCGCGCGGCATGCACCTGACGCCGCTTGCGGGGCGGCGAGGCCGGCTTGAATGAAGGAGAACGGGTTGCGCGAGAAGCTGTGGCAACGGGTCGAGGGTTGGATCGACCCGTTTCAGGATACGGACCGTGAGGTCCTGCCCAGCAGCGCCTGGCGCTTCATCCTTTATTTCGCCATGCAGGCGAAGGGGCCGCTGCTGTTGCTTCTGATCGTGGGCGGCCTGGCCGGGGCCGTGGACGCGGCGCTCTACTGGTCGATCGGCTGGCTGATCGACATTCTCGATTCCTCGTCTCCGCAGCAGCTTCTCGCCGACCATTGGCCGCAGCTCGCCGGCCTGTTGCTGCTGATCGTGGTGGTGCGGACCGCGGTGATGGTGGCCTCGGGCGTGGCCGAGCAGCAGGTGATCGTGCCCGGCTTCTTCTCCATGGTGCGCTGGCAATCCTTCCGCCGCGTCATCGAGCAGCCCTATGGCTTCTACCAGAACGATTTCGCCGGCCGCATCGCCACCAAGATCATGCAGGGCGGCGAGGCGGTGGGCGACTTCATCGTCAACGTGCTGCAGACGATGTGGTCCTTCCTGACCTTCGTGGTGCTGACCACCACGATCTTGATGACGCTGGACCCGTGGATGGGCGTGGTCATCATCGTCTGGTTCGCGGCATATGTGGCGATCGTGCGCTTCCTGCTGCCGGAGATGCGGCAGGCCGGGCGGGCAGCGGCGGACCAGCGCTCCATCTTCAACGGTCGCATGGTGGACGCCTTCACCAACATCGTCGCCGTAAAACTCTATGACAGCGGCCGGCGCGAACATGCCTTCGTGCGCGAGGGCATGGAGACGCTTTATCGCGCAGTCGTGCGGCTGACCCGGGCGATCACCACGGTCCGCGCGGCGGTGGCGATGACCAACGGCGTGATGATGGCCTCCATCGCCGCGCTCTGCATTTATAAATGGACCGGCGGCGGCATCACCTCGGGGGCAATCGCGTCCGCACTCGGCCTCGTCTTCCGCCTCAACCAGATGTCGGGCTGGATGATGTTCAACATCAACGGGCTGATCCGCTCCTATGCCACGATCCAGGACGCGACGGGCACCATCTCGGTGAGGCCGGCGATCCGCGACGCGGCCGATGCAATCGCAATGCCGAAGGCCAGGGGCGACATCCGCTTCGAGAACGTCTCGTTCCACTACGGCGCAGACGAGGGGATCATCGACAATCTCAACCTGCATATCCGGCCCGGCGAGCGCGTGGCGCTGGTGGGGCCTTCGGGTGCCGGCAAGACCACCATGGTCAACCTGCTGTTGCGCCTGTTCGATGTGGAGAAGGGG
>JAEWHN010000413.1 GCA_023387775.1 Pseudomonadota bacterium | reverse complement strand
AAATGAACGAACGGCTGCATCTCGACCGCCAGCATGGCCAGCATCTCTTCCGCGAGATGCTGCGCATACGCGTGTTCGAGGCAAAATGCGCCGAGCTCTACCAGGCACAGAAGATCCGTGGCTTCCTGCATCTCTACGATGGCGAGGAGGCGGTGGCAGTCGGTGTCATGCAGGTGCTGGAAGAGCGCGATGCGATCGTCGCCACCTATCGCGAGCATGGCCACGCGATCGCCCGGGGGATATCCATGGGGCCTTTGATGGCCGAGATGTACGGGAATGAAGAGGGCTGCTGCCGCGGCCGCGGCGGCTCGATGCACTTCTTCGACAGGGCCAGGCGCTTTTACGGCGGCAACGCCATTGTCGGCGGCGGCCTGCCGCTGGCCGTTGGCCTCGCGCTCGCCGACAAGGAGCTTCGCCCCGGTGCCGTCACCGCGTGTTTCTTCGGCGAGGGCGCGGCCGGCGAAGGCGAGTTCCACGAAAGCATGAACCTGGCTGAACTCTGGCAGCTGCCCGTCCTGTTCGTGTGCGAGAACAACCTATACGCCATGGGCATGCCGCTGGAACTGGCGGAGGCCGAGACGGACATCTTCCGCAAGGCTCAGGCCTATCGCATGCCCAGTGAAAGCGTGGACGGCATGAACCCGATCGCGGTCGAGGCGGCGGCCCGGCGGGCGATCAAGAAGATCCGTGCCGGCAACGGCCCCGCCTTCCTCGAATGCCACACCTATCGCTTCCGCGCCCATTCCATGTTCGACGCGCAGCTCTACCGCACCAGGGAAGAGATCGCGCGGTGGAAGGAGAAGGACCCCATCCCGCGCATGCGGCTGTGGCTGGAAGAGACCCACATGATGTCGGAGGACGAGTTCGAACGCATCGAGCGCGAGGTGGACGCAGAGGTCGAGGCGGCCGTCGCCTTCGCCGAGGCTGGCCATCCGGAAGAAGTGGCGGAACTGGAACGCTTCGTGGTGATGGACGAGGTGCCCGAATGAACGATGCCGGTGCCCAGCCTGTCCGCATGACCTACCGCGAGGCGCACCGGCAGGCGATCCGCGACGCGCTGATGAGCGATCCGCGCACCTTCCTGATGGGCGAGGACGTTGGCCTCTATGGCGGCTGCTATGCCGTCAGCAAGGGCCTGCTTGCCGAATTCGGCCCGAGCCGCATCCGCGACACACCGTTGGCCGAGAGCGCCTTTGTCGGCGCAGGCATCGGGGCGGCAATCGGGGGAATGCGGCCGATCGTGGAAATCATGACCTGCAATTTCAGCCTGCTTGCGCTGGACCAGATCCTCAACAATGCCGCCACGTTCGCGCATATGTCGGGCGGGCAGTTCGCGGTGCCGCTGGTCATCCGCATGGCGACCGGCGCCGGGCTGCAGCTTGCCGCCCAGCATTCGCACAGCCTGGAGGGCTGGTACGCGCACATTCCGGGCCTCAGGGTGTTGACGCCCGCCACCGTGGAGGACGCGCGCTACATGCTCAAGGCGGCACTGGCCGACCCCAACCCTGTGCTGATCTTCGAGCATGTCGTGCTCTACAATGCCGAGGGCGATCTCGATCCATCGATCCAGTCGGTGGACATCGGCACGGCCAAGGTCCGCCGCCCGGGGCGCGACGTCAGCGTGCTTACCTATGGCAACGGCCTGCCCAAGTCGCTCGCCGCGGCCGAGACGCTTGCAAGCGAGGGCATCGAGGCGGAAGTGGTCGACCTGCGCGTCCTGCGCCCGCTCGACAACGACACGATCTTCGGCTCGGTCGCGCGCACCCGGCGCTGCGTCATCGTCGACGAGGGCTGGAAAAGCGGCTCGATCTCGGCCGAGATCGCGGCGCGTATCTGCGAAGACCTTTTCTTCGAGCTGGACGCGCCTATCCGGCGGATCTGCAGCCGCGAAGTGCCGATCCCCTATGCCCGCCACCTGGAAGAGGCGGCGCTGCCGCAGGTTCCCGCAATCGTCGAGACGGTGCGAAGCCTGGTGAGGCCGCGATGAGCGAATTCCTCATGCCTTCGCTCGGCGCCGACATGCAGAGCGGCAAGCTCGTCGAATGGGTCGTCAAGCCAGGCAGCCGGGTTAGAAAGGGCGACGTGATCGCGGTCGTGGAGACCCACAAGGGCGCTTTCGAGGTCGACATCTTCGAAGACGGGGAAATCTCGGAACTCTGTGCCGCGGCCGGCGACGTGGTTCCGGTCGGCGGTCTGCTGGCGCGGTTCAGGCGGCCGAACGAAGCGCCGGTTGCCACGCCCTTGCCGCAACCGGCGCGCGCCCCGGCGCCGCCCGTCACCGCGAAAGCCCCCGAGCCGGCTGTCGCCGCTCGCGCCGCGCCTGCGCCAGAAGCGCCTGCGCCTACCGCAGGCCAGCGCGCAAAAGTAACCCCCGCCGCACGACGCCGCGGGGCCGAACTCGGGATCGATCCCGAGCAGCTTGAAGGCACAGGCATAGACGGCTCGGTGACGCTCGCCGATGTCGAGGCGGCGCCGCCGCCAGTCAAGCCTGCTGTTCCCCCACCACCAGCCAAGCCGCGTCGCGGGTTCGACCCCGAGCAGATGCGCGAGGGGATTGCGGCGGCCATGTCGCTCTCGAAACGCGAAATCCCGCACTACTACCTCAGCACCACGATCGACATGGGACCCGCGCTGGCATGGCTCGAAAGGTTCAACGGCCAGCTGCCGCCGGAGGGGCGCCTGCTGCCGGCGGTGCTGCTCCTCAAGGCAACGGCACTGGCGCTGGGCGAGGTGCCGCAGCTCAACGGCTTCTGGATCGACGGCCATTACAGGCCGAGCGTCGGCGTTCACATCGGCTGGGCGATTGCCTTGCGCGGCGGCGGGCTCATCGCACCCGCAATCCACGATGTCGACAGGATGAAGCTGCCTGACCTGATGGAAGCCCTGCGCGACCTTGTCGGCCGGGCTCGAGCTGGCGGCCTGCGAAGCTCGGAGATGACCGACCCGTCCTTCACCGTCACCAGCCTGGGCGACCGGGGCGTCGATGCCGTCACGCCGGTCATCTACCCGCCGCAGGTGGCGATAGCGGGCTTCGGACGCATCGCCGAGCGCCCGTGGGTGGTCGACGGCCAGGTGACCGTCCGCCCCCTGCTGGTCGCCTCGCTGGGCGCGGACCACAGGGCCAGCGACGGTCACATCGGAGGGCTGTTCATCTCCGCCATCGAGCGCCTGCTGCAGGAGCCCGACAGACTATGACCGAAGCCGAAATCAGACAGATCGCTATCGGCATACTGAGCGATATCGCGCCCGACACCGACCCCTCTTCGCTGGCCGGCGGACAGGATATCCGCGAAGGGCTCGACATCGATTCAATGGATTTCCTCAACTTCGTAGTCGCCCTGCACCAGCGCACCGGCGTAGATATTCCAGAGGCCGACTATCCCAAGCTCTTCACCCTCGATGGCGTGGCCAGATATCTCGCCCAATGAGTGCGAGGCCCGTCACCGCGCCAGAAGCTGTTTGAGTTCAGCCCATGGCCGAGTGTTCAGCACGTCGGCCGGCTCCAGCCAGCCGCGGCGCGCCTGATCGACGCCGAAGCGCATGGCTCCGAGCCCGACGGTCGAATGCGCATCCGTCGAGATCGCGATCTTCAGCCCAAGCTCCTTGGCAGCGCGGCAGTGCACGTCGTCGAGATCGAGCCGCGCGGGGTGGGCATTGACCTCGAGGAAGCAGCCGCGTTCCTTGGCGGCGTGCATCACGCGCTCGAGGTCCAGCGCATAGCCCGGCCGCTCACCCAGCAGCCGGCCGGTCGGATGCGCCAGTATATTGAAATGGCGGTTGTCCATGGCGCGAATGATGCGTTCCGTCTGCGCCTTGATATCGAGTTCGAACTTGTAGTGGACCGCACAAACCGTGAGATCGAGCCGCTTCAGGATCCGGTCGGGAAAATCCAGCTCGCCGGTGGCGAGAATGTCCACTTCCGACGACTTCAGAATACGAATGCCATCGACGAGATCGTTCAGCCGGTCGATTTCGTCGAGCTGCGCTGCCAGGCGCTGCTCGTCGAGCCCATGGGCAACCGTGACATGGCGCGAGTGGTCGGTGATGGCGATGTATTCGTAGCCCAGCGCCCGGGCGGCCTCGACCATCTCGACCAGGCTGTTCTTGCCGTCCGACGCCTTCGTGTGCGCGTGCAGTTCGCCGCGGATGTCGCCGACTTCGAGCAGTCGAGGCAATCGGCCTTCGCGCGCGGCTTCGATCTCGCCGCGGTTCTCCCGCAATTCCGGCACGATGTAGGGAAGCCCCACGGCATCGAACACCTGCTCTTCGGTGCTCCCTCCCACCCGGTTTTCGCCGCGAAATATACCGTACTCGTTGAGCTTGAGGCCCCTTTCCTGAGCCAGTTTGCGGATTGCGATGTTGTGCGACTTGGAGCCGGTAAAATAGTGCAGCGCCGCGCCATAGCTTTCTTCCGGAACCACGCGCACATCCACCTGCACCCCGGCCTTGAGCACGACTGTCGAGCGGGTGGGGCCTTTTGCCAGTATCTTGTCCACCTCGTCATATCTGACGAAATGCTCGATCACCGCCGGCCCGTCTTCGGCTGTCACCAGGATGTCGAGATCGCCGACAGTCTCGCGGCGACGCCGAAAGCTGCCGGCCACGACGATCTGCTGCACGCCCGGCGCGGACCGGAGATATTCGGCAAGCCCGCGCGCGAAATCTTCCGCCACCGATATCTTGAAACGCTGCACCGCAACCCGTTGTTTGCCGATGGCCTCGAGCAGCTTCAATTCCGCCGCCTCGCTGAATCCTCGCAAGTCGCGGATTCGGCCGGCAGCCGCAGCCCTGGCCAGGTCGTCCATGGACTTGATGCCGAGCACTGCATGCAGCGCCTTGACACGCTTCGGCCCCAGCCCGGGAAGGCTCGCAAGCCGCGCAAGCTCGTCGGGGGTGCGGGTCTCGACCTCCTCCAGAACCTTCAGATGGCCTGTGGTGACGATCTCGGCAATCTTGCCCGCGAGGTCCTCGCCGATGCCGGGAAGCTCCGAGAGATCGCGACCCTCAGCTGCCATTTTCGCGATGCTCTCGGGCAGGTCCTCGATCGTCTGCGCCGCCCGGCGATAGGCGCGTATCCGAAACGGGTTCGCTCCCTCGATCTCCAGAAGGTCGGCCAGATGATCAAAAAGCCTGGCGATGTCGGCATTGTGGACCGGCATGGCCGATCACCCATGAAAGATGCTCGTCGCATTTTGCCCTATGGCCGCGGCCGGGCATTGATGAGCGTCAACCCGGCTGCACTGGGTGCGGCTTCATTGACGCACGTCAATGAGAAATCCCGCTTCTGGTGCTTAACATCCCAAAGACGCGAGCCTGACAGGCAGCGAACGATGCTTTCCCCTTTTCATGGAGCGGGCCGATGAGTAGCGGGCACCCCACCTTTGATCACACCGTGCAGGAAGGCAATATCTGGCTCAAGACTGCAGCGGAAAAGCTTCACTTCGATGACCGCCGCCACGCCTACAGCGCACTTCGCGCCACGCTGCATGCCTTGCGTGACCGGCTGACGCCGGAAATGGCGGTCCACTTCGGCGCGCAGTTGCCAATGGTGATCCGTGGACTGTACTTCGAAGGATGGCACATGGCTGAGAAGCCGAAGCTGGATCATACCCTCGAGGAATTCTGCGAGCATGTCGCGAGGGATTTGCCGCCGAAATTCCCGATCGATGCCCGCACTGCCGCGCACGGAATTTTCGAAGTTATCTTCGAGGAAGTCGATCCGGGGGAGGTGGCGAAGATCATCGACCAGATGCCCGTCGCCCTCAGAAGCTTGTGGCCCCAGACCGCGCGGCGCGGTTAGCAGCAGCGATCCGGGGGAGCGGTGGCTGTGCAGTCAAGGCCTGGCACGGGCTTCGGCGGCGGCCACCTTTCGCTTCACCGCGATGAAGCTGTCGGGGCTCACCGAGATCGTGTCGATCCCGCATTCGACCAGGAACTCCGCGAATTCGGGATTGTCGCTCGGGGCCTGCCCGCACAGCCCGATCTTCGCGCCAGCTTCGCGGGCCTCGGCGATGACCCTGGCGATCATCCATTTGACGGCGGCATCCCGCTCGTCGAACAGGTCTGCAAGCTCATGTGAATCGCGGTCGACACCGAGGGTCAGCTGGGTGAGGTCGTTGGAGCCGATCGAGAATCCGTCAAAGCGCTGCGCGAACTCTTTGGCGAGGATCACGTTCGACGGGATCTCGCACATGATGAAGACCTGAAGGCCGTCCACGCCGCGCTTCAGCCCGTTCTCGGCCATGACTTCGAGCACGCGGTCGGACTCCGAAACCGACCTGCAGAACGGGATCATGACGACCACGTTCCTGAAACCCATCTCCTCGCGCAGGCGCTTGATCGATCGGCATTCGAGGGCAAAGCCGTCGCGGTAGCGCGGCGAGTAGTAGCGCGAGGCACCGCGAAACCCGATCATCGGATTGCTTTCACGCGGCTCGAACTCGGCACCGCCTACCAGGCTCGCATATTCGTTGGTCTTGAAGTCGCTCATGCGCACGATGACCGGCCTGGGGTAGGCGGCCGCGGCGATGCGCGCGAGGCCACGCGAGAGCCGGTCGACGAAATATTCCGTCTTGTCGGCATAGCCCGCCGTCAGTTCGGCGATCTTCCGCTTGGCGGCCTCGTCCTTCAGCGTGGCGTGGTGCACCAGCGCCATGGGATGGATGCGGATGTGGTTGGCGACCACGAATTCGATGCGGGCGAGGCCGATACCGTCGGCCGGCAGCCGCCACCAGCGCAGCGCGGCAGCGGGATTGGCGATGTTGAGCATGACCCCCGTACGGGTCTGCGGCAGGTCGGCCACGTCTACCGTGTCGGTTTCGAACTTTATCTTGCCGGCGTAGACGAAGCCCTGGTCGCCTTCCGCGCAGGACACGGTCACTTCCTGCTCGCTGTGCAGCACCTCGGTGGCGTTGCCGGTGCCCACGATTGCCGGCAGTCCGAGCTCGCGGCTCACGATCGCCGCATGCGAGGTGCGCCCGCCGTGATCGGTGACGATTGCCGTCGCGCGCTTCATGATCGGCACCCAGTCCGGGTCGGTGTTCGGTGTGACGAGGATGGCGCCATCGACGAAACGATCGATGTCGCGCAGCTCCTCGATCAGGCAAACGCGCCCGGCAACGATGGCGTCGCCTATCGCGAGTCCCTTGACCAGTTGCTGCCCCCTGTCGACGATCCGGTAGGACTTGAACGAACTGGCTTCCCGCCGCGACTGGACCGTCTCCGGCCGGGCCTGGACAATGAACATTTCGCCCGTCTCGCCGTCCTTTGCCCATTCCATGTCCATTGGGCAGCCGTAATGGGCCTCGATCAGCACCGCCCATCTGGCGAGGTCCAGGATCTCGGTATCCGAGAGCACGAACGCCCGGCGCTCGGCCTTCGAAGTCGGCACATTGCGCGTCGGGCCATCGGTATCGGCGTAGATCAGCTTCCAGGCTTTCTCGCCGCGTGATTTGCCGGTGATCGGCACCAGCGAGCTGTCCGAAAGCAGCGGCTTGAAGACCTGATACTCGTCTGGATCGACGGTACCCTGCACGACGTTCTCGCCCAGCCCCCAGGCGGCGTTGATCACGACCAGGTCCTTGAAGCCGGTTTCGGTATCGATCGAGAACATCACCCCGGCACCGCCCAGATCGGAGCGGACCATCTGCTGCACCCCCACCGACAGCGCGATGCTCATATGGTCGAAACCCTTGGCCTGGCGGTAGCTTATCGCGCGGTCGGTGAACAGCGAGGCATAGCAGCGCCGGCATGCATTCAGGACAGCCTGCTCGCCGCGCACGTTGAGAAAAGTTTCCTGCTGGCCGGCGAAACTGGCGTCGGGCAGGTCTTCGGCCGTGGCGCTGGAGCGCACGGCGGTATCCAGGTCGGCCTTGCCGGTGCGCCTGCAAAGTTCCTGATAGGCGGTGGTGATCGCCTCGGCCGTGGCTTGCGGCCATTGCCCGTGGAGCACCAGGCGCCGGATCGCCGAGCCGGTCTCCGCGAGGCTGGCCTTGCCGGCCGCGAGGTCATCGAGGCAGGAGGCGATCTGTTCCTCCAGCCGATTGAAGGCGATGAAGTCGCGATAGGCTTCCGCACTGGTGGCAAAGCCCGGAGGCACGCGGATGCCGGCGGTGGCCAATGCCTGCGTCATCTCGCCGAGAGAGGCGTTCTTGCCGCCCACGCGCGCCACGTCGCCGCGCCGGATCTCATCAAACCATAACGTAGCCTGAAGGGGTGCGCTGTTTCGAGCGGCCTCGCTGTCGGGCCGGTTGCCCATGCCATCCTCCAGGGGGAATCCAAGCTGCCAACCTGCCGCTTCCGCGGCGGAAGCTCATTGATCCCGGTCAAAATCCGGCAGTCATCCTGCTATCTGATTCAAATCAAGGACAGCGGCCGTCAGGTCGAGGAAGCATTGCAGGGGCATTGGAGAGAGAGACATATCCATGACGGTCAATCCGCGCATGGCGCTTGTTGGCGAGATCGATGGCACCGAGGTCCGGTTCGCCATTACCGATGTCGAGGAGTTGACGATCACGCTTTTCGTCGCGCTGCGTTGCGACATGTTCCCGTCGCTGCAGGCCGCGATAGAGGCCTATATGGCTTCCATTCCCTACCGCCCCACTATGGCGGGTTTCGCGGTAGCCGGTCCGGTCACCGACAGCGTGGTCAATCTCACCAATCTTCCCTGGTCCTTCACGCGCGAGGAGGTGCAGGCTGCGACCGGTGCGACGCATGTCCACATCATAAACGACTTCGAAGCGCTGGCGCTGTGCCTGCCGTATCTGGGCGCGCACGACCTTCACAGGATTGGCGGCGGAGAGCCAGTCGAGGGCGCGACCAAGGTGGTTCTGGGGCCGGGAGCCGGCTTGGGCGTCGCCGCGCTGGCACCATCTCCAGGCGGATGGATTTCGCTGCCGGGAGAAGGTGGGCATGTGTCGTTTGCGGTGAAGGATGCCGAGGAACTGCTGCTCGTCGAAGGTATCCGGAAGGGCAAGGGCCATGTATCCGCCGAGCGCCTGATCTCTGCTCACGGGCTTGAAGCCATCTTCCGCGTGCTGGGTGAGATGAGGGGCGTGGATGCCAAGCTTTCGGCCGGCGAGATCATGGACCGTGCGACGGGTGGTGAAGACCGACTGGCCGAAGACGCCATCGGCTATCTCGCCAGCTGGCTCGGCCGCTTTGCGGGGGACATGGCGCTGGTCTATGGCGCACGGGGAGGGGTCTATCTCGCCGGCAGCATGGCGCCGAGCATCTTCGCCGACGATGCGGGAAACGCGTCTCGTGCCGCAGCATTCAACCAGGCGTTCCAGGATAAGGGGCGCCTGGCCTCCTATCTCGCCCCGATCCCGATCCATGTCGTAAGGTCCATCGATGCTGGCCTGCGCGGCACGGCGGTGGCCTTGTCCATGCGCGTTCCACCCGGCTCCTGACGAACTCCCTGGCAGTAGTCAGGCAGGGATGCTGCCATGGAGCTGCTGCGTCTCCGGTGCCGTCGCGTTTCCCGCCTGGTAGAGCCTGAACACATCCTCACGCCGGCAAAGCTCGGTGCCGGGGCGCATCACGGCGGCGGCCCCGGCCGCGATGCCGAGCCGGAAAGCTTCGACGGGCGGGCGGCCTTGTGAAAGCGCCCAGATCATTGCGCTTAGGAAGCTGTCGCCGGCGCCGACGGCCGAGCGGACGCGAACGTGTATGGCCGGCAGGCGCAGCACCCCCTCCTTGCTTGCCAGGATCGCGCCGTCGGCCCCCATCGTCACCGCCACCAGTTCGGCAGATCCCCGGGCGACGATCTCGCTTGCGGCCTGCATTACCTCGTTTTCGTCCAGCTTCCTGCCGATGAGATGCTCGAACTCGCCGGAGCTTGGTTTCACAAGATAGACGCGCGACTGCTCGAGCGTGGTGCCGAGGGCAGGGCCGGAGGTATCCAGCACGAACCTGCCGCCCCGCGCGGCCACAGATCTTGCCATTCGCGCATAGATGTCGGGCGGTGCCCCGGCAGGCAGGCTGCCGCTGGCCACGACGTAATCGCTCCTGTCGGACGCAATCAGGTCCAGGCAGTGCTCGAGTTCCCTGGCATGGACTACCGGCCCTTCAGGCACGAAGCGGTACTCCAGGCCGGTTCCGAGTTCCCGCACCATGAAGCTGATCCGCGTCCGATTGGCGATGGGGACCATGTGGCGCCGGATGCCCTCCTTTTCCAGCAGGCTGTCGAAGAGCGCCCCCAGCTCTCCGCCAGCCAGAAAGAGGGTTTCGGCATCCCCGCCGAGCGCCGTGACGACACGGGCAACGTTGATGCCGCCGCCGCCGGGATCGTATCGGGTCCGTGAGGTCCGGATCTTGCGGGTGGGGCGCACCACCTGGGTCTCGCTGGAAATGTCGATCGCCGGGTTGAGCGTCAGTGTCAGGATTGCCGCCATGGCTCGGCCGCCGCTGTTGTCCCGCCAGTTTCGTCATGCGCGGCTTCGTGCCGACGCAGATGCATGTGGTCTACCACGCCCGCGACCCCGCGCATGCCCTCCGCCACCACGCGTGCCGCATCCCGCTGGCTCTTGGAATCGACATTTCCCCAGAAGTGGACAATGCCGTTGGCAACGGTGACGTTCAGTCTCGCGGTCTCCAGGCCCGCATCTTCCCCAAGCCGGGCCATGACGCTGCGGCGCAGGGCGGCATCGCCCGATGCGATTTCATCGAGGCTGGAGGTGACGATCGCACGCATGAGATCCCTGCGGCTGACGATACCGACAAGCTTTCCCGCCCGCGTCACGGGCACGCGCTTGATGCGATGCTCTTCCATCAGGGCGGCGATGCGGCTGACAGGAGCCTCCTCGTCGACCGTCACGACATTGCTGCTCATGACGTCGCCGACATTCATGCCGTGGCTTTTCACATAGGCGCGAGCGCGTTGTTCCGAGGAGGGGATAGCCGCTGCCGAGGCGGGCCGGATGCCGAACTCGGCCCTGCGCATGAGGTCTCCCTCGCTGATGATCCCCACGAGACGTGCGTCGTCGTCGATCACCGGCAGCCCGCTCACCCCTTTGTCGAGCATGGTCTGCGCGGCGTGCCTGATGCTGTTGCCCGGACAAACGGTCACGATCCGCGTTGTCATGATGTCCTTGGCTTTCATGCATGGCTCCGGACAAGGGGGGAGACCAAACTTGTGGCACCGACAGGCGGGCCGCGCCTTGATCTCGCTCAAGCAATCTTTGAGCAAAAGCCTGCTGCGCTCAACGTGGCAGCGCGACTGGCGTCAGAAAAAACGTGTTCTTGATTTGCCGCGCACGTGGGCCATAGTTGGCGACGGGGCACAAGAAGGGAACACGTCATGAAAGCCTTCGTCTCAGCCGTGATCGCTCTGATCATCCTCGCTGTTGCGGGTTCATTCGCGCTCGCTGCAATCCAGGAACCGGTCTACAAGGCGTTTGCAACGTCCGGCACCCGCGTAGGCGATCCGGGCCACAACCTCATAGGCCACCGCTGATCCGGAGCGGATCTGGTGCTGTTTGCGCAAGACGATGACTGCGCAGCCGAACGTCTTCGACATTTTCCCGTCTGGTTTGCTTGCGAATTGGATGTAAGGTGACCGCTAGGCCGGCGCGAAAGCGGGGAGAGCGGAATGCGCGATGTGAAACCGCATCTCATGATCTGCACCTGCGAAAAATCGATGCCGCTCGATCGTGAGGCGATCGCGCGGGGCTGCGGCTCCTGCGGCATTACCCAGGCGGATCATCTGTGCGGCGCCCAGTTGCCGCTGTTCCGCGAGGCGATCGCGCGGGGCGAACCCGTCACGGTGGCCTGCACGCAGAAGGCGCCGCTGTTTTCCGAGGTGGCCGCCGAAGCCTCTTTCGTCGATCTCATCTTCGCCAATATCCGCGAGAACGGCGGCTGGTCGAACGATGCCGAAGCTGCAGGGCCGAAGGCGGCCGCCTTGCTCGCCGCTGCCGAGCCGGAACAGCCGATCGTACCGATCACCTTCGAAAGCGACGGCGTGATCCTCGTCTATGGTCGCGATGAGGTGGCAATAGAGGCCGGGCGCAGGCTTTCCGATCGGCTCGACATCACCGTGTTGCTCACCCGCCCTGAAAATGTGGCGCCAAACCGTGTCGACGAGTTTCCCGTGCTCAAGGGCGACATCCGCACCGCGCGCGGGCATCTCGGCGCCTTCGAGCTGACGATAGACGGCCTTGCCCTGCCGGTCGCTTCGTCTCGTGACGTGCTGCAATTCGGCCTGCCGCGCGACGGAGCGGTGTCGAACTGCGATCTCATTCTCGACCTCACCGGCGATGCGCCGCTTTTCTCCGCGCCTGAGCTCAGGCCGGGCTATCTGCGCGCCGACCCCCGCGACCCCGTCGCGGTGGAAAAGGCGATTTTCGAGGCCGGCGGTCTGGTCGGCACTTTCGACAAGCCGATCTTCATCCGCTTCGATGAATCGCTCTGCGCCCACTCCCGCTCCGGCATCACCGGCTGCCGTCGTTGCCTCGATTTGTGCCCGGCCGGCGCCATCACGCCGAACGGCGATGCGGTCGCCATCGACCCGGCGATCTGCGGCGGCTGCGGCTTTTGCGCGACGGCTTGCCCCACGGGGGCCGCTACCTACGCCATGCCGGGTCCGGAACAGCAGATGGGCCGCCTGCGCACAATGCTTTCAGCCTACCGCGCCGCAGGCGGCAGGCAGGCGAGGATCCTGTTCCACGACGGCGACCACGGCGAGCCGCTGATCGACGCACTCGCCCGCCATGGCGACGGCCTGCCGGCCAATGTCATTCCATTCCGTGTCAACGAGGTCACTCAGGTCGGACCCGAGAGCATTGCTGCGATCTTCGCCTATGGCGGCGCTGGTGTCGCCTTCCTGACGCGCGAACGACCGCGCCATGACATTGCCGGCCTGTGGCAGGTGGCGGCCTGGACCGGAACTGCGGCCGCCGCGCTGGGCTTCGGAGAAGATGCCGTGCGCATCATCCAGACTGACGATCCGTTTCGCCTGCGCACCGAGCTCGACGCGGCTTCCGCTGGTGTGGAAACCGCCACTCCATCCTCGTTCATGCCGCTTGGCGGCCGCCGGAGCTTGATGGAAGTGGCGCTTGGCGAGCTGCATCGTGTCGCGCCCGCGCCGGTCGAGCGCATCGCCCTGCCGCATGGGGCGCCGTTCGGCAGCGTCAATCTCGACGCCGAGCGCTGCACCCTCTGTCATGCCTGCGTCACGGCGTGCCCGACGGGAGCACTTTCGGCCGAGCCGGAGCGTCCGATGCTGCGTTTTGCCGAAATCGCCTGCGTGCAATGCGGGCTGTGCGAGGCAACCTGTCCGGAAGACGCCATCACGCTCGACCCGCGCCTCGACTTCGCTGCCTGGGGTGCGTCCAGCCGCACACTCAAGGAAGAAGAGCCGTTCCTGTGCATTTCCTGCGGCGCGCCCTTCGGCACCAGGAGCACCATCGAGCGCATCGTGGCGAAGCTGGAGGAAAGGCACTGGATGTACCGGGGCGCCAATGCCGGCCACGTCGATCTGGTGCGCATGTGCGAGAATTGCCGCGCCACCGCCATGGTGCACGAAGGCTTCGACCCGAACGCGCCGCAGCGCCGGCCAATTCTCACCACTGACGACTTCCTGCGGGCGCGGGATGCCGACAAGGACGGCCACCACGGGAGCTGAAATTCGGGCGACCAACCCTGGCCATCGCCCCAACTCGCCGCAATGCAGTGCTTTCAATCTTCCTTGAAACGCGGAACGGCTCCGCCATGGCGGCGAATGCGGGGCTCATCTTTTTCCGCTTTCGCTGAAGCCTCGGAGCGATCTTCTGACGGCGGCTCCTCGACATTCGCGGCTTCTATCGGCGGTGCAGTACGATCGGGCTGTGGGGCGATCGGCTCCTGCGCAGGGGTGGCCGGGGGTTCCATCCGCGGCTCCGCTCGCCCATCGTCTCCCAGAACCTGAGCCATGAGCCGTCGGGCCGTTCCCGGCTTCAGCACGCCGAAGCCGGGAACGCGGCCTGAGGTGTGATCCCAGAAATTCTCGTTCGGGCCGATGAAGTCGCGGATCGCAGGATCGGCCGCCCACGCCTTGCGCAAGGCCGCGTTACGCAGTTCGGCAGGAACGCCTGCTGCAAGAAACGCGCGAAGATCGGTTGTTGCATCGATGGCATCGAGAGACGGCAGTTGCGAAAGGTCGACGCTTGCCTCCTCGGCTGCGGCGACATCTTCGGCCTGCACCGCGCCGTCCTCGGCTTTGGTGCTCTCGGGTTCGCCGGTTGGGGGCGTCTCCTCCGCAGCCTGCCGCTTCAGACGCGACCAGCGTGCGAAAATGCCTTCATGATCGGTCATCGCTCGCCTCGTGGATAGGAGATCGACGTGCCAGCGCTTCCGGGTCGGCACGGTCTCGCTTGCGTTTGACGAAGTTGTCCTTGACCGGGTTGCGGGCCACGAATTCCGCGATTTCGCGGATGACGGCCTGCGGCAGCGGCACTGCTTCCACCACTGTGCCGGGCTCGGTCATGGCCTCGCCCTCGGCGGGATCGACGGTGGCGCCGACGATCGCGCAAGGCGGCGTGCCGCCGGTCTCGACGATAGCCACCCACGCGGAGGGCTGGGGCGAGGTCAGGTTGTCACGGTAGTGGCCGGCTTCCGTCTTGTAGAGGTGCAGGGTGACGGCGCCGGCATAGAAGGTCGCGATCGTTCCATCATCGCCGAGGCAGGTCCAGGGCTCGGCCTCCGGCGCGCCGGCCAGCAGCGAGACGGGTCGCCACGTGAAATCGATCCACGGCGAAGCCGCGCTGCGCCGTTCCACCACGATCCCTGCCGGGATGCTGAGATGCGGCATGGGGTTGCTCAACCTTCCGCCTCCTTGCGGGCCGCGATCGACCCTCTTTGCGAAAGAGTATCTTTCGGTGCCAGACACCCGATCGAAAGTCTTACCCCAGGTGGTTGACGTTTCAAGCTTTTCAGTAGACGCTCCCTTTCCAGGCAGATGCGGGAGTGCCGCATGTTACCGGAGGCGCCCCGCCACTGCGACGTGGTGGAGAAATGCGCGTGCAGAATTTCCACTTTGTTGAAGCCGAAGCCGTGCAAGCGGTCGAACTTGCGTCGCAAGACATGTTTGCGCCGCTCCACAGGGCGACGCAATGAGCGCGCCTGTTGCAGCGCGAGCCGCCCCGAGCACTTTGCGGGACTTGCCGACCCAAAGAGGAGAGGGCGAGTTGTCGTGGACGTCGACCGTTGACGTCGACGAGGTGGATCGCGCCCGTGCCAAGGAATATGCGCTGCTGGCAGTTTTGCTCCTCGCCCCGCCGGACAACGATTTGCTGTCGCGTCTTGCCGCGATAGAAGGCGACGGTACCAGGCTCGGCCGTGCTCACGCCGCGCTGGCCGCTGCCGCGCGCGAGGCCGATCCGGACGCGCTCGAGCGGGAGTATTTCCGGCTGTTTGTCGGGGTCGGCCGCAGCGAGCTTCTGCCCTACGCTTCTTACTACCTCACCGGGTTTCTCAACGAGCGGCCGCTGGCCCGCCTGCGTGGCGACCTGCGCCGCCTTGGCATCGAGCCTGCTTCAGGACTGGGCCAACCGGAAGATCATGCCGGTATGCTGTGCGAGGTCATGGCCGGCTTTGCCACAGGAGCCTACGGCGCGATCGATCCGGGGCAGCAGGCAGCGTTTTTCGAGACGCATCTGAAGCCGTGGCTGGGCCGCTTCTTTGCGGATCTGGAGCGTGCGGCCGATTGCGAGTTCTACCGGCAACTCGGCAGCGTGGGCCGCCTTTTCATCGAAATAGAGACGGAGGCATTCGCCTTGCCGGCGTGACGCAGGGAAAACAGAGCGGAGGAAGCGATATGGCATCCGGGAACGAGCATGGAGTGAAGCGGCGCGATTTCCTGCGGGCGCTTGGCCTGTCTCCACTGGTGGCGGTTCCCACGCTCGGCGCCGAGGCCCGCGCCGACAGCGGAAGCCGCAACGAGCGGGTAAAGGCCCGCTACCGGGAAACCGAGCACGTGAAGACCTATTATCGGGTCAACCACTATCCGGGCAAGGGAGGGTGACATGCTCATCAAGCGTTCGGATCGTCCCGCCCGCCACACCCATCTAGCCTCCTTCGCCGAAGGGCAGGGGCTGGCCCGGCTCGATCGCCGCAGCTTCCTGCGCCGCTCCGGGCTCGCCGCCGCCGGGCTGGCCGCCGTCGGCGCCTTGCCGCTTGCCAACATGCGCAAGGCCAAGGCGGGCCCGCCGCCGGAACCCGGCGCCGCCGTCGAGATCCGCAAGAGCGTGTGCACCCACTGCGCGGTCGGCTGCACGGTCACTGCCGAGGTTTCCAACGGCGTCTGGATCGGCCAAGAGCCCAGCTTCGACAGCCCGATCAATCGCGGCTCGCACTGCGCCAAGGGCGCGTCGGTGCGCGAACTGGTGCACAGCGAGCGGCGGCTCAAATATCCGCTGAAGCTCGTCGATGGCGAGTGGAGGCGGGCAAGCTGGGACGAAGCCGTCAACGCCATCTGCGACAGGATCACGCAAATTCGCGGTACGTCGGGGGCGGATTCCGTCTACTGGCTGGGCTCGGCCAAGTTCACCAATGAAGGCGCCTATCTGTTCCGCAAGCTCGGCGCTTTCTGGGGCACCAACAATACCGACCACCAGGCCCGCATCTGCCACTCCACCACCGTCACCGGCGTCGCCAACACCTGGGGCTACGGCGCCATGACCAACAGCATCAACGACATGCGCAACGCCAAGACGTTGCTCTATGTCGGCAGCAATGCGGCCGAGGCGCATCCCGTGGCCATGCAGCACATGCTGGAGGGCAAGGAGCTCAACAACGCCAACATGATCGTGGTGGATCCGCGCATGACGCGCACCGCCGCCCATGCCACCGACTATGTGCGGCTGCGGCCGGGAACCGACATTCCCTTCCTCTACGGGCTGATGTGGCACATCGTGAAGAACGGCTGGGAGGACAAGGAGTTCATCCAGAGCCGCGTCTACGGCTATGACGACGTCCGCAAGGAAATCGAGAAATGGCCGCCCGACGAGGTCGAGCGCGTCACCGGCATTCCGGGCGCGCAGGTGGAGCATATCGCCCGGCTGTTCGCCACCGAAAAGCCCGCGACCCTGATCTGGTGCATGGGCCAGACCCAGCACACTGTCGGCACCGCCAATGTGCGCGCCAGCTGCATCCTGTTGCTGCTCACCGGCAATGTCGGCAAGCCCGGCACCGGCGCCAACATCCTGCGCGGGCACGACAATGTGCAGGGCGCCACCGATGTCGGCCTCGATATCGTGACGCTGCCTTTCTACTACGGGCTGAAGGACACCGCCTGGAAGCATTGGTCGCGTGTGTGGGAGGTCGATTACGAATGGTTCGTGTCGCGCTTCGACAACAAGGAGATCATGGAAGCGCCGGGCATTCCGCTGACGCGCTGGTTCGATGCCGTGCTCCTGCCCAAGGACCAGGTGCACCAGAAGGACAATGTGCGGGCGATGATCGTGCAGGGGCACGCCTCCAACAGCATCACCCGCATTCCCGAATCGCTGAAGGCGCTGGCCAAGCTCGACCTCCTCGTGGTGGCCGATCCGCATCCCACCACCTGGGCCTCGCTGGCGCTCAAGGCCGGGCGAAAGGGCGACACCTGGCTGCTGCCGGCCTGCACGCAGTTCGAGGCCAAGGGCTCGCGCGTCGCCTCCAACCGTTCCCTGCAATGGGGCGAGCAGATCGTGAAGCCCAGCTTCGAGGCCAAGGACGATCTGGAGATCATGTATCTCATCGCCCAGAAGCTCGGTTTCGCCGACAAGATGTTCAAGAACATCAAGGTCGAGAACAACCTTCCCGAGGCCGAGGACATCTTGCGCGAGATGAACCGCGGCAGCTGGAGCACCGGCTACTGCGGGCAATCGCCCGAGCGGCTGAAGCTGCACATGGCCAACCAGAAGGACTTCGACCTGGTGACGCTGCGGGCCAAGGACGGCCCGGCCAAGGGCGATTACTACGGCCTGCCATGGCCGTGCTGGGGCAAGCCGGAACTCAAGCATCCCGGCACGGCGCTGCTCTACAACACCGGCCTGCATGTGATGGATGGCGGCGGCACGTTCCGGGCGCGCTTCGGCGTCGAGCGCGATGGCGTCAACCTGCTGGCGTCCGGCTCTTATTCGCAGGGCTCCGAGATCCAGGATGGATATCCGGAATTCACCTACGGCGTGTTGAAGAAGCTGGGATGGGATCATGACCTGACGCCCGACGAGATCGCCACCATCGAAAGGATCGGCGCCGACAAGGCCGATGCGGTTTCCTGGTCGACCGACCTTTCCGGCGGCATCCAGCGCGTTGCCATGAAGCATGGCTGCGTGCCCTATGGCAATGCGCGGGCGCGCATGAATGCCTTCGGCGTGCCGGACCCGATACCGGTCCACCGCGAGCCGATCTACACGCCGCGGGTCGATCTGGTGGCCAAATATCCCACGCGGGAAGACGAGGTTCAGTTCCGCCTGCCCAATATCGGCTTTTCGGTGCAGAAGTCGGCGGTGGACAGGGGCGTGGCCAAGCAATTCCCGCTCATCCTTTCTACCGGCCGGCTGGTCGAGTTCGAGGGCGGCGGCGAGGAAACGCGCTCCAACCCGTGGCTCGCCGAACTGCAACAGGACATGTTCATCGAGATCAATCCCGGGGACGCAGGCGAGCGCGGCATCATCGACGGTGCCTGGGTCTGGGTCACCGGCACCGAGAATGGCTCGAAGGCGAGGATGCGCGCGCTGGTGACGGAACGCGTGGGCAAGGGCGTGGCCTGGATGCCCTTCCATTTCGGCGGCTGGTTCGGCGGCGAGGATCTGCGCGCGAACTATCCCGAGGGCGCCGATCCGATCGTGCTTGGCGAAAGCGCCAACACCATAACCAGCTACGGCTACGACCCGGCCACCGGCATGCAGGAACCCAAGGTCACGCTCTGCCAGATCACGGCGGCGTAAGGAGGCGACAATGGCACGGATGAAGTTTCTCTGCGATGCCGAGCGCTGCATCGAATGCAACGCCTGCGTCACCGCCTGCAAGAACGAACATGAGGTGCCCTGGGGCATCAACAGACGCCGGGTGGTGACCATCAATGACGGGCTGCCGGGCGAACGCTCGGTAACCATGGCCTGCATGCACTGCACGGACGCGCCCTGCATGGCGGTCTGTCCGGTCAACTGCATCTACACAACCGACGATGGCGTGGTGCTGCACTCCAAGGACCAGTGCATCGGCTGCGGCTATTGCTTCTACGCCTGCCCCTTCGGCGCGCCGCAATATCCGCGGCTCGGCAATTTCGGCTCGCGCGGCAAGATGGACAAATGCACCTTCTGCGCCGGCGGACCGGAAGCGGACGGCAGCAAGGAGGAATACGAGAAATACGGCGCCAATCGTCTCGCCGAGGGCAAGTTGCCGCTGTGCGCCGAGATGTGCGCGACCAAGTCGCTGCTGGCCGGCGACGGCGAGGTCATCGAGGAGATATTCCGCGAGCGGGTGGAGCAGCGTGGCTACAGTTCAGGAGCATGGGGCTGGAAGACGGCCTATGGCGAGGACGTCAGCACGTCGTAAAGGCCGCCGGCCATGAGCAAGGGAGGATGAGAGATGAGCAGTCTTTCCGCCGGAATTCGCAATGTCGCAGGCGCTTGCGTGCTCGCGGTGCTGACGGCGCTTTCCACTCCCGCCAGCGCGCAGGAACAGACCCAGAAGCCCGCGGCGACGATCGTCAACCCGACCGCGGAAGGCGTGACCGAGCAACAGCTTCTGCAGCAGGAGCCGCGCATCACCGGGCGCATCAGCATACCCGACAGCAGGGCTGCAGTGCTTATCCAGCCCGGCGGCAAGGAGTGGCGCGCCTTCCACGAGATCGCGCTACGCTGGATTGCCGCCATCGCGATACTCGGCATGCTGGTCGTCCTCGTCGCGTTCTATCTGACGCGCGGCATGGTGCGGCTGGAAAGCGGCCGCTCCGGGCGGACCATCGTGCGCTTCAACGGCTTCGAGCGCTTCGTGCACTGGATGACGGCAACCTGTTTCATCATTCTCGGCCTGTCCGGCCTCAACATCACCTTCGGCAAGGAATTGCTGATGCCGCTGATGGGCCATGACGCCTTCTCGACATTCTCGGAGTGGGCCAAATATACCCACAACTATCTCAGCTTCCCCTTCACCATCGGCGTCGTGTTGATCTTCCTGATGTGGCTGGGGGGAAACATTCCGAACCGAATTGATATCGAATGGCTGAAACGCGGCGGCGGCATCATCGGCCATGACCACCCGCCGGCCGAGCGGTTCAATGCCGGCCAGAAGGCCATCTACTGGATCGTCGTGCTGGGCGGCGCGGCGGTGGCGATCAGCGGCTATGTGCTGATCTTCCCCTTCTACGGCACCGGAATTGGCGAGATGCACGCGGCCCACATGGTCCATGCGGTCGTCGCCGTGCTGTTCTTCGCCGTCATGCTCGCCCACATCTACATCGGCACGATCGGTATGGAGGGCGCATTCGAGGCGATGGGCAGCGGCACGGTCGACGTGAATTGGGCGAGGGAGCATCACAGCCTCTGGCTCGAGAAGGAACTGCATCAGGGCAAGCCCGAGGGGCCGCGCGGGCGCGAACCTTTCTCCACACCGGCGGAATAGCGGATGGAGTAAGCCGCAATCGGGCATCATAAATTCCTGCAGCCGGAATTCCGGGCGCGCTTGTCGTATGATCGCGACCAGGCAAGCGAGGAGGACGGATCGTGCCCAAATTCGTCATCAATCCGCCAGTGTTTTACGGATCAGTGGCCATCATCGCTTTATTCGTGGCAATTGGCACGATCGTTCCGGGGCATGCGGAAGTGCTTTTCCGCGAAATGCAGACGGCCATACTGTCCAGTTTCGGATGGTTGTATCTTCTCGCGGTCGGCGTTTTTCTGTTCTCGATGATACTTCTGGCGTTTGGCCGTTATGGCGACCTGAAGCTGGGACCCGACGATTCAGAGCCCGACTTCCCCTTCCTCTCATGGGTGGCAATGTTGTTTGCCGCGGGGATGGGCATCGGCCTGATGTATTTCGCGGTCGGCGAACCGATGACGCATTTTGCGGCGCCGCCGGAAGCGGCACCGCTGTCGATCGCGGCGCAACGGCAGGCGATGAGCGTCACCTTCTTCCATTGGGGGATCCACGCCTGGGCGATCTACGCCGTGGTCGGACTATCGCTGGCCTATTTCGGCCATCGCTACAACTTGCCGCTGACCATACGATCCGGTCTCTACCCGCTGCTGAAGAACCGCAT
The DNA here is from genome assembly GCA_023387775.1 of Pseudomonadota bacterium. GTDB lineage: Bacteria > Pseudomonadota > Alphaproteobacteria > Rhizobiales > Rhizobiaceae > Pseudaminobacter. The sequence goes on along the minus strand of JAEWHN010000413.1, from coordinate 6,697 downwards.
CAACGGGCCGATCGGCCATGCGGTGGATATCTTCGCGATCTGCGGAACGCTGTTCGGGTTGGCGACTTCGCTCGGTTTCGGCGTTCTTCAGATCAATGCGGGCTTGAACTATCTGCTGGGCGTTCCGGTGTCGATCTATGTCCAGCTCGTTCTGGTCGTAGTCGTCACCGCCATGGCTACCATGTCTGCGGTGAGCGGCGTCGAAAGGGGCGTGCGTATTCTGAGCGAGGTAAATCTGGCGCTGGCGCTTCTGCTGATGCTGTTTGTCCTGGTGGTCGGTCCGACCGGGCTTCTGATGCGGGATTTCGTACAGAATATCGGCCTCTACCTCGACACTCTCCTTTTGCGCACCTTCAATATCTACGCCTACGAACCGCGACCGTGGATCGATCGCTGGACGCTGTTCTATTGGGCCTGGTGGATTTCCTGGTCGCCCTTCGTCGGCATGTTCATCGCCCGCATTTCGCGCGGCCGTACGGTTCGTGAATTCGTGGCCGCGGTTCTGTTCATTCCGGCCGGGTTCACATTCTTCTGGATGACCGTGTTCGGCAACACCGCCATGTATCTCGACACCACGAAAGCGGACGGTGCGCTTGCCCGAGCCGTCGAAGCCGATCTGTCGGTCGCCTTGTTTCAATTCTTCCAGTATTTGCCGTTCCCTGTCGTCACCTCGACGCTTACGGTGGCACTCGTCGCCATCTTCTTCGTGACCTCGTCGGACTCGGGCTCGCTGGTCATCGATACGATAGCCGCGGGCGGCGAAACTGAAACCCATTCCCTTCAGCGCATTTTCTGGTGTGCGCTCAGCGGGGCTGTTGCAGCCGTCCTGCTTGCTGCAGGAGGCCTGTCCGCCCTGCAATCGGCCACCATATCGACAGCGTTGCCCTTCTCGCTGGTAATGCTGGCCCTTGTTTGGTCACTGTTCCAGGGTATGAACGCCGACATTGCCCAAAGCAGGACGCTGCTTGGCGGTGCTTCTCAAGCCCATCCCGCATCTGGATTGACATGGCAGAAGCGACTGGCCTTGGTACTCAGTGCGCCAGACAGGAAGGATATCGACCGTTTCCTGGAGAAGGCTGCTCTGCCCGCTCTCATTGCGGTGGCGGACGAGCTGGCACTGCGTTCGCGTACGGCCTTTGTTGGCCGCGACGACGAAACCGGGGCCATTTCACTGACGGTGCCGGCGGAAGGCTTTCGCGACTTTGTCTACGGCGTGCAAATACGCGAACATAAATTGCCGGCATTCACCGCATTCGAGGCCGTCAAGATGGGGTTGCGTTATGAGGCCCGCACATTCTTTTCGGACGGCAGCCGGGGCTATGACATCATGGGAATGTCGCAAGAGCAGATCATCGACGACGTTCTGGCACAGTTCGAACGATATCTCGCACTTGTGCACTCCACGGAGACCGCCCTGCTGACGGCTGCTCCCGAGCACTAGCGCTGCAGCGCCGGTCGATCCCGCCATACACGGGGAAATTTTGATATCCTCCTCTGCCGCAGGCGGAGCAGTGGAGAATTTGGAGAAGTATATTTGGCACAGCGCTCGCATTTCCTTCGGTTCTTCTGGCCGGCGCTCTTCGCCACCCTGTCGGTTGCAGCCTACGTCTTCCACGGTCTGGCTTTCCAGAAGCTGGCACCGGAGGCCGACCCGACCGCGGTACGGCAACTGAGCGTGGCCGCTGCCTACTATTCCGGCGCGTGGCTTGTGGCCCGTATCATCGGAGCAGGTCTGATAAGAGCCGGAAACGGCCGCCGCAAAATGCCGAAGCTTCTGCGGGATCTTATCACCGCCGCCCTGTTCTTGGCGGCGACGATTGCAACGGTGGCGATGCTGCTGGGGCAGTCGGCCGGTGGCGCTCTCGCCAGTTCTGGCCTGATCATTGCCATTCTCGGCTTCGCCATACGCAATGTGCTTGCCGACGTGCTGTCCGGGGTCGCCCTGGGCCTGGAGGCCCCGTTCAGGATAGGAGACTGGATCGAGATAGACGGGGCGATCCGTGGTCGGGTCATCGAGATCGGGTGGCGCACCACACGTCTTCAGACGCGCAACGACACCTACATGATCCTGCCCAACAGCCAGATCTCACGCCAGAAACTGACCAACTACAGCGCGCCGCGGAAGCATTATCGCGCGACGCTGGAGATCGTCCTCGGACATGACATACGGGTGGACCAGGGCAAGGAACTGCTCGCTGCCGCGGCTGCGTCGACACCGATCATCATGACGTCGCCGAAGCCTGATGCGCGCGCTCTCTCCTACGACACGGAGGGTGTGAGATATGCTGTTCGCTATTGGGTGCCGAGCTTCGTCGACGATATCGATTGCCGCGACGCAATTCTCGTCGCTGTCGATGCGGCGATCCGCGATCGGGGCTTGCCGCCCCCATTCAGCCGCGTGAAGCTGCTGTCATCTGCCGTGTGAATGCGACGGCTGAGGGGAAAGCCGTCGCTGCCGCTGCATGAAATCCGGTGCGGACTGACTACCCGGCTGTGTTCGGCCGGGTTGACGTAACGCTGCCGTCAGGAGCCGGCTTCGATCTCGGCGAAGATCTTTTCAGCCGTGTTCTTGGCCTTGCCCGGATATTTCAGGCTCTTGACCGCCTCCAGGTTGGTCGGTTCGCCGACGACGATGGCCCCGATCATGCCCATGCCCAGATGCGGGGTGCACTGGTACATGTAGACGCCCTCTTCGGACACCGTAATCGTGATCTGCTCATTGGTCTTGCCCTTCCAGGCTTCGGCGCCTTCCGGAAGGCCGTCCTTCATGCTGGCCGAATTGTGGCTCTTGTCGGTCGGCACGAAGGTGATGGTGTCGCCGGGAGCAGCCTTGACCACCATCGGCTCGAACACCATCGCGGTGCCGTCCGATCCCTTGTTGAGCATCTTCACTTCATGATCTGCGGCGAACGCGGACACGGGCAGCGCAAGACCGATGGCCAGCGCAGCGGCATAGAACATCTTCAAGGATATTCCTCCAGGAAAAACAACGATATGGGGCGCATTGGGAGTCGCGCTTCCATCTGCATACATTTCAATTATTCGATGTGTGGTCAAGCCAAGGCCGGCTTCAAAGCCCATCGGCGGCTTGCTCGACGATTTCGGCAAGCAGCGCATTGACCTCGTCGCGGCCCGGCCCGGCCGGCAACTCGCGGAAGCCAAGTGTAACCTCGCCGGGCTTGGCCTCCGCCTCATAGGCGAAGATGACATAGGGACAATAGGCGATGTTGCGGATGTCGGCTTCCATGGCCTTGCGGGACATGATGGCAGAGCAGAACTGCAGGAACTCCGCCTTCCGGTAGAGCCTGGCGCCGCCAACATCGGCGGCTGTGCGCTCCAGCATGTCGCCGACACGGCCGCGATGGTCCACGACAAGGCCGCGATTGACGATCGCGTCCTCCAGATCGGTGATGACTTGCTCGAAGGGACTGTCGGACGTGACGGTATGAACGCCATCCTGCGCTCTCGCAGGCAGGCTCAAGAGGGCGCAACTCAGGCCGATTGCGGCCAGTGCCGCGGAAACGGGTTTCGGCTTGAGCATGGCGTTCTCCTTGATATGGCACTTGTTGATGCGTCGCACGAAACGGCATTTCGCCCGCAAAGGCTAGCCTGCATTGTCAAGATATGCAAAAAACAAAATGTTTGCATAGAAGAGAGGGTGGCAATGTCGGGCAAGTTGAACAGAAGCGGGGGAGTGAGCCGCAGGACATTTCTTGGCGGGACGGCTGCTGCGTTTGGCGGAGCCTTGTTCGCGCCGATCGGCACTGCATGGGCGCAGACCCTGTCCACCGGTAGCGCCGAGCTTACCGTGGTCAGCGATGGCATGATGACGCTGCCGCTGGGTTTCGTCTTTCCGGATGCGCCGCAGGACGAGCTTGTGAAGTTGCTGGAAGGCAGCGGCCAGCCCACTGACGCGATGCGGCCCGACTGCAACGTGACCCTGGTACGCACGGGCGACCGGCTCGCCATTTTCGACGTGGGCGCCGGTCCGAACTTCATGTCGAGCACCGGCAAGCTGCTGGAATCGCTTGAGGCCGCTGGTGTCACTCCCGGCGACGTCACCGACGTGGTCATCACTCATGCCCATCCCGACCATTTGTGGGGCCTCACCGACGATTTCGATGAGCTGGTGTTCGCCGATGCGCAGTATCACATCGGCCAGAAGGAATGGGATTTCTGGTCGTCACCGGATGCCATGTCGCAAATGCCGGAGGACCGCCAGACCTTCGTGGTCGGTGCCCAAAGCCGCTTCGCGGCGCTGGATGGCAGGGTGAACTTCATCACCGGAGGCGATGAAGTGCTGCCGGGGGTCGAGGCGGTGGATAGCCCCGGCCACACGCCGGGCCACATGTCCTTCCTGGTGCACGGAACAGAGCCGGTGATGATCATCGGCGATGCCATTTCCAACGCGACAGTGTCCTTCGCGCGGCCGGACTGGCCGACCGCGAGCGACCAGGATCCGCAGCAGGGCGTCAAGACGCGGCTTGCTCTGCTCGACCGCCTGGCGACGGACCGGGTAGGGGCAATCGGCTTTCATTTTCCGCATCCGGCGGCGGGCATGGTGGAGAGGCGCGGCGACGGTTTCGTCTACGTGCCCGCCTGAACCTATTCCGCCGGCTGCCTTGCCGGCAGACGAAATGCGCCGAGGGGCGAGCCTTCGATGAGATAGGCAAGCCCCAGCCGCGCACCCAGGAAAATCGAAGCCAGCACCAGGGGCGCCGATATGGCGAGTGCCGAAATACCGGTGACCCCCTGGCCGATGGTGCAACCCATGGCGAAGACCCCGCCAATGCCCATCAGCGTGCTGCCGGCGAGATGCCGGCCAAGCTCGCGGGCGTCGTCGCAGGCCTCCCAGCGCACATCGCGTTTCCAGGCCGCGCAGAGCGTCGCTCCGGCGATAACGCCCAGCACCAGCCCGACGCCGTAGTCGGGCACCACGCCGGTGAAGGTGATGGCGTGCAGGATGGTGTCGGCGACGGGCACGACGAAGGAGCCCGCCTCGATCTGTATCACCTCGAAGGAATGCTGGGTCGCGTAGCTCGTCGCCCACCAGCCGAAGGTGATGATCAGGCCGATGACTATCCCCGTCAGGATCGAGCCCGTTTGCATGCGATAGGAACGGTTGCGAAAAACCCAGGCGAGGAGGCCAAGCCCGGCGGCAAGGGCGACGGCGAATGACAGATCATGACCGGTCCAGAAAGACACCAGCGCGCCGAGGGACTGTCCGCCCTGTTCCGAAAGGTCGATGGCGAAATTGTCCGAAAGCGCCACGCGTGCCTGGGCGACCAGGCCCTTCTGCGCCGACATGGCGGCCAGGCCGAGAACAACCAGGACGACAAGCGAGCGCAGGCTGCCGCCGCCGAGCCTCACCAGCGCGCCGAAGCTGCATGTGCCAACCAGCGCCATGCCCAGGCCGAAGGCGATGCCGCCGGCAATGGCGCCGATCCATGCGAAGCTGGAATGAATGTAGAAGCTCGACGCCGTGTCGACCATGCCGGCCGCCTGCAGTGATTGGGTAGCGAGCAGGGCGGTCGCGGCGGCAAGCATCCAGGTGCGCACGCCGCGGCTGTCATCGGCATACCACATCCGCTCGAGCGACGACATCGTGCAGAAGTGATTGGCGCGGGCCACGAAGCCGAGCACGACACCGGCGCCGAGGCCGGCAAGGGCGAGGAACCACGGATAGGTGGCGATGTTCATGATTCCTCCGTCTGGTGTGGGCCGCGCTCCACCGAAGGTGGACCGCCTCTTACGCGCCGGCTGTTCCCTCTCGGCAGTTCGCCCGCTATTCGCTCTTGGGGCGCCGCACCGGGGCGCAAAACAGCTTGTAGAGTGTTTCGATGACCGAGGATACTTCCTCGCTGGCGATGGAATAATAGATCACCCGGCCCTCGCGGCGGGTGGTGACCAGCCGGTCGAAGCGAAGCCGGGCAAGCTGCTGCGACACGGCAGCCTGCGGCAGATGCATGGCTTCTTCCAGTTCCGAGACCGACTTCTCGCCTTCGGCCAGAAGACAGAGGATCAGCAACCGGCCTTCATGGGCAAGCGCTTTCAGCAACTCGCTGGCCACGCGGGCCTGTTCGAGCAACTGGTTGAAGTCTTCCGGTGTCTGGACGTCTTGGATCTTGGGTAAGCTCATGTCGCGATGATGATCCCGGAATAAAAGTTGGCGCAAAAACCATTTGAAGGCGCCTGTTACTGCATAGGCTGCTTGTTCGGCAACTGCGCGATCAATTCTCCGATACGATACCAGAAAAATTCGTCGCCGACATAGCCTCGGATACGGCCAATTTCCTGGCCGTCCTCCATCAGCACGAAGGTGGGGGTGAAGCGCTCCCTGGCCACGTCTTTCAGGTCGTCGGGCCATGCCTCGGTGATGTCGACGCGTCTGAGCGGTGCGCGGCGGCCTTCGTCGGTCTTGGGCCAGGCGGGCGCGATCTCGGCGTTGAAGCGGGCGCACCAGGCGCATCCCGGCTGTTCCAGCATCAGCAGTTCGGCAGCGGATAAGGCTGAAGGCGCCGCGAGCAGGGCCAGAAGCGCAAGCAGCCCCGTCTTGAAACCCATCATCGTCAACACTCCCGCAACCTTTCCACTCTTGTATAACATAGAAATATAGAATTGTATGAATTCAATGGCGCCTGTGGGCTGAATCGAGAAGTGGGGGAGGGGAAATGCTGGATGTAAGCCTGGGTGGGGC
>JAEWHN010000412.1 GCA_023387775.1 Pseudomonadota bacterium | reverse complement strand
GATGACGAGGTCGCCAAGCGCATCGATAAGGCCGTGGAAGCGCTCCTCGTTCTCCTGCAGTTCCCACATGCGGTCGGCCAGAACCTCCATCCTGGCCTGTTCCTGCATTGCGTCGGGGGAGGCGCGTGCCGCGCTCTTGCCGGCATAATATGCGGCAGTGAGCGCCAGCCCGGCCGTACTGAACCCCAACAGCCCCAGGCTGACCATGCCGGGAGCGTCGGTCAGCCAGGCAATGACCGAACAGATGAGCGAGGAAAGGATGAGGGCGGCGCCAAGGCCGGGCGCCACGCGCTTCCTCGGCAGGACGGGAGCGAGCGGCGGCGGCGTCAGCTGGCGGCGCGCCAAGCCGCGCGGCAACTGCTCGCGCAGGGCCACTTCGCCTTGGTTCAGCTCGAAATCGATGGAATCGGTCTCCATGCGGCGACCATAAGGGCCAAGCCTTATGGAAGCCTTGGAGTGAAAGTTCGAATTGTATCGGTGGGGCGAATAGTCCGGAATTTCTGCGGCTTAGGGCATTTTCCCAGTCAGGAGGAAACGCTCCGGCAGCTACATCTCGACGACGACCCGTCCCCTGATCTTGCCGTCGACAATGTCGTGGGCAGCCTGGATGATGTCGTCGAAGCCGATGCGTTTGGCCAGCCTCTCCAGCTTGGCGTGGTCGAGATCGGTGGCAAGGCGCTGCCACGCCTCCAGGCGCAGCTCCCTTGGCGCCATGACCGAGTCAATGCCGAGCAGCGAAACGCCACGCAGGATGAAGGGGGCGACGCTGCCGGGCAGGTCCATGCCCTGGGCCAGCCCGCAGGCTGCAATCGCGCCGCCATAGGAGGTCATCGACAGCACATTGGCCAGCGTGTGGCTGCCGACGGCATCGATGCCGCCCGCCCAGCGCTCCTTGTTGAGCGGCTTGGCCGGGCCGGAAAGCTCTTCGCGGGCAATGATTTCGGCGGCACCGAGATCATGCAGGTAGCCGCTTTCCGCAGGCCGCCCGGTCGAAGCGATGACATGGTAGCCGAGCTTGGACAGAAGCGCGACGGCCACGGAGCCGACGCCGCCGGCCGCGCCGGTGACGATCATCGGGCCGCGATCCGGCGTCAGGCCGTGGCGCTCCAGCGCCATGACCGACAGCATCGCCGTATAGCCGGCGGTGCCGATCGCCATGGCGGTTGCCGCGCTCATGCCTTCCGGCAGGGGAACCAGCCAGTCGCCCTTCACGCGCGCCCTGGCGGCATAGGCGCCGAAATGGGTCTCGCCCACGCCCCAGCCATTCAGGATGACCTTGTCGCCCTCTTTCCAGTCGGGATTGGTGGAGGATAGCACCGTGCCGGCAAAATCGACGCCGGGTATCATGGGGAAGCGTCGTACCACGGGAGCCTTGCCGGTGATCGCCAGCCCGTCCTTGTAGTTGACCGTGGTGGCCTCGACAGAGACCGTCACGTCGCCTTCCATCAGGTCGGCCTCGGAAATCTCGGTCACGGCCACCGACTGGTTCTTGGCCTCGTCGCGGGTGATCAGGATGGCCCTGAAGGTGTCGGACATTGCGGGGCTCCGTGCAGCGCTGGTCGATTTGGACCGACTTTGCGACGTGCGCCCCGCAAAATCAATCGTGCGAAGCCGCCTTGCTGCGCCGCCAGCCGAACAGTTCTTCCAGCAGCACGAGCCCGGCGCCGACAGATATGAAAGCGTCGGCCAGATTGAAGATCGCGAACGACCAGACAGGCGTGTGGAAGAGGATGTAGTCGATGACGTGGCCGTAGACGGCTCGGTCGATGAGGTTGCCGATCGCGCCGCCGACGATCAGGGCGAAGCCGACCCGCGACAGAACCTGCCCCGGGCCGGTGCGAAACGCCAGATAGAGCACGAAGGCGATGACCGCGAGCGAGACGAGGATAAGCCCCTTGTCGCCGATCGAGGAGAACATCGAGAAGGCGACGCCGGTGTTGTAGGTGCGGTAAAGCGCCAGAAACGGCAAGATGTCGACCTTTTCATGCATGAAAAGCTCGGTTTCGACCAGCAGCTTGATCCACTGGTCGATGGCTATGGCGACAGCGGCAAGCAGCCCGTAGGGTAGCAGCGATCTCCAGATCACGCGCCGCCTCCCGCTTCAAGCTTCAGCGCGCCGCGCCGGATCTCATAGAGCATGACGCCGGTGGCCACCGCCAGGTTGAGCGAGTCGGCGCGGCCGGCCTGCGGAATGCGCAGCAGCCGGTCGCAGCTTTCGGCCAGCGTATCTGGCAAGCCCTGCTGCTCGTTGCCCATCATCAACACGACCGGCTTTCCCGAGAAATCGACCGAGCGGTAGTCCACGGCACCTTTCAGATGCGTGCCGACGACGAGGCCGGGAAAATTCTTGCGCCAGGCCAGGAACGCCTCGGCCGTAGCCTTCGCCACCGGGACGGCGAAGATCGAGCCCATGGTGGCGCGCACCGTTTCCAGCGAGAAGGGATCAGTGGTTTCGCCCACGAGAATCACGCCCTTGGCGCCCACTGCATCCACGGTGCGGATGACGGTGCCGAGATTGCCGGGGTCGCGCACGCGGTCGAGCGCCACCCACACGTCGCCACCCTTCGGGCGGATGTCCTTGAGCGGCAGGTAGCGCTGCGCGAACACGCCCACCACCATTTGCGGGTTGTCGCGCCTTGTGATCGACGTCAGCACCTTTTTGGAGACTTCCAGCACCGTGCCGCCGGCGGCAACCGTGCGCGCCGCGACCTTCTCGATGGTCGGGTTGCCGAGCCCTGCCTTGGCGAAGATCAGCGTCTTGATCGACCAGCCGAGATCGAGGGCGTCGATGACCAGCTTGAGCCCCTCGGCCATGAAGGCGTTCTGCTGGTCGCGGAATTTCTTCAACGCCAGCGCCTTGATGTCCTTGACCAGCGGATTGGCCAGGCTGGTGACTTCCTTGACCCGTCCGGGCGCGCGTTGCTCGCTCATTTTGCCAGCCACCGTGAGAAGAGGGATGTGGAAAGCGCCCGGCCGGCAGACTTTTCGCGGATGATGAGCTCGCCCGATTCCACCACCCCACCCATGCCGGCGAAGGTGTCGCGCATCAGCGCATGGATGGCGAAGAAGGAGGAGCGGATGGAATAGGCCGTCAGCACCACGGCGAGCGGCTTCGGCGTCAGGATCGAGCGGCAGATGTCGGTCAGCGCCGGCAGGTCCTCGAACAGCTGCCACACCTCGCCCTTCGGCCCGCGCCCATAGGCCGGCGGGTCGAACAGGATGATGTCATAGGCGTTGCCGCGCCGCTCCTCGCGCTCGGCAAACTTCATCGCGTCCTCGCAGATCCAGCGGATCGGCTTGTCGCCGAGGCCTGCCATGAGCTGGTTCTCGCGCGCCCAACCGATGGCCTTCTTGGAAGCGTCGACATGGGTGACCTCCGCGCCGGCGCGGGCGGCCACAAGCGAGGCGAGGCCGGTATAGCCGAACAGGTTCAGCACCTTCACCGGGCGTTTGGCGTCGCGGATAAGCCCGGCCATGTGGTCCCAGTGCGAAGCCTGTTCGGGAAACACGCCGACATGGCGGAAGGAGGTGAAGCGGCCGAGATAGTCGATGCCGTCATGGCGCATCGGCCAGGTTTCACCGAGCGGCGTCTTGGGGAAGCGCCAGCGGCCCATGCCTTCCTCGTCGGTGTCGCCGGTGAAGACGGCGTCGACATTGTTCCACTCCCTGGCCGGCAGCGCGCGCTGCCAGATCGCCTGGCCCTCGGGGCGCACGATGCGGTAGGGGCCATATTGTTCCAGCTTCTCGCCGGCGCCGCTGTCGAGCAGGGCGTAGTCGTCGTTCGGCGCGACTTCGAGGATCACCGGCAGCCGTTCGGCGGGCAGGGCGCCTTCGCGGCGCGCGAGCTTGCGGGTAGGAGCTGTCGGTTCCGGCGCGGCCTGTGGTTCGGGTTTTTCGGGGGCGCGGCGAGGCGCGGTAGATCGTTCACCGCGCACTGGCGGCTGCGGCGTGCGATCGGGCTGCTGGCGCTTGTCGCGGCGTTTGTCACGCGAGGGTTTCATTCACACTCCAGATATGGCAGCCGCTTCTGCCACAGCCCACCCCGCGGCGCAACAAAACTGCGGCCCTCAAGCCGCGCGTGGATGCCGTGCGATGGACAGAAGCGCGACCATGAGCGCGACGAAGCCGGCAAGCTTGAACGCGGCCACAACCATATGCCCGGTTTCCCAGCGCAGGCGAACAGCATCGAAATTCTCGGGCAGGGCGGCCTCTCTCGTCCATGTGGCGAGTTCGGCATTGGCGGGCGCGACCAGAGCGAACCACGCGCCAAGCGCAAGGGCATAGAGCACCGCAGCCGACGCTGCAAATCGTGAGGCAGGCCGGTCCCCTCGGAGAAGAAGGGCCAGACACGCCGGCAGGAGGATGGCAGCGAGGTCCAGCGGCGCGCCCACCGCGGCGAAGAGCCAGAACTGGCGGTTGAAGACCGTGGTTTCGCGCCACAGTTCGGCAGACCAGGCCATCAGCCGCGACTCCGCTTCCAGCACGTGGGCGAAGGAGGGGCCGAGGCTGAGCGCGGCGACGACCGCCGCAAGCAGCGAAAGATAGAAAGTGGCAGGAGGTATTCGCATCACGTTACCTCATGACCGCGAGGCGTGGCGACTAGCTCGACTTCGGCCGGCTTTCGTAAACCGCGATGCCGGCGGCAAGGTCCTCCAGCGCCGCACCTACCGACTTGAACAGCGTGATTTCGTCTGCGCTCTGGCGACCGTGCTTCTGGCCGCGAGCCAGTTCGTGCAGATCGGCCACGATCTCCTCGGGCTTGAGCACGCCAGAAGCCAGCGGCTGTACGATGTCGCCCGCCTCCTTGGTCGCGCCGGCGCGGGTATCGACATAGACGCGGGCGCGGCGGATCGCGTCGTCGTCGCTTTCGCGCATTTCGGGCGTGAAGGCGCCGACCAGGTCGAGATGCGTGCCGGGCTTGAGCAGCGCGCCCTTGATCAGTGGCGTGGTCGAGATAGTGGCGCAGGAGACGATGTCGGCTTCCGCGACTGCGGCGTCGAGATCCTTCACCGCGGCGGCGTCGAAGCCCTTCGCGCGCAACTCGGAGGCGACGGCGTCCGCGTTGGCGTGGGTGCGGTTCCAGATCCTGACCTGCTTGATCGGCCGCACCGCCGCATGTGCCTGGGCCAGGAACGGTGCCAGCGCGCCCGCACCTACGATCAGCAGCCGCGAAGCGTCCTCCCGTGCGAGATAGCTGGCGGCCAGTGCGGAGGCGCAGGCCGTGCGCCATTGCGTGATGCGCTGCCCGTCGATCAGCGCCTGCGGTTCGCCCGTGGTGCCGTCGAGCAGCAGGTAGAGCCCCATTACCGCAGGCTTTCCGACCGCGTTGTTGTCGGGCGAAACCGTCACGATCTTCACGCCGATATGGCCGTTGCCGCTGACGCCGGCATTGAAATCGCTCCAGGCGGGCATCAGCAGAAGCGTGGCGGCTGCCCCTGTCGGCCGCTCGACTGTGTGGTGATGTCGAACCGGCTGGATGGCGCCTTCGCGAAAGGCCTGTCTCAACGTATCGACAAGGCCCGGAAAGGTCAGGGCTTTATCGACCTCGGCGGCCGAAATCATCTGCATAGCTGCACCTCGTCGATCGAACAGGCCGTGTGGCCCGCGGGTTTCAGGCGGCCGGAAGGCCGGTCCCGTCGGCCCGATGGTGGGACGTATCCTCGCCCCGGATCTGCAACTCCTGTCCGCGCAGACGCGCCAGCTTGCGGTAGCGCCCCTGCTTGAACCAGGTGACGATCGCGCCAACGACCATGCCCAGCGCCAGGGCGGCAAACAGCAGCACGAAAAGCGGCGCCTGCATGGTCAGGCCAGGATTGCCGGGATTGAACGGGTCCAGCGTGAAGGCCACCGGTGCACGGTTCGCCACCGCCAGCGCGATCAGGACGACGGCGAGCGGCACGAAGAGCACGATGATCAGGAAGCGATTGAGCATGTCTTATTCCAATCAGGCCGGCACGTTCGGCGCGCCGACGCGCACCTTACCTGCTGGCGTTCAGCCTTTCGCGAAGCTCCTTGCCCGTCTTGAAGAAGGGCACCCACTTTTCTTCCACCTCGACAGAGTCGCCGGTGCGGGGGTTGCGGCCCATTCGCGCCGGACGGTTCTTCACCGAGAAAGCCCCGAAGCCGCGCAGTTCAACGCGATTGCCCTCGGCCAGAGCATCCGTGATCTCGTCGAAAATCGCGTTCACGATGTTTTCGACGTCTCGCAAAAAGAGATGCGGATTGCGAGAGGCAATGATCTGCACAAGTTCGGATTTGATCATGAGCGCGGTCCCCGCCTATGGTTCGCTGAAATTGTATGCGGATGATTTTATTCGCTTTTACGCCGTCCGGCCAAGTTTCAAGGGTGCCAGAGCGATACGAGACCGTCAAGGAACAAGCGCTCGGCGCCAATCTTGCGGATGATGTCGTCGCCAGGGTTCGGCACGCCGAGGGCGCGGCTCACGGCTTGGCCGAGCGAACTGTCGAGCAGCAGGCTTGCGCCGCTTCGGGTCGGCTTCCACTCGATGACCTTGAGCTTCTTGTCCACGCCCTTCGACGAAAGCCATTGCACCGCCTCATGCTCGCCGCCGAGCTCGTCCACCAGCTTCTTCTCCAGCGCCTGCCTGCCGGTGAAGACCGAACCGTCGGCAAGAGCCATTACCTGCTCGTGCGTCAGGGGCCGGCGTTCCTGCACAAGGCCGATGAACCAGTTGTAGCTGTCCAGGATCATCGAGCGGATCATGGCGCGGGCCTCGTCCGAGGTCGGCTTGAACGGCGAGGGCTCGGCCTTGAGCGGCGAGGACTTGATCTCTTCCAGCTTCACGCCGAGCTTGTCCATCAGGCCGCTGATGTCGGGATATTGCACCAGAACGCCGATCGAGCCGACGATCGAGGTCTGGCGCGCCACGATATGTTCCGTGGCGCTGGCGACCATGTAGCCGGCCGAAGCCGCCAGGGCGCCCACCTGGGCCACCACCGGCTTTTCATCTGCGATCCTGCGCACCGCGTCGAAGATCGCTTCGCCGCCTGCGGTGGTCCCGCCCGGCGAATCGATGGAAAGGATCACGCCCTTCACCGATTTCGACTTGCGGATCTTCTCGAGGCGCTGGAGCAGTTCGTCGCTTTCGACGATCGTGCCCTCGATCTTCACCTTGGCGATGTGATTGGTCGCGGTGCCCAGTTCGTCGCCGTAAAGCCACGTCGACGCGGCTGCGATGCCGATGGCGGCGATCAGGAGGGCGGCAACGCGCCAGAAGGTAAGCTTGCGCCGCAGATGGCGGCGGTCGATCATGTCGTCAGCTCTCATTACCATACTGCCCCGTTGTCTCTGGCCTATCGGCTTCTAGTCCATGCGGGTATCCGCCGCTACCCTTTCATCGCGCCGTCGCTCCCGCCTGGCAAGCCGTGCAGCGCTCATGGCTCGCATCTTTACCCAAATGTAACCATATTGGCGTGTAACCTGCGGGGCCGTAGGTGGTTCCGCGCCCGACATATGGGATGATGAATCGAGTTGCCGCAGTGTATTCGGTTCATGTCGAGCAACCTGCCCAAATACAGCCTGCCGGCCTTTCGCCGCAGGCGGAAAAGTTTTAAATGTAGGGCCACAATTTCGTGGCTTTTTCTCGTTTGGTCCTGCCCCCGCGCGGGTTTGGATTATTCGCGACGACAACTGAAGCCGGAGTCGCAGCCGGCATGGAAGGCAGTATATTGGCGCCACCGATTGAAACGACCAGCGGCCACCCCAATTCGGCCGGCCCGTCGACCGCCGCAAACGCGCAGCTTGGGGCCGCGTTCGAGCGTGCGCGCCGGCATTCGCTTCGCGTGCGCTTGCTGAAAGGTGCGCTGCCGGTTCTCGCGGTGCTGATGGCGCTGGGCTTCGTCGGCTATTCCTATGTGGTGAAGCCGGCTGCCGTGGCCATCTCCACCGACGGCTCCGCCTATTCCGACGGCAAGCTCGTGATGGCAAACCCGAAGCTCGACGGTTTCACCAAGGACAACCGGCCATACAAGGTCACGGCGTCGCGGGCGATCCAGGATTTCAAGAACGAAGGCATCGTCGAGTTGGAGGGTATCGCCGCCGAATTGCCGATCGATGCCGACAACTGGGCCCTAGTTGACGCGCCGCGCGGTGTCTATGATCGCGACAAGAATACGCTCGACATCACGAGCGCCATGACGATCAAGACTGGCAACGGCATGTCGGTGAAGCTGAAGTCGGCCCATCTGGACATGGGCAAGGGCGGGATGAAGACTGACGATCCGGTAGATATTCAGCTCACGGGCGCCAAGATTACCTCGGATTCGATGACGATCCTTGAAAACGGTAAGGTTTTGGTGTTCGAGAAGCGTGTACGCATGAACATCGACCCCAGCCGTGTGAAGGCTGAACAGGACGCGAGCGGAGACCAGTATGTGGTTCAGTGATATGCGGCTGCCGCTTCGCGCGGCTTTGGGACTGGCGCTCCTGGCAATGGCGCCGGCGCAGGCTGTTGCCGAGAACAGCAGGATGCAGAGCGCGCTGACCGGCCTCAGCCTCTCCGGCAAGGAGCCGATCCAGATCGAAAGCGACAAGCTCGAAGTCCGCGAGGCAGACAACGTCGCTGTCTTCAGCGGCAATGTGACGGTGGTCCAGGGGCCGACCCTGCTCAAGGCCGGCAAGATGACGGTCTATTACGTCAAGGGCGGCGACGGATCGGCCGCCACCGGCTCGGCCAACATCGACCGGCTGGAGGTAGACGACAAGGTTTACGTGAAGTCGAACACGCAGGTGGCCACCGGCGACCGCGGCACCTTCGACATGAAGACCGAAGTGCTGGTGCTCTCCGGCAAGGAAGTGGTCCTGTCCGAAGGCACCAATGTTCTCGTCGGCTGCAAGCTGACCGTTCAGATGCAGTCCGGGCAGGCGCAGGTCGAAGGCTGCAAGAAGGGCGAGGCGGGCAGCGGCCGCGTCATGATGTCGATCACGCCCGGTTCGGTGTCCAAAAGCCAGAACCAGTAATGCAGCAGAGCACCTCGCTAATGTCGCGCCTTTCCGGGCGCCTTCGGTCGTCTCCTGCGGCGCCTGCCGTGCGAAAGGACACGGCCGGCCTGAAAGGCACGCTGATCGCCAAGGGTCTGACCAAGGCCTACAAGGGCCGCACCGTCGTCAACGGCGTTTCGCTCGGCGTTCGCGCCGGCGAGGCGGTCGGGCTTCTGGGGCCCAACGGCGCCGGAAAGACTACCTGTTTCTACATGGTCACGGGCCTGGTTCCGGTCGACAAGGGTTCGATCGAGATCGACGGTTTCGACGTTTCGTCCATGCCGATGTATCGCCGGGCGCGCCTGGGCGTCGGCTACCTGCCGCAGGAAGCGTCGATCTTTCGCGGCTTGAGCGTGGAAAACAATATCCGCGCGGTGCTGGAAGTGGTGGAGAAGAGCCGCAAGGAGCGCGAGCGCAGCCTCGACGCCCTGCTCGACGAATTCCACATCACGCATCTGCGCAAATCGCCGGCGATTGCCCTGTCGGGCGGCGAGCGGCGACGGCTTGAGATCGCGCGGGCGCTGGCCAGCCGCCCCAATTACATGCTGCTGGACGAGCCTTTCGCGGGCGTGGACCCGATCGCCGTTTCCGACATCCAGCAACTGGTCCGGCATCTGACCAAGCGCGGCATCGGCGTGCTGATCACCGACCACAATGTGCGCGAAACCCTGGGCCTCATCGACCGTGCCTATATCATCCACGCCGGTGAAATCCTGAAGCACGGCTCGGCCGCCGACATCGTTGCCGACCAGGACGTGCGCAGGCTCTATCTGGGCGAAGGATTTACGCTTTAAGCCGCCGGCGGCTTCCGCCCATTCCGGGCGCGAGCCACCGCCGTGGGGCGGTCTCGTTACCGTTATCGTAAGCCTTTCGTGCCACCCTCTGCCTTGACAAGCAAAGGACGTGCCAGTTTCAATGACTGGTAGGCAAAGGGCGGACAAGAGTTCAAGGGTGATGGCACTCGGGGCCAAATTGCAGCTTCGGCAGTCGCAGTCGTTGACGATGACGCCGCAGCTCATGCAGTCGATCCGGCTGCTGCAGATGACCCATCTCGAACTCGAGCGGTTCGTGGAAGAAGAAATCGAGCGCAACCCCCTTCTCGAGTGGGCGGGGCCGCATGACACCGCCGGCGAGTTGGCGGAGCCGCTCGAAACTGCGCTTCCACAACGAGACCAGGGCGACGAGCATTCGCTGTTGAGTGCGGAAGCCATTTCGCAGCAGATGGACACCTCGCTGGAAAACGTGTTTCCCGACGATCCGGGCGTTGCAGACAGGCTGGGGCCCGACCTTGCGGCGCAGTGGAAGTCGGCCGGCGCAGGCGCGGAGGCATCTGCAACCGATTTCGATTTCGAGGACGTGTTGCCTGCTGTGGTCACGCTGCGCGACCACGTCGAAGAACAGATCGCCTTTGCATTCTTGGATCCCAGCGCTCGCCTGGTCGCGCGCGACCTGGCCGATGCGCTCGATGAGGCCGGCTACATGCGCGGCGACGTCGAGGAGATCGCCGTCAGGCTCGGGCTGGAGCCGCACGCGGTGCTTGAGGTGTTGAAGGCCTGCCAGGGTTTCGAACCGGCCGGCATTTTCGCGCTTGACCTTGCGGAGTGTCTCGGGTTGCAGCTTGCCCGCCGGGACCGCTTCGATCCGGCGATGCAGGCCCTGGTGGGCAATCTGGAACTGCTCGCCCGACGCGATTTTCAAAGCCTGAAAAAGCTCTGCGGCGTGGACGAGGAAGACCTGGTCGAGATGATGGCCGAGATCCGCCATCTCGACCCGCGACCCGGCATGGCCTATTCGGACGGGCGCATCGAAGCCATCGTGCCCGACGTCGAGGTGCGTGCGGCAAGCGACGGCAGCTGGAGCGTGGAATTCAATCCCGATGCGCTTCCGCGGGTGCTTGTCGACAATATCTATTACGCCAGGGTTGCGAAGTCGGCGAAAAACCAGGGCGAGAAGGATTTCCTGACCGAGTGCCACCAGAACGCCAGCTGGCTGACCCGCAGTCTCGACCAGCGGGCCCGGACCATCCTCAAGGTCGCGTCGGAGATCGTGCGCCAGCAGGATGCCTTTCTGGTGCATGGCATCAGGCACCTTCGCCCGCTCAATCTGCGCACAGTGGCGGAGGCGATCGGCATGCATGAATCGACTGTCAGCCGGGTTACCACCAACAAATACATGCTCACACCGCGCGGTGTTTTCGAGCTGCGCTATTTCTTCACCGCAGCCATCGCTTCGGTCGGCGAGGGCGATGCACATTCGGCCGAGGCGGTGCGAGACCGCATCCGGCAGCTCGTCTCGGACGAGGCCCCGGCGGCTGTTCTTTCCGACGATCAGATCGTGGAAATACTGCAGCGTGGCGGCATCGACATAGCCAGGCGAACGGTGGCCAAGTATCGGGAAAGCATGAACATTCCCTCGTCGGTGCAGCGTCGCCGCGAGAAGCGCGCGCTGGCTGCTGCCGGGCGCTAGCAAGGGCCCACATGCCCCAAACCAGCGCCTTGATTGACAAGTGACGGCGAAGTGACTAGAAGCCCGCCGGCAAGAGCGGGCAGTTGCCCGGGA
>JAEWHN010000408.1 GCA_023387775.1 Pseudomonadota bacterium | reverse complement strand
TCCCGGGCAACTGCCCGCTCTTGCCGGCGGGCTTCTAGTCACTTCGCCGTCACTTGTCAATCAAGGCGCTGGTTTGGGGCATGTGGGCCCTTGCTAGCGCCCGGCAGCAGCCAGCGCGCGCTTCTCGGCCGATTGTCTGGTCCGGCTTCATTCGGGGGTGTCGCTGCAGGCCGCGGGCGAGGCCCAGGAGCCGGTCGCAGCCTTCGAGGCAGCCGCCGAGCGCCTGGAAAAACGCCTGCGCCGCTACAAGAGGCGGCTGAAGTCCCACTATCCGGGTACGGTCAACGGCAACCCGGTCGACATCGCCTACGCGGTGGTGGCGCCGCTCGCCGAAGACGAGGAGGAGCTGCCGGAGGACTTCGCTCCGGCAATCGTCGCCGAATCGACCATGGTCCTGAAGACCATGTCGGTTGCCTCGGCGGTGATCGAGCTCGACACCAAGGACACCCCGGTTTTCGTGTTTCGCAATGCTGGGAACGAGCAGATCAATATCGTCTACAGGAGGCCTGACGGCAATATCGGGTGGATTGACCCTTCGACGACGAAAATCGCGCAGGGATAAACAAAGTCTTCTGACCGCAGCACCGGATTGGGGTTCGGCCGATCGGTCAGGGAAAGGATATTGGGCATGGATCTGAGCGATCTGATCGAGGTGCAGGCGATCATGCCGACCTTGAAGGCGAATTCCAAGAAACAGCTTCTACAATTGCTCGCGGAGCGGGCGGCGGCCATCACCGGCCTCACGGAGCGGGAAGTGTTCGACACCATCCTGCAGCGCGAGCGCCTGGGATCGACCGGGGTGGGCAACGGTATCGCCATTCCCCACGGCAAGCTTGCCGGGGTCAAGCGCATCACGGGTGTTTTCGCCCGGCTGGAGGCCCCGGTCGAATTCGAGGCACTGGACGACCAGCCGGTCGACCTGGTGTTCCTGCTTCTGGCGCCGGAAGGCGCCGGCGCCGATCACCTGAAGGCGCTGTCGCGCATAGCGCGGGTGCTGCGCGACCCCGACACGGTGGCCAAGATTCGCGGCACGCGCGACGCTTCGGCCATCCATGCGCTGCTGGCCGACAAGCAGGCGCACGCGGCCTGAAGGAACTGATCGGGAAAGAGTCTAACGCGTCGGGCGGCCTTCGGGCCGCCCTTCGTTTTTCCGATTGGTGGTTTCGAGACTGATGCTCAGTTGATCGCAACCGGGGTGAGATGATTTTCGAGCGCGCCGGCAATGGCCGTGTCGCGTGCGTCCGACAGCAGGATCGGCTGTCCGTTGGCGGCAAACAGCGCCCAGATTTCCATCCCCGAGGCGATTTCCTGGAGACCCGGAAACTTGCCCTTCAACTCGTCGCTGTCGATCTTGCGGAGATACGCGACCGACCCTTGTCCAAGATGCGCGAGTTCCGTCTGGGTCAGCGTGTGCATTGAATCTTGATAGGTCATGGTTAGCCTCCTTCTTGCGGGGCGTCTTGCGACCGGACCCACGGTAGAGCTGCTTTCCGGCGACAGCTTCAGTCTTTCACCGAAATGTTGATTTTGCGTACGAGTCGTTCTGGCTCGGGGCGTTCGAGATCGATCGACAAAAGGCCGTTTTTCAGTTCGGCCCCGATCACCCGCATCCCGTCGGCCAGCACGAAGGTTCGCTGGAACTGCCGTGCTGCAATGCCGCGATGCAGGAATTCGCGTTCGGTCTCGTCGTTTTGCCTGCCGCGCACCACGAGCTGGTTTTCCTCGGTGGTGACTTCCAGATCTGCATCGCAGAAACCGGCCACCGCCAGCGTGATGCGCAGCATCTCGCCATCGCCTTCAGACTGCCGGATGCGTTCGATGTTGTAGGGCGGATAGCTGTCGCCCGTCTTGGCCAAGCGCTCCAGCGTCTTTTCCATCGTGTCGAACCCGAGCAGTAGCGGGCTCGAGAAAGGCGTCATGCGGCTCATGTTCGTCCTCTAAGAGCGACCTCACTGGGAAAAACCCTGATGGCATCTTTCCCGTTGAACCTGATATGGTCCGCACGGCAAATAAGTTCAAGCCTGTGCCAATCACATGCAAATCACATGAAGGAAAACGGAATGGCGGTCACGCAAAAGATCATCATCGACACCGATCCGGGGCAGGACGATGCCGTCGCGATCCTGCTGGCACTGGCAAGCCCGGAACTGGAGGTTCTGGGCATCACGGCCGTTGCCGGAAACGTCCCCCTGCACCTCACCACCAAGAACGCGCTGAAGATTTGCGAGCTGGCCGGAAAGACCGACACCAAGGTCTATGCCGGCGCCATCCGCCCCATGGTGCGGCCGCTGGTGACGGCCGAGCACGTGCATGGCAGAACCGGCCTCGACGGCCCCGATCTGCCGGAACCGACGATGCAGTTGCAGGAGCAGCATGCGGTCGACTTCATCGTCGAGACGCTGATGCGCGAAGAGCCTGGCACGGTCACGCTGTGCCCGCTCGGGCCCCTTACCAACATCGCGCTGGCGCTGGTGCGCGAGCCACGGATCGCATCGCGCATCAAGCAGATCGTGCTGATGGGCGGCGGCTTCTTCGAAGGAGGCAACACCACCCCCGCAGCCGAGTTCAACATCTATGTCGACCCGCAGGCGGCCCATGTGGTGTTCCGCTCCGGCGTGCCGATCGTGATGATGCCGCTGGACGTCACCCACAAGGCGCTGACCACCGCCAGGCGCGTCGAAAAATTCCGCGCCATGGGCACCAGGGTGGGCACTGCCACCGCCGAGCTGCTCGACTTCTTCGAGCGCTTCGACGAGGAAAAATACGGCACCGACGGCGGCCCGCTGCACGACCCCTGCGTCATCGCCTATCTGATCAAGCCCGAGCTGTTCAAGGGCCGCAACTGCAATGTCGAGATCGAGATCGGCTCCGAGCTCACCATGGGCATGACCGTGATCGACTGGTGGGGCGTGACCACGCGCGAGAAGAACGCCATGGTCATGCGCGACATCGACCATGAGGGTTTCTTCAACCTGCTGGCTGAAAGGCTGGCCCGGCTGTAGGGGCGGCTTGGCGCGGCGTGTTCCCTCCCCCTTGAGGGGAGGGGTGGTCGCATGTTCGACCCTCGCTCCGGTTGCCGCTACGCCCCCGCCACCCACGGCAGCACCGTCTCATAGGCCGCGGCCGCCTGCAATACGGCGAGGTCGCCGCGCGGGCGGCCGATGAGTTGCATGCCCATGGGCCGGCCTTGCGCGTCGAAGCCGACCGGCACGTTGGCGGACGGGCAGCCGGCCAGCGTGGCATAGGCCGAGACCTCCATCCAGCGATGGTAGCTGTCCATCGTCCGGCCGGCGACCTGCTTAGGCCAATGCGTGCCGACCGGGAAGGGAAACACCTGCGCGGTGGGCAGAGCCAGAAGGTCGAAGCGCTCGAAAAGTTTCAGCAGAGTGGCGTGCCATTTGGATCGAGCTGTCGATGCGGCGTGCACCTGCGGCGCGGTGAGACGCATCGCGCCCTCGACCTCCCAGATCGCCTCGGGCTTCAGCAGATCGCGCCGGGCGGGGTTGTCGAAATGCGCCTTGAGTTCGCAGCCGCTGGTGGCCTGGCGCAGCGTGACGAAGGCACGCCACAGCGCCTCGAAATCGAATTCAGGCAGGAGCGGCTCGGCGGCAAAGCCGATGTCGGCGAAGCGCCGCAAGCCCGCCTCGCACAGTTCGAGAATGCCGGCCTCGACCGGCAGATGGCCGCCGAGGTCGCCGAACCAGGCAATGCGGCCGCCCTTGGGCTCGACGTCGAGACGATCGAGATGGGCGGTCTCGCCGTCAAGCGAGAGCGGTGCGCGCGCGTCGTGGCCGGCCTGCACGTCGAGCAACAACGCCATGTCGCGCACATTGCGGCCCATCGGCCCCTCGATGCCCATCTGCGAATGGAACACCTCGTCCATCGGGCCGGCCGGCACCAGCCCCTGCGAAGGGCGCAGGCCGAAGACATTGTTGAAGGCGGCCGGGTTGCGCAGCGAACCGCCGAAATCGCTGCCGTCGGCCACCGGCACCATGTCGAGCGCCAGCGCGACGGCAGCACCCCCGCTGGAGCCGCCCGCGGTGAGAGCCGGGTCGAAGGCGTTAAGCGTCGCGCCGAAGACGTTGTTGTAGGTGTTCGAGCCGAGGCCGAATTCCGGCGTGTTGGTCTTGCCGATGAAGATGGCACCGGCTGCGCGCATGCGCGCGACGAAGAAATCGTCCTCGTCAGGCACGAAATCGGCGAAGATCGGCGAGCCGAAGGTGGTCTTCAGGCCCTTGGTCAGCGCCAGGTCCTTTACGGCGATGGGCAGGCCGTGGAGCGGGCCGGGCGTGGCGCCTTTGGCCAGCGCAGCATCTGCGGCATCGGCTTCGGCAAGGATCTCGGCGCGGTCGCGGAGCGATACGATGGCGTTGACCTTCGGATTGACGGCTTCGATGCGGTCGAGGAAGGCGGTGGCCACCTCGCGCGCGGAAAGCTGCCGCGCCTTGATCTTCTTCACCAGTTCGACCGCCGGCATGCGGCAGATTTCGCCTGCCGGCGGCACATCGAGCTTTGTGGCGGGGCGATTGGGCGCGGCCATGGGATCAACTCGCCATGGCGGTGGCGATGGCCTCGTCGACCTCGCCTGCAAGCGGAATGGCCGGCTGCGCGCCGGGCTTGAGGCAGGCGAGCGAGCCGGCAACGGCTGCGCGCCGCAGCACATCGCCAAGCGGCAGGCGCTCGGCCAGGCCCGCGGCCAGATAGCCGCAGAAGGTGTCGCCGGCGCCAACCGTATCGAGCGGCGTGATCTTCAGGGCCGGCACGCTGAGGAAGGCTTCCGGCGTGGCGGCAAGCACGCCTTCGCCGCCCAGCGTGACGATGATGGTGCGGCCGGTGGCGACGGCGAAGGCCTTCATGCGGGCAGGGCGGTCGGCGCCCTCGAGCGCAAGCGCCTCGCAATAGAGGTCGAATTCGGTCTCGTTGGCGACGACATAGTTCGCCTTCGCCAGCAGCCCGGCGGCGTCTGCCCGGAAGGGCGCGGTGTTGAGGATGGAAACGCTGCCGGCCTCCGCCGCGGCATCGAGTGCCGCTTCCACGGTGGCAAGCGGGATCTCGTGCTGCAGGAGCACGATGTCGCCCTGGCCGAGCGCTGCCTTGGCCACGTCGCCGGCAAGCACGGTTTCGTTGGCGCCCGGCACAACGGCAATCACGTTCTCGCCGTCGGCGCCTACCAGGATGTGCGCGGTTCCGGTGGCGGTGGCAGCTTCGGCCACGCCGGAGAGGTCGACTTGGCCGTCCTTCAGCAGCGCCAGCGCCTCGCCCGCGAAGGCGTCCTTGCCGACGGCGCCGACCATGCGCACCGAAGCGCCGGCGCGCGCGGCCGCCAGCGCCTGGTTGGCGCCCTTGCCGCCCGGCGCCGTCTTGAAGGTGCTGCCCGGAACCGTCTCGCCGGGCGCGGGAAGCCGGTCGACGGTGACGATCAGGTCGAGATTGATGGAGCCGATGACGGTGATCAAGGAAAGTCTCCCGCTGGCGCATGCGGCCGTGCGGGGAGGCACGGCGGAATGCGCGGATTCAAGTTTTCGGCGCGCCAAGCCTTTCACCGGCGGTGCGCCAAATCGGCGGGAAGCTAATCGGTTTGAGGAAATATTGAAATATGCGGTAAGCCCGTTTCAGCCGTTTTTGCAGAGTTGCCCGGCCTCCCAACCGAGGATGGCGCGCTTGCGCGTCAGGCCCCAGTGATAGCCGGTGAGCGCGCCCGACTTGCCGACGGCACGGTGGCAAGGCACCACGAAGGAGACGGGGTTGGCGCCCACGGCCGCCCCGACCGCGCGGCTGGCCTTGGGCGCGCCGATGCCAGCGGCGATGGCGGAGTAGCTGACCGCCTTGCCCATGGGGATCTTGAGCAGCGCATCCCAGACGCGGATCTGGAAGTCGGTGCCGATCATGACGACGCGCAGCGGGTCGTCGGCACGCCAGCGCGCCGGGTCGAAGATGCGCGCGGCATAGGGCGCGGTGGCGGCCATGTCTTCCACATAGGTCGCGTTCGGCCAGCGCCCGGCCATGTCCTCGAAGGCTTCGCGCTCGCGGCCGGCATCGTTGAAGGAGAGGCCTGCGAGCCCGCGGTCGGTGACCATGATCAGCGCCACGCCGAAGGGCGAGAGATGGTAGCCGTAGCGGATGGTCAGGCCCGCGCCGCGGCTCTTGTAGTCGCCAGGCGACATCGCCTCATGGGTGACGAACAGGTCGTGCAGGCGGCCGGGGCCGGACATGCCGACCTCAAAGGCAGCTTCGAGCAGCGGTAGCCCCGAATCGAGCAGCCGCCGGGCGTGGTCCAGCGTCACGGCCTGCAAGAACCCCTTGGGCGAGAGGCCGGCCCAGCGGGTGAACAGTTTTTGCAGGGCCGTCGGCGTTTCGCCCACTTCGGCCGCAAGCGTTTCAAGCGAAGGCTGGTCGCGATAGTCCAGGCTGATCTTTTCGATGACGCGGCGGACGATCTCGTAGTCGCAGCCTTGCGGCGTGATTTCCTCGCGCAGGATCGCGGTGGGTGCGTTCATGGCTTGTCTCCTTACCCGCGATTATCGTGCGGGCACACGGACATAGCCACCCGAAACTTGCGGAAATGCCGGCGACCTGAACCTTGTCAGCGCCCCCGCGCGGTGGCCAGGGCAAGCGAAAACGCCTTGGCGAAGCTTTCGCGGTCGTCGGGGTTGAGGAAGCTGCCGATCGGCACGCTTTGCCCGCGAGCCTCTACCGCCATGCTGGTGATGCCTATCTCCGGCATGCGCTTGACCGAGAAGCGGGCCCAGAACGGGTTGAAGCGATGGTCTTCCGCACGGCCCGAGGGCGAAACCTTGCAGATCTCCAGGCTGGTGCGCGAGACGATGACCTCCTCGCGGGCGCGCGCGGCGCGGTAGTTCAGCCGGAAGGCGATATAGAGCCCGAGCACGTCGAGCCCGAAGAAGCCGAAGACCGGCCAGGCGCCGTTGTAGAGGAAGAATGCGCCGGTGACGAGCCAGCCGAATGTCATCGCGCCCATGAGCAGCAGGAAGCCGGTTCGACCCAGCGACCGGTGCGGTGTCAGCAGGGCGTGGAAGAATGGCTCGTCGGCCGCATAGGCAGCGTTTGTCTCGCTCATGCACGCAGTTTATAGGAAAGCCATGGACAGTCCCAAGCCCAAAGATCAGCAGCTACCCAAAAAGCCGCGAGCCGCAACCGCCAATGGCGCGAAGAAGAGCGCCAAGCCGCGCGCGCGCCGGCCGAAATCGCTCTACACGCCGGCCGAGGTGCACGAGATATTCCGCCGCTTCGCCGTGCAGCGGCCAGAGCCGAAGGGCGAACTGGAGCATGTCAACGCCTTCACGCTGCTGGTGGCGGTGGTGCTGTCGGCGCAGGCCACCGACGCCGGGGTGAACAAGGCAACGCGGCCGCTGTTTGCGGTCGCCGACACGCCGCAAAAGATGCTGGCGCTGGGCGAGGAGCAGGTGGGCGAATATATCCGCACCATCGGGCTGTGGCGGGCCAAGGCCAGGAACGTCGTGGCGCTGTCGGAGGCGCTCATCCGCGACCATGGCGGCGAGGTGCCCGACGATCTCGACGCGCTGGTGAAGCTGCCGGGCGTGGGGCGCAAGACGGCGAATGTGGTGCTCAACATGGCCTTCGGCCACCACACCATGGCGGTCGACACGCACATATTGCGCATCGGCAACCGGCTGGGCTTGGCGCCGGGCAAGACGCCGGAGCAGGTGGAGGCGGGGCTGGTCCGCATCATTCCTGACGAATATATGCGCCACGCCCACCACTGGCTGATCCTGCACGGGCGCTATGTGTGCAAGGCGCGCAAGCCCGACTGCCCGAACTGCGTCATCGCCGACATCTGCAAGGCGAAGGAAAAGACCACCAGCATACCCGCGCCGCTGGTGCCGATCGCGCCGCTGGAAGATCCCGGTCAGTAGCCGAACAGGCCGTAGCCGCGCGCCATCGCCGCAGCGAAGATCGGGATCAGCATGAAGATCATCATCTGGGCGCGCAGAGAGCCGCGCACCGAAGCGAGTTCGGCCGCCGGCACCGCGAAGCTGGGGTCGGCGGACACCTGCTTTTTCCACGACAGGAAACGCATGGTGGGCAGGATCGACAGCAGGCCCACGGCGGCGAAGGCCGCCATCTTGGCCCAGAAGGTCCAGCTATAGACGTAGAATTCCCAGCCCTTGAGGCCGTAGAACACACGGGCGACGCCGATGATGATGACGAACAGCGCGACGAGGCCGTAGGCGCGGTCGATCCCGGCCAGCCTGCCGATCGTCCGGTGGGTCATCTCGCTGCGGATCAGCACGACCTCGGCGGCGATGACTGCGGCCAGGGCAAAGACCAGTATGTGGTGGAAGATGGCAAGCAGCAGGTCGGCGGTTTCCATGGTGATTCCTTGCGTATCGGACCGGCGAAACAGGCGTCGGTAGATGGGCGGAGTTTCGCGCCGCGGTCAAGCGCCGGCCCCACGCCGCCGAACTCTACTGACAGCGTGTGGTTGCGAGTCTGCTGCCGCGACGAGATTGACACAGGGCGAAACTGCCGCCATCCCGATGGCAGCACATTTCTGCACGGCGAGCGCTCCATGATGAATTCCGACCCTTCCGAAATCCCGGTCGTCGAGACGCCGCGCGTGATCTTGCGCGGGCACAGGCAATCCGACCACGAGGCCTATGCGGCGATGTGGGCCGACCCGGTGGTCACCCGCTTCATCGGCGGCCGGCCGATGACGGGGGAGGAGGCGTGGGTTCGGCTGCTGCGCTATGTCGGCCACTGGCGGGTGCTCGGCTTCGGCCTGTGGGCTATCGAGGACAAGGCGACGCGGGAGTTTCTCGGTGAAGCCGGGTTCCACGACCTGAAACGCGACATCGAGCCCTCCATCGCCGGCGTGCCGGAGGCCGGCTGGGTGCTGGTGCCGTCTGCTCATGGCAAGGGGCTGGCGAGCGAGATCGTGGGCGCGATGCATGCCTGGGGCGACCGGCATTTCGGCGGGGCGCGTACGGTGTGCATCATCGATCCCGGCAATGGCGGGTCGATCCGCGTGGCCGAGAAATGCGGCTATCGCGAAGTGACGCGCACCACCTACAAGGGTTCGCCCACCATCCTGTTCGAGCGCTGAGCCGGAGGCGGCGCGCAGGCCGCAGAAGATTATCCTGCCAACTTGCGAAGGTTTTCCGCGTCTTCCGGGGCAAGGTCGCCGGCGTCGGCGGAAGGGCTGACCCGGCCATCGAAGGGTTGCGGCATGGAGACAGCGTAGCCTTGCGCATAATCGATGCCGATCGAGCGCAGGTCCTGCAATATGGCCTCGCTTTCCACGAACTCGGCGATGACGTGCTTGCCCATGATCTTGCCGATGTGGTGGATCATTTCCACCATGGCGCGGTCGGTGCTGTCTTGCAGCATATCCTTCACGAAGCCGCCGTCGATCTTGAGGAAGTCCACCGGCAGGTGCTTCAGATAGCCGAAAGAGGACATGCCGACGCCGAAATCGTCGAGGGCGAAGCGGCAGCCCAGGCCGCGCAGCTCGGTGATGAAGCGCACGGCCTGGGGCAGGTTGGCGATGGCGCTGCTTTCGGTGATCTCGAAGCAGATCAGCGACGGCGGGATTGCAAAGCGCTCGAACTGCTCGCGCACATAGGCGAGGAAGGCGTCGTCGCCCAGGGTCGCGCCCGCCAGGTTGATGGCGCAGGAGCCGATGGGCGTGCCGTGCGGCCGGGCCAGGCGTTCGGCCAGGGTGGCGAAGGCATTGCGCACCACCCAGCGATCGATCTGCGGCATCAGCCCGTAGCGTTCGGCAGCCGGCATGAAGCTTCCGGGCGGGATGATGCTTCCGTCTTTGTCACGCAGCCTCAACAGCAGCTCGACATGCATGCCGGCGGCTTCCCCGCCTGAAAGCGGCATGATTTCCTGGGCGTAGAGCGAAAAGCGGTCGCCTTCCAACGCGTCTCGAATGCGCTGGACCCAGGCCATGTCGCCGAAGCGTTCCTGCAGTTCCGCATCGGTGGGGGAATGGATCTGGACCCGATCGCGGCCCTTTTCCTTGGCCATGTAGCAGGCCATGTCGGCGGCGCTCAGCAGTTCCTGCAAGGTGGTCTGCTTCTGGTCGACATGCACCAGGCCGATGCTGACGCTGATGTTGAAGGCGCGCCCGTTCCACACGAAGCGCAGGTCGCAAATGCTCTTGCGCAGGCGCTCCGCCACCCGCGCGGCATCTTCAGGGACAGCCTCGGGAAGCAGGATGCCGAACTCGTCGCCGCCCAGGCGCGCCAGCAGATCGTCGGCGCGCAGCTCGTTCTGCAGCAGGGACGCGACCTGGCACAGCAACTGGTCTCCGGCGGCATGGCCGCAAGTGTCGTTGACGATCTTGAACTGGTCGAGGTCGAGGAACATCAGCGCGCACTGCGCGCTATGGCCCGTGGCCAGCCTTTCCAGGGCGAGCTCGATGCGGCGCTCGAACTCGCGCCTGTTGGCAAGCCGCGTCAGCGCATCGTGCGAGGCCTGCCAGGACAGGCGCTCGATATAGGCCTGTTCCTGGGTCTTGTCGTGGAAGACCAGCACGATGCCGGCCGGCTTGCCTTCCTGCGTCAGCGGCGCGCCGACCAGGGAGACAGGCACGGAAAACTCGTCGGCGCGGACCAGGCGCTGCGCGTGCAGATCGACGCCGCCGTCGCCGGCTTCCAGGACTTTGCCGACGAGATCCGCGCACTCGGCATCCGTCTTGTCGTCGATGAGGCTGAAAAGCTGCTTCAGCGGCTGGCCGCGCGCGGCATCGAGCTTTCGCCGCAGTAAGTTCTCGGCCGCGGCGTTCATATAATCCACCTTGCCGTCTAGGTCGGCGGTGATGACCGGCTGGCCGATGGAGGCGAGCGTGACCTGCGCGCGCTCGCGCTCCGCGTTCAGCGCGTCTTCAAAGGCGTGGCGCTGCAGCAGGAGCTTGCGCGTGCGCCAGATGGCCAGGCCGATCAAGGCTGCCGACGCGGCCAGGTTGATCGCGGTCAGCAGGTTCTTGATGACGCGCGACGCGTTGCCGAGGCTCGACGAAAAGGCGATGGCGTGCGGCGTGATGCGCTCGTTGTAGCGCATGATCTCGCTGCGCCAGCCGGTGATGCGTCCGGGGCTGACCGGCCCGGCCAGGACTTCCCTGCGCATGGCCTGCGCATAGCGGGCAAGTTCCGCAAGCAGGGAGTCGGCCGCCGCCCAGTGGCGCAGCGATGCCTCGAGCGGGGTGAAGCCGCGGAGATTGCGGTAGAGCCAGACGAGCCCCGCGATGTCCCTGGGGTGGTTGCCGCCCTGCAGCAGCCCGGTTCTTGCGTCTTCCAGCGCGGGCGCCGACCCTTCCAATGCAAGTCGTGCCCTGCCGTTGGCAAGCGGCGTGGCGATGGCCTGGCGGTAGCGCTGGTAGTACTCTTCGTCGCCCGTGGCCGCATACTGGTCGAGAAAGTAGATGGCGTCCTTCTGCCCCTTGGACCACAGGCTTTCGCCGCCGACATAGGCGCGAACCGCCGAGAGCGTGTAGAGGCTGAGGCTGGCCAGCAGGGCTTGCGCAAGGACGACAGCGATGAAGGGCCACACGAGCCCGAGCAGGCGGGGTCTGGCGTGTGTCCCGCGCGCGTTCATGGGATTTTCGGAGCCCTGATCTTAATCTGAAGTCCCCCCGCATGTGGCCAGCTCGACTGCGCGGCTGCCATTGCCGCAAGCGCTTGCAATCTCGTGGGCCGCAGGCAGGGTACGGGCGCGAAATTAAAATCTGCTGAATGGCGCGTCGGGCAGAACCCGGGCGAGATCTACTTTGCAATTCCAATGATTGCGGGCGCGAGGGCAAAGGCTTTGAGCCTGGCAACCGCGGCCGGGCATTTCTGTTTCCCAGAACGCTGGTGAGCCCTTTGCTTGACTTTCCGGTGAAGTTTGGAGACTATCAATTCATGTCTATGGTCGTTGAAGTCCGAACCACTCTGTTTCCGCGGGTTTGCCCCATCGCGGGATTCTAGCCCCCGGCTCGGCAGCCATGCGCCCCCGAGCCGCGGGGTATATGGCAATTTTGCAGGTTTTTTCTGCAAGCGGCGCTCCACCAAATCGACTATCGCCAAACCGGCAGCCGCATGTCGCAGTCTCTGAGGGGCTCCGTGGGCGGTCACAAGCATGGGTGTAAAATGCAAGAAAAGACCAAGGCCAAGCGGAAGCCGGCCATCAAGATCGGCGCCACGGACCACGCCAAGCTGCTGGCTTTCGCTTCCGCCATGGAAAGCCGCAATCCCGAAATGGCCGAAGAGCTGTTCCTGGAACTCGACCGAGCCCGGGTGGTGGCCGACGGCTCGATCTCCGAAGACGTGGTCCAGATGGGTTCCACCGTCACCTTCAAGCCGGACACCGGCGAGGCCAAGACCGTGACGCTGGTGTTCCCGGGCGATGCGGATATCGCGCAGGGCAAGATTTCGATCTTCACGCCCATCGGCACGGCGCTGATCGGCCTGACCAAGGGCCAGGCGATCATGTGGACCGCACGCGACGGCCGCACGCATGAGCTCGAAGTGCTCGAGGTGCGTCACGCAGGCGCGGCCGCGCCGGCGGCCGCCGCTTCCAGCGGCAACTGAGGGCAAGGCGGACCATTCGTTCGGAGCCGGGTGATGAACAGCACAGGCAATCTCATCGCAGGAGTCTAGCCCCTGCGCCGGCGGCGTCGTCGCAAGGTCCGGCTCAGGGGAGAACTTCCGCATGCAAGATCAACGCTTGATGCCGAGGCCGCTCCGAAAACGGTCCGGCTGGGGGCCTGCCATGTCGAACACGGATGATTGTCAGCTGACGACCAAGGACTACACCTTGTTGGAGGCGATGCTGGAGCGCCACCCGGGGCACGACGATCCGATGCGGGAGATTCTCAGGCGCAAGATCGATGCGGCAACGGTGGTGTTTCGCGACGATGTCGAGCCCGCGGTCGTCACCTTGAGCAGCCGCGTGACCTATACGGTGGATGGCGGCCCCGCCGAGACGCGGATCGTGGCGAGCGACGCCACGCGCGGGATGGTGGGGGCGGTGATTTCGATCAGCAGCCCGCGCGGCTTGGCGCTGCTCGGGCTTGCCGAGGGCCAGTCCATGACCATTCCTCGCGCTGACGGCGGAGAGGAAACCATCACGGTGCGCGAGGTCGTCTACCAGCCAGAACAGGCCAGGCGCGAGGCCGAAAGGAAGGCAGGCGAGGTCGAGACGGGCACGCCCCGATCGCGCGGCCCGTTCCTGCGGCTGGTCCACAGCGCGGACGACGTTTCCGCGCGCCCGAAACGCGCAAGCCCGCCGCCCTTCGATGGCGGTCCGGACGATCCCGGACCCTCGGCTGCCTGACGCCGGGCCGAATCCGCCCCAGGACATGACCGGAAAAACAGGGTGCGGAAGCCCTGCGGCTATTGCTTGTCGCAGGTGGCGGCCGAATAGTTGCCGCTGGCCTCGCGCATGATGATGTCGAAGGAGGCGGCCTGCTCGCTGTTTTTCGTGACCTGCGTGATGCCGACCGAATTGCCGCCCGAGGTGAAGCCGCCGAGCGAGCCGAGCCAGGTGACCTCGCCTTCGGGGCTCAGCTCGTACCTATGGGGTTCCGGCGGCGGGCCGAAGTGAAAGGGCCCGCGATAGGTGTCGCCTTCGATGACGATGTCGCCCAGGTGAATGAACACGCCCAGCGCATAGACTTCGCAATGATAGGTGCCGTCGGTCAGCCGGTTCGGCGCGGGGTCCGCGGCGGCGGGTTGCGCCAATGCAGCGCCAAGCATGAGGAAGGCCGGGAAAATGCGTCTGGGCATTGCTGCGGCTACGGGATGCGGCCGGGCGCCACGGGCCCCTCTGCCGCCCGGTAGGGGCGAAGCAGAGTGCGGCCAGGATGCTTTTCCGGCGTCGGAGGCGTCGTGTTCAGGGGAATGTCACGCGAGACTGCCATGGATGATCGCCCGGAATCAGAGCGCGCCTTGGCGTTGGCCGCGATCCAGATGCCCCGCAATCTCCATGCCTTCCCTCCCATTCGCCGCCGCGGCCGTGTGCCCGGGCGCAAGGCCAAGAAAGCATCATCGGCCGCGCTCGGCAAGAGCGCCGGCGGGCCGGCTACATTTGGTCGTTATAGGGCTCCTTGGTCTGGCCGACCATCTTGGCCAACTGCGAGAAATTGGGCAGGTCTTGCTGCGCCCGCGGGTTGTTGGCCAGTTGCAGGAGCCGGATGGGGAAGCATACGGCATCCCGGTTGGCGGGCGACAAATCCTCCACCATGCGGTCGTCTCCGGTGGCGATGGCCTCGGCGCGACGGAGCGCGAGGCCGATTTCCTCGGTCGTCAGAAGGCCCTTGGCGACCAGCGCCTCGTTGATGGCGGCAAGCGCGAGGTAGAGGCCTTCGAGTTGCAGGTTGGCGGTGTTCATGGCTGCGTCCGGGATAGGGGTTGCGACAAAGCCTAACGCCTGTGTCGCCAATCCGATCCCCACCGCATCGCAAAACGCCAACCGCCGCCTGGAAATCTTCTTGCCGCTGGCCTCAATCCCGATCCGGCGCGCCCAGGGGGAAGAGTGGACGGAACGGCCGCGCCTCGTCCACCGCCCGGGCAAAGGAGGGGCGGGCAAGCAACCGGGCCCGGTAGGCGCGCAGCACGGGAAACGCCTCAGAAATCCGGTGCGTCCAGTCCGCGTAGAACAGGGAGGGTGCGGCCGCGCAGTCGGCCAGCGTGAGGTCCTCGCCGGCGGCCCAGGTCCTGCCCAAGAGGTGCCCTTCGAGCCAAGCGTAGGCGAGCTCCAGCTTTTCTCTGGAAAGCGCCAGTCCATCCTGGCGCTTCACGGGGTCACCCGTCAGCGCGCCGTCCACCGCGTGCTGGGCGGCGTTCATCACATGCAGGTCGAAGAAGCGGTCGAGAAAGCGCACGTTCAGCGCAGCCATCGGGTCCTCCGGCAGCAGGCGGACCGGACCGGGACGCGCGAGCTGCAGATATTCGATGATGATGCTGGTCTCGACAATATTCTGCTCGCCGTCGACCAGAAGCGGGAATTTGCGCAGCGGCCAGCGCCGCAGCCACTCGGCCGCATGCTCGGGCGTGTCCGGCCCGATGCAGCGGAACTCGAAGGGCGTGCCGTTCTCGTAAAGCGCCAGCAGCACCTTCTGCGTGTAGGAGGAAAAGGGATGACCGTAGAGCGCAAGCGACATCGTGGTTGGCTCCCAAGTTGCATAATGCAAGTGGTTGAGTGATAATGGCGCTGCTTGCAACTTGCAAGTGGAGATTCCGGGAGACGGCCATGCCGCAGACAGGGCGATCCGGTTGCCCGATCAACCTGACGCTCGAACAGCTCGGCGACCGCTGGAGCCTGATCGTGATCCGCGACGTGATGTTCGGCAACAGGCGCAGCTATGGCGAGCTGCTGGCGCAGAGCGAGGAAGGCATCGCCTCGAACATCCTGGCTGACCGCCTGAAGCGGCTGACCGCTTCAGGCCTGCTGACGCGGCGCCCGAACCCGGAGCACAAGCAGAAAGCGATCTACAGCCTGACGGAAGCGGCCATCCAGCTCGTGCCCTTGCTGGTGCAGATGGGTGCCTGGGGCCGGCGGCACACGCAAGCCAGCGAGGAGCTTTCGGTGCGCGCGGAACTTCTGGAAAAGGGGGGGGCGCCACTGTGGCACGCCTTCATGGATGAGCTGCGCCATCTGCACCTGGGAGCGCCCCGTCCGGCGCGCTCGGTGCTGCATGAGCTCTAGGCCGCCTACGAGGAGGCACGCACGGCAGGCGCATGAAAGGGCGCCTTCGTCAAGCTGGACGGGAAGCTTGTCTCGAAGGAAGGGGATCGAGGCAGCAGTCGCGAACGTGGTCGACAGGCTCAGAAGCGCCGGTCGAGGTCTCGGTCACCTGCGGCTATTGCGCCTGCAGGCCGGGCATGAGCTTCCGGGACGCGCTGGAGGAGGCCGACCGCGCTCTCTACGAGAACAAGCGCCGGCGCTCCCCGCTCACCGCGTAGCCTGCAATCACTTGCAGGCGGAAAGTTCCTTCAGCGCCCGTTCCGCATTCGCCCTGTTTGCATAGGGCTTGGTTCCCACGTCCGTCAGCTTCTTGCCGTCAGGTTTCGTTCCCACGACCTGGCACCGATTCGAAGTGGGATCCTTGGCGACCCAATACTGGTTCGCCGCAAATGCGGGAATTGCAAAGACGGCGACGAGGGAAGCCGCGGCCACGACTTTTCCAATCATGACATCCTCCGACTGATCCTGGTGTGTGCCCCACGCGTTCCTTGAGCTAGAGCGGCCTCGTGCATTTTCACGCAAGGCGGTACCCTATCACCATCATTTGATCCCGACCGGAGGGTTTACGCATGGTGCGCACAAGCGCTAACCAGATGCGACCGGGCGGGGGCAGCAGCGGCTGCGAGAAACAATTGAAAGCAAGGGATGGCGAAATGACCGACATCGACAAGTTCCTGGACGAAGCCATCGCTCTCGCCTTTGCCAATGTCGAGCAGGGCGGGCGGCCCTTCGGCGCCGTCGTGGTCAGGGACGGCGAGGTGATCGCGCGCGGGGTGAACCGCATCCAGGCCGACAACGACCCCACCGCCCATGCCGAACTGCTTGCCCTCAGGGCCGCGGGAAGTGCGCTGGGATCGCCGCGCCTCGACGATTGCACCGTCTATGCAAGCGGACAGCCTTGCCCGATGTGCATGGCCGCGATGCGCATGGCTGGGGTCAGGGATATCGTGTTTGCCTATTCGAACGAACAGGCCGAGCCCTTCGGCCTCTCCACGGCGGACATCGCCGCCGAATTGTCCCAGCCGCTGGAGAAACAGGGCTGGGCTTCGATCACTCACCGCCCTCACCAGGCCGAGGGCGACGGCCACCTCTACCGCGCGTGGCAGGCGCGCGCCGCATCCAGAAGCTAGAAGATGTCGCGAAACCCGCAGGTCGGCAGGGGCCCGCGGCAGCTTTCCCCTGGTGATCGTGACGGCACTCGACCATCTGCCGCGGCCTGAACAGGCGGGGGCGCTTGCGGCCCTCATGCAGGGCGGCGGCTACCTGATCGCCGTGTTCGGCCCGTTCGCCATGGCGCTGCTGCACGGCTGGAGTGAAAGCTTTGGCAGCGGCGCGGTCATGCATCTCGCCTGCATTGCCGTGACCGCACTTCTCTATGCGGGCTTCGCCCGCCCGCTACGCGGACGCGATGAAGGCGGATGAAATGCAGAGCGCTGCATCTCCGGCATGTACCGAGAACAATCCCCCGCATAAAGGGTGACCGGCCCTTGCCGGAGCGGCGGCGGATGCTGGCCTTGGCGGCTGTGGCGGCACCTTCCGGCGCCAGTCGAAACCGGCTATCGAGGTGCTGATG
Organism: Pseudomonadota bacterium; assembly: GCA_023387775.1. Lineage (GTDB taxonomy): Bacteria > Pseudomonadota > Alphaproteobacteria > Rhizobiales > Rhizobiaceae > Pseudaminobacter. The sequence continues at coordinate 1,330 of JAEWHN010000408.1, read as the reverse complement.
ATGGACACCTCATTGATCTCCGCCTCCACCGCCGCGTCGTTTTTGCTGACGTCGTTTCTGATCGAAGTGACGCCGGGGCCGAACATGACCTATCTGGCCCTGGTTTCTGCAAGTGACGGGCGGCGCGCCGGATTCGCGACCGTGGCCGGGGTTGCTCTTGGCCTCGCGCTGATCGGCGCGGTCGCGGCCTTCGGCGTGGCCGAACTCGTCCAGACCTCCAATCTGCTCTACGACATTCTTCGCTGGTCGGGCGTTCTGTTCCTGCTTTACCTGGCCGTGGACGGATGGCGCTCGGGCGGCGCCGGCGAGGTCAATGGGGACGTGACCGGCGGCAAATATTTCCTGCGCGGCCTGATCACCAATCTGCTCAACCCGAAGGCGGCCATTTTCTACGTGGCCGTGCTCCCGACCTTCATGGACCTGGAAACGCCGCCGATGGCCCAGGCCATGGCCCTGACGGGCATCTATGTCGGCGTGGCAACCGTTGTGCATCTGCTGATCGTGCTGATTGCGGGCGCGCTTGAACCGATGCTGAACGACCCCCGCCGCGAGCAGTTCGCTCGCAGGGTTCTGTCGGCGCTTCTGGCCTTGGTTGCCATGTGGTTTGCCGTGGCGACCTCACGCTAGCGCTGCCGCACGCGCACCACAGGCCTGTTCGAGAAAGGACATCTTAAAACCTGCTGGAAATTAGCTTCGGTGGAGTTGGGGTTCATTGCCGCTAAGGGCCACCAGCTGATGCGGGCGTACAAGGCGCCGTCGCTGAGGAACGTTGCATCTCGGCCCCAAGGAGGGGCTGACGAGTGCACTTCGAGTGCGAGCTTTCGATCGGGACCTGAGTCGCGCGAATGGCATTATGGCCAGCGGCGCATGAAAGGCCGCACCTACAGGTCGGATACATGGCCGCACCAACCAGCGAAGGCAATGCTCAAAGAACCCCTTGCCAACGGAGAGCCGTCCATACACGGCCCCGAAGCTGACGATCAACGTAAGCTGAAATTGCCAGGAGGACTCCGAGCTAAGCTCCCGTTGGCGTGCAGGAAAGCATCATTTGCGCCTCATGAGAAAACTGCTTGACATTCCATCGCTCCGAGACTGGTATACCAATGCCATGCCAATAGAACGACTCGACAGTGAACGCGCTTACGATCGGCTGGTTGAGCTGATCCTGAGCGGAGCGATTTCAGAAGACCAGGCGCTTTCCGAGCGCAGGCTGGCTGAACAATTGGGATTTGGCCGGACGCCTATCCGGGAAGCCATCAAGGACTTGGTGAGGGACGGCGTTCTGGAGAGCCACCCGACGCGAGGCACGGTGCTGCGCCCGCTTTCGCTC
>JAEWHN010000323.1 GCA_023387775.1 Pseudomonadota bacterium | reverse complement strand
GGCGACGGCAAGATCTTCGTCTCCAACATCGAAGAAGTCGTGCGCATCCGCACCGGCGAGACCGGCCCCGACGCGATCTGACCCGGCCGCAACCTTTTCATCCCCCCAAGTTTTAACGTCATCACATAGGAAAGCATGACATGACGACAGCCAAAGACATTCTCCGGCAGATCAAGGACAACGACGTCAAGTTTGTTGACCTGCGCTTCACCGACCCCAAGGGCAAGCTGCAGCACGTCACCATGGACATTGCCGAGGTCGATGAGGACATGTTCGCCGATGGCGTCATGTTCGACGGCTCGTCGATCGGTGGCTGGAAGGCCATCAACGAGTCCGACATGCTGCTGATGCCGGACCCTGAGACTGTCCACATGGACCCTTTCTTCGCGCAGTCGACCATGGTCATCCTGTGCGACGTGCTCGACCCGGTTTCGGGCGAAGCCTATAACCGCGACCCGCGCAGCATTGCCAAGAAGGCCGAGGCCTATATGAAGGCCGAGGGCATCGGCGACACCATTTTCGTCGGCCCAGAAGCCGAATTCTTCGTGTTCGACGATGTGAAGTACAAGGCCGATCCCTACAACACCGGCTTCAAGCTCGACTCGACCGAGCTTCCGTCGAATGACGACACCGACTACGAGACCGGCAACCTTGGCCACCGCCCGCGCATCAAGGGCGGCTATTTCCCGGTTCCGCCGATCGATTCCGCGCAGGACATGCGCTCGGAAATGCTGACCGTGCTGACCGAGATGGGCGTGCGGGTGGAAAAACATCACCACGAGGTGGCCGCCGGCCAGCACGAGCTTGGCGTGAAGTTCGACGCGCTGGTGCGCAACGCCGACAAGATGATGCTCTACAAATATGTCGTGCATCAGGTTGCCAACGCCTATGGCAAGACGGCCACCTTCATGCCGAAGCCGGTGTTCGGCGACAACGGCTCGGGCATGCATGTGCACATGTCGATCTGGAAGGAAGGCAAGCCGACCTTCGCGGGGAACGAATATGCCGGCCTGTCGGAAAGCTGCCTCTACTTCATCGGCGGCATCATCAAGCACGCCAAGGCCATCAACGCCTTCACCAACCCGCTGACCAACTCCTACAAGCGTCTGGTTCCGGGCTATGAGGCGCCGGTGCTGCTGGCCTATTCGGCCCGCAACCGCTCGGCCTCCTGCCGCATCCCCCTGGGCTCCTCGCCCAAGGCGAAGCGCGTGGAAATCCGCTTCCCCGATCCGGGCGCGAACCCCTACCTCGCCTTCGCAGCCCTGCTGATGGCCGGCCTGGACGGCATCAAGAACAAGATCCACCCCGGCCAGCCGATGGACAAGGATCTGTACGACCTGCCGCCGAAGGAGTTGAAGAAGATCCCGACCGTGTGCGGTTCGCTGCGCGAGGCGCTGCAGAGCCTGGACAAGGACCGCGGCTTCCTGAAGGCCGGCGGCGTGTTCGACGACGACCAGATCGACAGCTTCATCGAGCTGAAGATGGCCGAGGTGATGCGCTTCGAAATGACGCCGCATCCGGTCGAGTTCGACATGTACTACTCGGTGTAAGTACCTGATGCAGAAACGAGAAACCCCGGCGAGAGCCGGGGTTTTTTGTTTCCGCCAGTGCGGCGGAAAAATGCGATGCGACGAAGGCTAAGCCTTGAGCGCTTCGAGCAGTTCAACGGCCGCCATCATGTCGCGCTTGCGGTTGTTGCGGCGCGCGATCGCCTCGGCATCCTGGCCCCATTGCTCGATCTGCCAGTCCTCGTCGACATGCGCGGCAGCCCAGGCTTCTTCCGCGGTCAGTTCGCCGGTCTCAACCGCCAGCGCCAGCAGCGTTGAGCCGGTCAGCGTGGTCATGAGATGCATGGCGGAGAGCCGCATCGGCTCGCTGCGCTGGCTGAGATGGATGCCGATGGCGCCGATCGCCTCGCGCGGCTGCTCCACATGCATGACGCCCTCGGCCAGCGCAAAGCGCGCTCCGAGCGAGGCACGCGCCCAGTCAAGCACGCCGTCCCAGGCCTCGTTCTGGCGCGCGACCAGCCCCTCGGGAGCTTCGGCGCGGTAGCAGAGAAGGTCGGAGGAGGCGAAGCGCAAAATGTCCTCCAGCACGGCCTGCGGATCGGTGGCGACGCCGTCGATGGCCGTGTTGACCAGCCGCGTGACAGGCATGGTCATCGGGTCGATATGCTCTTCCTGCGCGGCGAACTCTTTCGCGACAAGCTCCGCCGCCGCGGCGGTGGGCAAGGCGAGAAGTGCCTTGGTGGGGGTGCGCACCGACTTGCCGTCGAGCTGCACGGCAAAGCCTTCGTCCACCGGAGCGACCGAGACCTCCTTGTAGAAGCGTTTGGGCAGCTGCCGCTTGAGCTGGCCCTGCGCCCGTCGCACCGGGTCGGGATCGGACAAGAGATCGTGGGCTTCGAGATCGTTCAGAAGGTCGCGCATTGTATCCTCAAATCGGCAGCGGCTGCATGCCAGCCTTACTGTCCGCTACGGTGCCCGCGCGATCGCCTCGGGCGACCGCGCGGCAATCGCAGATTATATAGGCTTAGCCGTCAGATTGCCCAACCCGAAGCACCGGCGCCGGAGAAAGCGCCGAGGCCCTGCGATTGCGTTCCAATTGGCTGCGGGTGTGTAGCCCGGCTCAAGCCTCTTCCTCGCCGCTGGCCTCCTCGAAGCCGAGCAGGTTCCAGCTCTGACGCATATGCGGCGGCAGCGGTGCGGTGACGTCGATCACCCCGCCGTCGGGATGCGGAATACGGATGCGCCGCGCATGGAGATGCAGGCGGTTCTGCATGCCGCCGGGAAAATCCCAGTTGGTGTCGGCCTCAAAATATTTCGGATCGCCGATGATCGGGCAGCCGATATGGGCGGCGTGCACGCGCAGCTGGTGGGTGCGGCCAGTATGCGGCTCCATTTCCAGCCAGGCCAGGCGCTGCGCCGCCTGCTCGATGACGCGATAGTAGGACACGGCGTGGTCGGCGCCGCGCTCGCCATGCTTGGCCACCCGCACGCGGTCGCCATCCGGCGTCGCTTCCTTGATCAGCCAGGTGGAAATCTTGTCTTCGCGCTTCTTGGGCACGCCCTTGACCAGCGCCCAATAGGTCTTCTTGGCATCACGTCCGCGGAATGCTTCGGCGAGTTTCATCGCAGCAAGGCGCGTGCGCGCCACCACCAGCACGCCCGAAGTGTCGCGATCGAGCCGGTGGACAAGGCGCGGCTTCTCGCCCTTCTTGTTCCGCCAGGCTTCGAGCATGTCGTCGACATGGCGCGACACGCCCGAGCCGCCCTGCACGGCTAGCCCCGCCGGCTTGTTGAACACGAAAACTTTCGGGTCTTCGTAGAGCAGCATCTGGGCCAGCACGTCGCCGTCGTCCTGGTTGCGCATCGTGCGCGCGGTCAGCGGGCCCTCGCCCTTCTTGTCGACATCCAGCGGCGGCACGCGCACCATCTGGCCCGGCTCCACGCGCGTGTCGGCCTTGGCGCGGCCGCCGTCGATGCGGACCTGACCGGAGCGCAACAGCTTCTGAAGCTGCACGAAACCCAATCCCGGAAAATGCGTCTTGAACCAGCGGTCGAGCCGCATGCCCGCCTCGCCGGATTCAACCTTGATCTGCTCTACGCCTGCCATTTGATAAGTCCGTTTCGCCCGCTGCAAATACAGGGGCCGAGTTCCTGCGGCGCCGAAAAGCTGACGCCCACGGCGACAAGCGAACCGAAACGTTCGCCTGGAACCGTGGGCGGTGCCACCGCGATGTTTCTGTCATGTCGTTGCGAATAGCGGTTCGCACCTTTCGCAGCAATGTTCAATGGGCCGCGCCCACGCTCCGCCTATTTGGCAGGTGCGGCCTTGGGGTCGCGCGAGCCGATCATCTTCCAGTTCTTGTAGAAGATCGACTTCATGCGGTCGACGCTGATCGAAATGCCAGCCAGCATCATGGACAGGACGCCCGGCACCGGAGAGGGGCGGATGACGTCCATGAAAACGCAGTAGCGGCGGCCATCATGCTCGTTCACCGAACGGTGCAGCAGCGTGTCGTCGAAGATGAACAACGGGTCCTGATACCAGAACTGCTTGGCGTCGCCACATTCGATGAAGATCTGGTCGGTCTTTGCCGGCCTCAGATTGTAGAGCACGCGCAGCGTGAGCCGCAGCGGCCCGAAGTGATAGGAGGTGGATTCACGGCCGCTGAAGACCGACACGGCAATCGTGCGGATGTATTTGAACTTCCGGTTGAACTCCGGAACGTTGTCGATGTGCTGCTTGCCGTACCATTGGAAGACATACATGCCGCGCCGGCCGCTTTCGAAATGGGCGTCGATGTCGGCGATGATCTCGGCCTGCCGGTTCTTGAAGACGTCCAGAACCTCCTCGACCTCGCGGCGGTAGTCGTCGGGAAACTGTTCCAGCTTCCACACGCCCCAGTTCTTGTAGGACAGGAGATCGACCAGAAGGTTCAGCGGCGACAACAGCCAGGTGAACAACCCGTTGCCGGCAAAGTAGAGGCTGAAAAGCCGACCGTTCTTACGGTCGTTGCGGAGGACGTCGATGAGCCCGCACAGGATGAACAGCGCGGTTATGATCGGAATGAAGTAGAAGGCCAGCGCCAAGGCGACTATTGCGAGGCCGACCTTGCGTATGGTCTTGAGCGACTTCCTGTCCATATTGCTTACCGGGAATAGCGGGAACGATGGCGCTGTTTACGAAATTCGCGGAACAAATGCCAGCCCCGACGGCCGCTACTTGCCGCGCGCCCTCTCGCTTCGCAGTTTTGCCCAATAGTCCAGACGCTTCCTGATCTCGCGTTCGAAGCCGCGTTCGGGCGGATCGTAGAAGGTGTGGCGGCCCATCTTCTCGGGGAAATAGTCCTGGCCGGAAAACGCCTCGGGCATGTCGTGGTCGTAGAGATAGCCCTTACCGTAGTCCTCTTCTTTCATGAGCTTGGTTGGCGCATTGAGAATATGGCGCGGCGGCAGCAGCGAGCCATATTCCTTGGCTGCACGCATGGCGCCCTTGAAGGCCGTGTAGACCCCGTTCGACTTCGGAGCCGTGGCCAGATAGACGCATGCCTGCGCGAAGGCGAGCTCGCCCTCGGGCGACCCGAGATAGTCATAGGCGTCCTTGGCGGCGTTGGCGATGACCAGCGCCTGCGGGTCTGCCAGGCCAATGTCCTCCACCGCCATCCGCACCAGCCGGCGGCCGATATAGAGCGGGTCCTCGCCGGCATCGAACATGCGGCAAAGATAGTAGAGCGCGGCATCGGGGTCGGAGCCCCGCACCGACTTGTGCAGCGCGGAGATCAGATTGTAGTGGCCGTCCTGGCCCTTGTCGTAGATCGGCGCGCGCCGCTGCACGATGCGCTGCAAGGCCTCGGCATCGAATATCTCGCCGGGCTTTGCCGCGCGCCAGACTTCTTCCGCAAGCGTGAGAGAGGCACGGCCGTCACCGTCGGCCATGCGGACAAGCACCGCCCTCGCCTCATCGTCAAGCGGCAGCGCCTTGCCTTCGGCGTGTTCGGCGCGCTCCAGCAACTTGCCGATGCTGTCCTCGCCGAGAGAACGGAAGACCAGCACCCGCGCCCGCGACAGGAGCGCGGCGTTGAGCTCGAAAGACGGGTTTTCGGTGGTGGCGCCGACCAGCACGACGGTTCCATCCTCCATGACCGGGAGGAAAGAATCCTGCTGGGCACGGTTGAAGCGATGGATCTCGTCGACGAAAAGCAGCGTCTGGCGGCCGTTGGCGCGGCGAAGTCGCGCGGTGTCGAACACCTTCTTCAGGTCCGCGACGCCGGAAAAGATCGCCGAAATCTGCTCGAAGGCCAGATCCGTCTCGCCGGCGAGCAGCCGCGCCACGGTGGTCTTGCCCGTGCCGGGCGGGCCCCAGAAGATCATGGAGCCCAGCGAGCCGGAGCGGATCATCCGCGTCAGTGCGCCGTCCTCGCCGGTCAGGTGCTCCTGGCCGACGACCTCGGCGAGGCTTGCCGGGCGCAGCCGATCGGCCAGAGGCCGCCCGGGCGGCGCCCTTTCAGGTTCGGCGGCCTGGAACAGATCGGCCATATCTTCCTGGTTCCTCAGTAAATCAGAACTTGCCGCAGGAGCTGCCCGTTGCGCTCCAGCGTAAGCCGCCAGCGGCGGGTTTTCTCCGCTGCAGCTTGCTTCAGCGTGTCGGGCGTGTCTATGGCCTGGCCGTTCACCTCGCGCACGACATCGCGAGGCCGCAGCCCGAGCTGCGCGGCGGGCGAATTGCGCTGGATGTCAACGACCGTGACGCCCTTGAGTTCGGTGGGCATGCCGAGCCGCTGCGCAAGGCGCGGCGAAAGTGCTGCCACCTTGGCGCCGGCGAAGGGGCTAGCCCCCTCGATCTTTATCGGGGCGGCGGAAGCGCCCTCCGGCGGCCGCACCGGCGTGATCTCCACGGTCTTCTCGGCGCCTTGGCTGAAGACGGATAGGCTGGCTGGGTTGCCGACGGAAACCGTCGCCAGCCGGTAGC
>JAEWHN010000291.1 GCA_023387775.1 Pseudomonadota bacterium | reverse complement strand
GGGCTGCATGTTGGCCAGATCTCCTTCCGGGTCGAAGAGCCCGCTCATCAGGCCATTGAAGGCAGCGTACCAGTCGCGCGTCGGCTCGCCATATTGCATGGTTTCCATAAACTGGACACCAATCGCTTCGGCTGCGCCAACCGGAGCGCCATTGGTGAGAACCACAATGCCGACATCGGCCGAAGGAATGACCTGAAAGAACGTGGCCGCGCCAAGCAGGAAAGCGCCGGAGTGATTCATGACGGGGCGGCCATTGGCATTGACGCCGACATTGAAACCGTAGCCGTAAAAGCCGGATCGCGCGTCCATGGCATTCCCGGGAGCACTGAAAGCATGAGGACTCAACGCCGGCAACAGCGCTTCGGTTGAAACAAGCTGCTTTCCTTCATACCGTCCGCCGGCGAGCAGCAGCTTCAGCCATTCCGCAAGATCAAGCACATTGGACGAAACACCGCCTGCCGGCGATTGTTCGTCGGGATTCCGGTCAAAGAGTGGCTGGAAGCGTCCGCCCTCGCGGGCATGCAGCATGGCGCGGTTCTCTCGGGCCAGAAAATCATCGTGCCGCGCGCTGGTGGAAGCCATGCCCAGCGGCTTGAACAATGCTTCCTTAGCAAGCACTTCCCATTTTTTTCCTGCGGCGGCGGCAACGGCCTCAGCACCGATCGTCGTTCCGAAATTCGCATAATGGTAGGAGGTCCGGAACGCATCGAGCGGCAATTGGCCAATTCGTGCGATGATCTCCTTGCGCGGGAAGCCAAGATCCTCCAAATCGTCACCTGCAGCGAATGGCAAGCCCGTCCGATGAGCCATGAAATCACCGATCGTTGCATGGGCCGTGACATAGGGTTCGCTCAGCTTGAGATCGGGAAGAAAGCGAACGACCCGATCGTCCCATGAAACAACGCCATTGCTGACCTGTGTCGCAACGATCGTTGCCGTCAGCGACTTTGAAACCGATGCGATCTGGAACACCGTTTCAGGGGCGACGGGCTTTTCCTTGCCAATTTCCCGGGTGCCAAATCCTTGCGCAAAAATTGTTTTGCCGTCATGGACAACAGCAACCGCTGCTCCGGGAACGCCGCTCTGCTTGAGGATCTCGGCCACATTGTCGGCCAGCGCGGCGAGCGCTTTTGCAAGGTTATCTTTCTCCAGCGCCATCACATCCTGGTTCGGCGTCTTTCCAACCTCGATGCCGCTTTGCTGCGCCAGAGCCGGCCCACTCGCCACCAACCAGAGCAAGACAGCCCATACACATCCGGTCAATGGCTTGTTGGATCGAACAAACATAGCGAAGTCCCCATCAAAGTTCTCATACGCCAAGAGCGGACCGATTTCCTTTATACCTTTTAATGAAACGGCGGAGGCGGGTTGGCGGGAACAAGCCGCGCGGCCATGGTTTTTGTCAGTTCGTTGGCCCAGTTCGGAAGTCCCGCATCCAGTCCGAATAAGCGTTTTCGCGCATGGTTACCGCGGTGGCGATGGTGATCCGCTTGCCTGTCGGCGAACGTTCGGCTGGAAGCGTTGCCACCGAAGATGCATAGCCGCCGAACAACGGCGTCTGAAACACCCAGTCCCCCTCCAGAAAGACCCCGAGCCCGTAGTTGAAGTCAGCCGTCAGCTTGTGACAGGAGCGACATCCTTCGAGGACGGTGCCAAAGCCCACGAGGGAAGGTTCGATCATTGCGGCACGCGCAGAAGCGCCCAGGACACGAGCGTCCCCGACAATCAGATCAAAACTCTTCGTCATGTCGTCAATCGTCGTCACTTGAACAGCCCCCTCGGTGACGGTCCAGGACGGGTTCCAGTAGGTGGAATCCTCGTAGATCCCGCGCTCTCCGCTGAAAGCGTGGATCGCCGGGAAGGGCATTTGCGCGGTTTGTATGGAGTGGGTATTCGCCAGACCAAGTTGCTTCAGGATATATTCCTCCATGAGCGCGCTCATGCTCCGGCCGCTCGCCTTTTCAAGGACACGGCCGAGAATGACGTATCCGCTGTGCGAATAGTCCCAATTCGTCCCGGGTTCGAAAAGGCGCGGCATACCGGTACTAACGGAGATTCGCTCCTCCGCCGTCCAGTTCCGGAAAGGGTCCGCTATGGACGCGTCTTCAAAACTCTGGTTGGCGACATAATCCGGATAGCCTGCGGTCATATTGGCGAGCATGCGCGGTGTGGCCTTGCTAGCGGCGGGCAAATCGGGAAGCCAATGCGCAATCGGCTCATCAAGGTCGACTACACCGGCCTCGTGAAGCTTGAGGAGGATCGCCGCGACGTAGGTGATCGCTACCGCGCCATTGCGAAAATGCCCGTCACGAGTGACCGGTACGCCGGTCATAGCCTCCCCCTCAGCCAGAGTGATCAGTTCCTCGCCGTCGACAAGCACCTGCAGCACAAGAGAACGCAGTTTGCGCTTTTCGATCTGTTCGAGAGCCATCATGCGTAGCTCCTCGACAATGTCCGCCTTGTCACCAACCTCGTTCGACGAGCCCGCTTGCCCGAAGACTGCCTGGGTGCCTGCCAGAAAACATCCCAGCATGGTCAGTACTCTTAAAAACAGACTCACGCCTGTCATCCGCGACGACCATGATCGATGCCGCGCTGGTTCAATTCGAAGACACATGGAAGATTCCCGCCAGACATCGGTTGCCATTATCGCAAACACTGAGCAGCCCCCCTTGCGACGCAGTTAGAAAGCATCATATTTGCGGCGCTGCGCCTGAAGCAATCGAGCAAACTCGACACCACCTACACCACGCTAGGTGTGCGCGGCTCCATGGCGTTGACCGATGCGCTGCGGGCGCGCGGCACTCTGGGCTGGCGGCATGCGTTCGGCGATATTACGCCGGTCGCGGTGCTCGCCTTTCAGTCGGGCGGGGCGGCGTTTGCGCTGGCGGGCTCGCCGATTGCCCGCGATGCCCTCGTCGCCGAAGCCGGCCTCGACCTTGCGGTCGCGCCCAACGCCTCGCTCGGCATCTCCTGGACCGGTCAGTTTGCCGACAAAGTCCACGACAATACTGTCAAGGGCAACTTCACCTTGCGGTTCTAAGAGGATGCAAGATAACGGTGTCTCTGCCTCCCGATGAACGGAGGTAAGGGATGAACGGTAGCCAATACCCATCGAATTCGACGGATGACCAATGGTTGATTGTTGAGCCGAGCAATGCTGATGACGACCTCATCGAGGTGCCAGACATCGTTTCTGCTGGGCTGTTTGCGGCGCAGATGGCGAGCGAAATTGCCCCCGAACTTCTTTCCCCATTTGCGGATCGTCTCGTAAAAGACAACGATACCGCGTTCCAGCAGCATCTCCTCGACCCCAGCGTAGGCTGAGTGGAAACCGAAAGTACAGCCAAACCGCATGGGCGATGACCTGCGGTGGGAAACGATGGCGCTTGTAGCTGACAGCGGGCGGGCATGCCGGACGCAAACTGCTGACAACTGATAACGCCGCGCGATCCAGAGCGAAGGCAGAAAATTGGGCGTCCTACGCCCCGCAACGCGGCATTGTGCGCGACCATCCGCATTACGGAAGAGACAGCCAAAGGTCGCACCGCCGATAGCGGCTGAACTCCTGCTATAGGCCCTGACCGACTTTCAATCCGCTACCACCTGACCGATGGGTCGGGCACGGGAATGGCGTCAAGAAGTTCGCGCGTATAGATATGGCGGGGGCTGTGGAAAAGTTCGGATGTCGCTGCATCTTCGACGATCAACCCTGCCTCCATGACGATCACGCGCTCGCACAAGCGCCGGATGACCGACAGATCATGGCTGATAAAGGCGAGCGTCAGCCCCAGTTCCTTCACCAGTCCTTCGAGAAGGAGCAGCACCTGGGCCTGCGATGACACGTCGAGGCCGGAGACGATCTCATCGGCGAGGATGAAGTCGGGCCGCATCGCGATGGCGCGGGCGATGCCGACGCGCTGGCGCTGACCGCCTGAAAGCTCGTGTGGGTAACGCCGGGCGAAGGATGCCGGAAGCCCCACCTGCTCGAGCGCCTGTGCCACGCGCGGGTCGAGGCTCGCCGCGCCGAGCGGGGCCGCGACGATCCGGCCCACCGTCAGACGCGGATTGAGCGACGACATCGGATCTTGGAAGATCATCTGGATGCGCTGGCGCAGCGGCCTCATCTCCGCGCCCGACAAATGCGTGATGTCCCGTCCGTTGAAGACGATGCGTCCGCCCGTCGGTTCCATCAGCCGCACCAGCGTGCGGCCCAGTGTCGACTTGCCGGAGCCCGAGCCGCCGACGATGCCCAGCACAGTGCCGCGCGGCATGTCAAAGCTGACCCCTTTCAGGATCTCGAGGCGCGGCGCGGCGCCGAACAGCGGTTTGCGCGTCATGTCCGGCACGCCGACGTGCAGGTTCTCGATGCAAAACAGAGGGTCAGGCATGGGACCTCCAGACCTTGTCGGTCTCGGCGATCTCGGACGCGACGGCGTCCAGCACCGGGCGTGGCACGGGCTGGAGCGAGGAAGCGGGATCGGTGTGGCGCGGCGTGGCCGCGAGCAGCGCGGCGCTGTAGGGATGGCGGGGCGTTGCAAAGAAATGGTCCACCGCCGTGTCCTCTACGACCTTGCCGGCGTAGAGCACGGAAAGACGGTCGCAGATCTTGGCCACCACGCCAAGATCGTGGGTGACGAACAGCAATGCAGTGCCATGGCGCGACTGAAGTTCGGAGATGAGAAGCAGGATCTGCTTCTGGACGGTGACATCGAGCGCCGTGGTGGGTTCGTCGGCGACGATCAGCTTCGGCTCGGCGGCGAAGGCGGACGCGATCAGGATGCGTTGGCGCATGCCGCCCGACAGTTCGTGGGGGTAGAGCCGCATCACCCGCTCGGGCTCGGGAAAGCGCACTTCGGCAAGCATCTCCAACGCCCGGATGTTCGCACGTGCCCTGTTCCAACCGAGGATATCAACCAGCCGATCGGTGACCTGACGGCCGACCCGCCGCGACGGGTTGAGCGCGGTCAGCGGGTCCTGCGGGATCAGCGCCGTTTTCGCGCCGATCAGGCGGCGCCGGGTTGCGGGCGATGTCTTGAGCAGGTCGATGCCTTCGAGAAGGATTTCGCCCTCGACGATCTCGACCGCCTTCGGCAGAACGCCGAGCACGGCCTTGCCGATCATGCTCTTGCCTGCGCCGCTCTCGCCTACCAGCCCGCGCACGCTGCCCGGCATGACGTCGATATTCACCGAGCGCAGGAGCCGTTGCCCGGTGCCGCGCAGCGCTGCCGAGAGGTTGCGGATTTCGAGAAAGGCATTCATCTCAGCACCGGATCGAAGCGGTCGCGCAGGCCTTCGCCGAGCTGGGCGAAGCAGAGCACGGTGAGGAAGAGGGCGGCGAGTGGAAAGGCCAGCACCCACCAGGCCTGATAGATGGTCAGCCGCCCTTCGGCGATCATGCCGCCCCAAGTTGGCGAGTCGGTCGACACCGAGAGATTGACGAAGGACAAGATCGCCTCGACGATCACGGCGATGCCCATTTCCAGCGTCCACAGAGCGATGATGACAGGCAGCACATTGGGCAGGATCTCGACAACCAGCGTGCGCAGGCGCGTGAAACCTGCGACGCGCGCGCTCGCGACATAATCCATGTGCGACTGGTTGAGCGTCTCGGCGCGCACGACGCGGCAGAATCGGGTCCAGTCGATGACGGTGATGGCGATCACCACCGAAGTGAGGCCGGTGCCGAGCACCGCGATCAGCAGGAT
>JAEWHN010000290.1 GCA_023387775.1 Pseudomonadota bacterium | reverse complement strand
GCAGGTCTGCGAATTCACCAATGGCGGGCGCTACCTGCTGCTGGCCCGGGCGGTGACCAAGCGCGTTTCGGCCTATCAGGAACAGCCGCTGGTCTTCTCCGTCATGCTGGCTTGCGACATCCTGCATGCCGACCGCACCGTCTACGGCCGTGGCCTCGACCTGTCATACGAGCCGAAGCTGGTGGGGCCTTCCTGTCGCCTTTGCACCCGGCAGGACTGCGCGCATCGGCAGGAAATGGCAGCCATGGCAGCGACCTGAGGGCCTACTCGGCGACCGCGACAGTCTCGCGGCGCAGCGGAAGCGTGATGCGGAAGCACGCACCGGGAAGCGGCCCCTGAGCCAGTTCCAACGAGCCGTTCATCTTTTCCACGATCTTGTGGCTGATGTTCAGCCCCAGCCCCAGCCCGCGTGTGGCGATGGAGGAGTGCTCCATGCGCCCGGCGCGCACGAACTTGTCGAATATGTTCCTGCGAAACTCCTCGGGTATTCCGGAGCCGTTGTCGGAAATGTCGACCACATAGCGACCGGCCTCGATCCGGCTCTCGATGCGCACCCGGGGTGCTGGCGAATCATTGTGCGAGATGGCGTTGGCGATGATGTTGATGAACACCTGGCTCAGCCGGTCCGCATCGGTGGAAACCGGCCCGCGCTCCGCCCTTCGTCCATATTCCACCGACAATGCCCGCTGGCGGGCAAGCGCCTCGCAAACGGCAACGGCGCGGTCCAGCACCTGCTCGGCGTCCACGGGCACGTCTTCCCAGTCGCGCTCGCCATGTTCCAGCGCGCTGAGATCGAGAATCTCGTCCAGCAGCTTGGTCAGACGCACGCTTTCATTGTGGATCGTGGTCACGAAGCGCGTTCTCTGTCCCTGGTTCAGGTCGGCATCGGTGAGCAGAATTTCCGAAAACGACCGGATTGAAGTCATCGGCGTGCGAACCTCGTGGCTCACCTGTGACAGGAAGTCGTCCTTCTGCCGGTGAAGCTCGTGCAGAAGCGCGTTGGCCTCCTGCAATTGCTGCGCTGTCGAGCGCAGTTCCTGCGAGGTCTGTTCCAGCTTGTGCGAATATTCGATGACCTGCTGGGTTTCGTCGGCGATCTGCATCACCTCCTCCAGCGTGATCATGTCGCCGGCGACCACCTTGCTGAGCAGGATATGCGCCGAGGCCGAGCCGATGGAACTGGCCAGTTCCCGTTCCAGCTTGGCGATGAATTCGGATGAGACGCCTAGCCGCGCCGCTGCCTCGCCGCGCGGAACGTCGGAAGTGTCGAACAGCTCCCTGGCCCGCTTCCACCCCAGCACGCGCTCTGCGACGAAGAACAGTTCCGTGGTTGTCACCGAGCCCCTGATGATGTGCGGTTGAGCGCCAGGGCTGCGCTTGAACACGTCCACGAACAGCGCGGCCTGAATGCGTTCCAGCGCGGTCTGGTTCGTGGCCAGCGACACGCAGACCAGCGTTGCGACATTGAGGAACAGGCTCCAGAACACCGAGTGGACGAGCGGGTCGAGGCCGCTCATGCCGAACATCGCCTCCGGCCGCAGGAAGCCTATTCCCCAGGGGCCTTCCGCCATCAGCGTCGCGACCGTGTCGCTGGTTGATTCGAAGCTGGGCAGGAACACGGTCCACGCCCAGATGGCGAAGCCGATCAGCGTTGCGGCCAGCGCGCCCTGCACCGTGGCCGAGCGCCAGTAAAGCGCGGCAATCATTGCAGGCAGGAACTGCGCGACACCGGCAAAGGAAATCAGGCCGATCGGCGCCAGCGCATCCGAATCGCCGGTCAGCCAGAAATAGAGGAAGCCCAGGAATAGCATTACCGCGATGGAAATTCGGCGGCTGCGCAGCAGAAGGCGCGCAATGCCGCGCTCGCCCGAATCGGCCAGATTACCGGAGCGGCGCAGGGCGATCGGCAGCACCACGTGGTTGGAAACCATGATCGACAGCGCGATGGAGGCCACGATGATCATTGAGGTGGCGCTCGAAAAGCCGCCGATGAAGGCGAAGAGCGCCAGGCCATCGTGCCCCGTGGACATCGGCAGCGTAAGCACGAACATGTCCGGGTTGGAGCCGATGGGCATGGTGGCCAGGCCATAGAGCGCGATCGGCATGGTGAACAGGCTCATCAGGAACAGATAGGCCGGAAACGCCCAGCCAGCCGTGCGCAGATGCTCCTCGTTGGAATTCTCCACCACGGTGATCTGGAACTGGCGCGGCAGGCAGATCGCGGCACTTGCCGAAAGCACTAGCACCACAACCCAGCGGCTGCCGAACTCACTGCGCTCGTGAATGTCCAGCCCTGCCTCGACCGCTCGCGCGTAAACTTCGGTCAGGCCGCCGCCCAGGCCGAACACCACGAAGACGCCGACGGCGATCAGGGCCACCAGTTTCACGGCCGCCTCGAAGGCGATGGCGGCGACCACGCCGTGGTGCTGCTCGCGCGCGTCGACGTTCCGCGTGCCGAACAGGATGGTGAACAGCGCCATGCCCACCGCGACGCCGAGCGCGAGCGTGACATCGTCCAGCCCGGCCAGATGGTCTCCGCCACCCTTGGCCACGGACACCGCCTGGATCGAGGTGGTGATCGCCTTTAGCTGCAGGGCGATGTAGGGCGTGATGCTGACCACAGCGATCAGCGTCACCAGCACCGCAAGGCGGCTCGACTTGCCGAAGCGGGAGGACAGAAGGTCAGCCACCGAGGTGATGCGCTGCAAATGGCTGATGCGGATGAGCTTGCGCAGGATGAACCACCAGCCGACGAAAACGAGCGTCGGCCCCATGTAGATGGCCAGGAACTCCAGCCCGCTGCGCGCGGCGGTGCCGACCGCGCCATAGAACGTCCAACTGGTGCAGTAGACGGATATGGAGAGCGTGTAGACGAACGGCGAGCGCAAGAAGCCGGCGTTGCCGCGCTTTGCCCGTGCGTCCGAAACATAGGCAAGCACGAACAGCAGGCCGACATAGGCCACGGCTGTCAAAATGACGAAATCCGGAGACAGCATCACTCGTCCTCCGGCAGGATTCCCGGCCTGATCTCGTCACCGCTGTCGCCCGGATGAGTTTTGCCGGTGCGCGCGGGAAGAAAGCGCGAGGTCATCACCGCGCCGACGATCAGAAGTATCCAGACAAGGAAGAGGTAAAGCACCTCCAGCGGCACGCCGAACAGCAACGTCCGCGTGGCGAAGAGATTGAGGAACGGAGGAAGCAGCAGCACTGCGCCGAACAGCGGTATGGCGAGGGCGGTGTCCTCGCGTTTGCGGTCGTCATCCGCCCTCGGCGGGCGCTGGCCCGCCATGTCAGCCCTGCGCCGGGCTGCCCAGCAGCCGTCGCACTTCCTGGATCACGTCATTGTTGGCATAGGGCTTGGTGACGAAGCCGTCCGCCTTCAGTTCCGTCGCTATCTGCCGGTCGTATTGCTGCCCGCGCGCGGTCAGGATCAGCACCGGAACGTGCTTGAGGAACGCGTCGGACCTTATCGCCTTGAGAACATCCAGGCCGCTCTTCTTGGGCAGCATGATATCCAGCAGCAGCATGCCGGGCCGCAGGCGTCGCACAGCCTCGATGGCGGCGTCGCCGTCGTGAACGGAATCGACCGACCAGCCGCATCGACCCAGGATGAAATTGAGAGATTCCAGAATAGCCGGCTCGTCCTCGGCAATCAGGATATCCACCATCCGCCTAACACCTCCCCCCAGAGGAGCCGCATTTCGGCGCGGCTGCCAATTTCCCAGGGCCTCGCGCCACAGTCGCGGCTGCTGGCCTCCAGGTGCCTTGCTGCCATGCGCGACGCCCCAGTTCGCCGGTCGCATGGAAGCTGTTTATTGTTCTAGCGGCCCATTCCAGCCGAAATCATGCGCGCAGGCAAGTGACCCGGCCAGCGGAGAGGCTGCCGTTAAGTCGGGATAAACATTTTCTCTGCGATTTGTGTGCCCAATTGCCGGCCGTCGCCCCGGTCGGACATGCAACGGAGGAACCACATGACCGACCGGATGAGGCATCCCGCCGCGCCTGGCCTGACACGCCGCCGGATGCTGGCGCTCAGCGGCGCCAGCGCGCTTTCCCTTATGACGGGGCTGCCTTCAATGGCGGCCGAAGGCGTCTCCGAAGACGATTTCGTCAAGCTCTCGGCGCGCCTGCTTCAGGCCGATGCGTCCTCCCTCGATGCCGAAATCGCCGCAAAATACCTCGCCGCTTTCGAACAGACCGGCAGGATGCAGGCGCTCTCGCTGCTCGCCGGCGGCGCCGACGACAAGGCGCTGGAGGAGGAAATCATCACCGATTGGTATTCGGGCGTGCACCGCACGGCCGAGGGTGAAGAAGTCGCAACCTATACGGACGCCCGCATCTGGAATGCGCTCGACTACACCAAGCCGCAGGGCTGGTGCGGCGGCGATACCGGCTACTGGTCCGAACCCCCGAGCGCGTGAGGATAAAAATGGCTGAGATAGAAGCTGACGTCGTCATCGTCGGGTCGGGTGTGGCCGGCGCGCTGATCGCCGACAGGCTCGCCCGCGAGGGGCTGAAAGTAGCAATCCTCGAGGCGGGCGACGAGGTCGACCGCGCCGATGCCGTCGACCGGTTCCAAGGCGCACTCATAAAGACGCCGGAATCCGCCTATCCGCTCGGGCCCGACGTGGACCATCCCGTCGCCCACGATCCGGACTACTGGTATCGACAGGACGGCCCGGACAAGTTCCGCAGCACCTATGTCAAGGTAGTCGGCGGCACCACCTGGCATTGGCTGGGCACGGCGATCCGCATGTCGCCGGGCGACTTCACCCTTGCCCGCGACCACGGCCGCGGCGTCGATTGGCCGGTCGGCTATGACGAGCTCGAGCCCTACTACGTGAGGGCCGAGAACGAGCTTGGCGTGTCCGGCGAGCCGGGATCGCCTCCGACCGCCCATCGCTCGGCCGCATATCCCATGCCGCCCATCTCGCAGACTTATCTAGACAAGACGTTCGCGAAGGCGCTGGAAGGCACGCAGTACCGCGTGAGCTCCACGCCGCAGGCGCGAAACTCGGTCGAGCGGGACGACCGGCCAGGCTGCTGCGGCAGCGCAAGCTGCATCCCCGTCTGCCCCGTGCAGGCGAAATACGATGCGACGGTGCATGTCGAGCGGGCGAAGTCCCATGGCGCGCAGCTTCACGCCGCCACAGTTGCGACTTTCATCGAAGCCGGTCCGGACGGCGCAATCGAGGCGATCCGCTTCACCCGCCGCGACGGCAGCACGGGCAGGGCGGTCGGCAGGCTGTTCGTCGTCGCCGCCCATGCGATGGAAACGCCGCGTCTGCTCCTGAACTCGATGTCCGAGCGGACGCCACGCGGCGTTGCCAATAGCTCGGACCAGGTCGGCCGCAACCTGATGGACCATCCGACGCAATTGAGCTGGGCGTTCTCGAACCAGCCGGTCTGGCCCTATCGCGGCCCGCTTTCCACCTCCGGCATCGAGAACCTCAGCGACGGGCCCTTCCGCAAGGAGCGCGGCGCTTTCCGCATCGAGATCGGCAATGACGGTCACTCCTGGCCAACCGGCGCGCCGGTAACCTCGGCCGCCGAGCTTGTGAAGCAGGGGCTGCGCGGCGCAGCCCTCGACGCGGCTTTGCGCGACGTGACCTCCCGCCATATCCGTCTGGCTTCGCTGGTCGAGCAACTGCCTGACCCCGAAAACCGCATTGCCTTGCACCCGAC
>JAEWHN010000200.1 GCA_023387775.1 Pseudomonadota bacterium | reverse complement strand
GGGTGCGTCTTGGTGAGGGAGCCGACCGCGCCGTTGAACAGGAAATATTCCGGCCGCTCGGAGATCAGCTTGTCGTAGTCCATCTCCATCTCGCCCTTCGTGCCGAAGGGCAGGACCGTGTAGAGCTCGCCCTGCATGACGTAGAACTCGCGGTCGACCTGGGGCAGCCCCCCTTCGGGTTCCACCAGGATCAGGCCATACATGCCGCTCGTGATGTGGTGCGCCACGCTCGGAGTTGCGCAGTGATAGACGAAGATGCCGGGCTTCAGCGCCTTGAAGGTCACGACGGTTTCGTTGCCGGGGTCGGTCTGAGTGGAATGCGCGCCGCCGCCCGGGCCCGTCGCCGCGTGGAAATCCACCGAGTGCGTCATCACGCTTTCGGTGGGGTTCTTCAGGTGAACCTCGACGGTGTCGCCCACGCGCACCCGCACGAACGGCCCTGGCACCTTGCCGTTGAAAGTCCAGTAGGTGTAGGTGGTGCCGTCGTCCAGGTTGCCCACGAGTTCGACCGTTTCGAAATCCACCTTGACGATCTTGGGCGGTCGCTGGCCGATCGGACCCGGCAGGTCGGCCGGATCGCGGACGATGTCAGCGGCGTTCGAGGCCATGGCCTCGCGCGGACCGGGCATGACCTGGACCCGTCCCTCCATGCCCGCCTGGCGATGTCCGGCGATCGAGCAGTAATAGGCGAACTCACCGACCTTGCCGGCCGTGAAGGAGAAGGTGGACGAAGCGTTCTTGCCGACCACGACCGAGGAGCGAGCCGCATATTGGTCGATCACCACGTCGTGCTCGGCCCCTTCGCCGTTGATCAGGTTGATCTGCACCAGTTCGCCCTCATGCACCATGAGGGTGGGGTTGACCTGGCCGTCTATGTCGCCACCAACACCCAGATAGACCATCCGCCCCGCCGCAATGCCGGTCTTGAGCGTGAAGATCTTCGGATTGTGGTAGCTCACCACTGCCTCGGTACCAGTCGCGGCGGGAGCTTGTGGTTGGGCGGCAGCGGCGGCAGGCTCTGTACTGGAGGGTTCGGCCGTTTGCGCCGGTGCGGCGTGCTGGTGCGTCTGCGCAAGGGCCGGTGCGAACGGCAATAAAAGCAGCAAGGCGAACAGTGCCGCGGCGGATATGCAATGTTCGATCCGGCGTCCCGGTCTTGCTGCTTTGGTTGGCGGTGTGATGGAGGAAAAAAATCGGTCTGCAGGCACCCTATACTTGCTGAACATGGAATGCTCC
The DNA here is from genome assembly GCA_023387775.1 of Pseudomonadota bacterium. Classification (GTDB taxonomy): domain Bacteria; phylum Pseudomonadota; class Alphaproteobacteria; order Rhizobiales; family Rhizobiaceae; genus Pseudaminobacter. Next base: position 8,081 of record JAEWHN010000200.1, on the reverse strand, counting down.
ATTGTTGGCCGGTAGGAGAACTGCGAAGAAAAAGAGACTACGCCGGTTTTACCCGGTCTGCAAAATGGATGTGTTTGGGAATTTCTGCCCCGGCTTGCAAGGTGCGCGGAGGGCTCGCGCGGCGTCAGGGCGTCGGCTGGGATGAGCCTGCCCCGGTCGGAGACGCCAGTATTCTTATCACCTCGTCGTCGCTCACCTGCCTGAAATCGGCGTAATAGAAGCCGATGGCCTCGAAGAACCTGGGCTGCTCCAGGCAGACCACCTCGTCCGCCTCCTGCTGCAAGGCCACCACAGTTTCGGGTGGGGCAACCGGCACGGCCACCACGATCTTGCTGGGCTTGCGCCGCCGCAGGCCACCGATCGCGGCGCGCACCGTCGCCCCGGTCGCGACCCCATCATCGATGATGATCGCCACGCGTCCGGCAACCTCTATCGTCGCCCGTTGGCCGACATAGCGCGCGCGCCGGCGTTCGATCTCGGCAAGCTCCTTCTGGCAGGCCTGTTCGAACTCGTCGGCCGAGATCCAGGCAAGCCGTATGACATGGTCGTTGCGCACCACGACAGGGTCGTCACCGTCGATGACCGCGCCCATGGCAAGCTCGGGCTGCATCGGAACCCCGATCTTTCGCACCAGAAGCAGGTCGATGGGCGCCTTGAGGTGCAATGCAACCTCCCGGGCCACGGGAACGCCACCCCTGGGCAGGGCCAGCACAACCACGTCCTTTCCACGATAGCGGTCAAGTGCCCTGGCCAATTGCCTGCCGGCCTGAATGCGATCTGAAAACAGCATGGCATCACCTCCGCTCGGTAGCTCCGGCCTCGTCGAGATAGCGTTCGAACCAGCCGCTCGCCGCATCGACCACCGTGTCCAGCGCGCCGGGCTCGGAAAAGAGGTGGGTGGCGCCGGGCACGATCGTCAGTTCCTTCGGGCCAGCCAGCAGGGCATAAGCCGCACGGTTCAGCCGCAGCACCTCCACATCGGCGCCGCCGACGATGAGCAGGGTCGGCGCGGTCACGCGCGCCAGCGCGGTTCCGGCCAGGTCGGGCCGCCCGCCGCGCGAGACCACCGCTGCCACCTGCTCGGCCAGTTCGGCGGCCGCGACCAGCGCTGCGGCAGCGCCGGTGCTGGAGCCGAACAGGCCGATGGGCAGGCCCTGCGTTCGTTCGAACCCGGCCGTCCAGTCCACCGCGGCGGCCAGCCGCGTCGACAGCAGCGGAATGTCGAACACATTGGCGCGGTCCATCTCCTCTTCGGTCGTCAGCAGGTCGAAGAGCAGGGTGGCAAAGCCGGCCCTGCCCAGCGCCTCCGCCACGTAGACATTGCGGGGGCTGTGCCGGCTGGAGCCGCTGCCATGCGCGAACACGACGATGCCATGCGGGTTGGATGGCTCGCGCAACGTGCCGGGCAGGCCAAGCGGAGGGATCTTCACCTCGGCGACCTGCAGCGGGCGATGGGATTGCTTGTCTTCGGCGCGCATCACGACGTTCCTCCGTTGCCAGCTAGAAGGATTCGGTCGCGGCTGTCGTTGATCGCGATCAAGCGCTGCGGCTTGGCGCTATTCTAGCCCCGCTGGCCGCGAATATCGATTGCTCACGGCGCGCGCAGCCCGCCTGATGGCAGGTTTTCCCCGATCCGTAGGCAAATGCGGTTTGCGGTTGACATCCGTCAATGCCACGCCGCCGTCCCACGCCCAGAATGCGTGCTTTCGGATCTGATGGGAGAGCCCCCAATGGCAACCTTCGTCATGCTGACCCGACTGAACCACCAGGCGCTGCAGTCGCCGCGCTCGCTGGAGGAACTGAGCCACCACGTGATGACGCGCATTCGCAGCGAATGCCCGCAGGCGCAGTGGCAAGCGAGCTATGTCGTCCTCGGACCGACCGACTATCTGGACATATTCACCGCGCCCGACATCGAGGCCGCCACCAAGGTCGCCACGATCATCCGCACCTTCGGTCACGCAAGCACCGAAATCTGGGCCGCCACCGAATGGGACCAGTTCATCGCCATGGTGCGCGACATCAAGCCGGCCGGCAGCAGCAGCGGCTGATTGCGAAGGCGGCATCGCCGGCAGCGAACGGCGGTTGCCGTTCGCAACTTACAGGACAGGACCGGCCAGCGTGCGGAGAAACGGCCGGCGCGCGCAGGGCATGGCTAAAGTGCTGCCCACGATCTCAACAAGCATTCATGAAACCGGCGCAACCGCTGAAGCGTAGGGGCCCTTTTCGCCCTCATGCTCGGTGAAGTGGACGTCCGTGCCGGTCTCCAGCTTCTCCCACAGGGTGGGCGACACCATGCTTTCGCGCCGGAAGAAGAATTCGCGGCCGTCGGGCGCGGCGATGAAGCCGAAGCCTTCCTCCGGCACCAGCCGCACCACCGTGCCCTGCATCTTCTCCGGATGCGGCTTGACCCGGTGGCCGCTCATCTCGCGCACCGCGTCCTCAAGCTGGCGCTGGGCGGCATTGAAGCTGTCGCGTATGGCGACATAGACATCCTCGTGGGCGTGGTTCTCCTCGCGCTCCCTGCCCACGAAGATCTGGCGGCCGGGCACGGTGAGCTCGACGCTGACATGGTAGATCTTGCCCTTGCGCCCGTGCCGGTGCGGGGCCTCGACCACGACATTGCAGGAAGTGATGCGCTCGTGGAAGCGCTCCAGCCGGTCGATCCGCTCGCGCAAGGCGGCTTCCACGGCAGGCGAGGGGTCCATGCCCCGAAACCGGATCTGAGGGGTTATCTCCATGGTGGTGCTCTCTCGTTTTGCCCGGCTGGCCGATCGGCAGAGAATTCACATGCGGCCGCCATCGCGGTCGTCGTCTTCTTCGCCGGCCATGAGGACGTCGTAGACCCTGGCGGCGGCGCTGCCCGGAGGTATGTGCCGCATCGGCGTGGTCTCATCGTCGCCGGCGCACCAGGCGAGCGCCTGCTTCAGATCGTCCAGATCGGCGCCGCTCGCCTGTATTTCGTTGAGCTTCCAATCGGGCAGGTCGCCGCAGGTGCGGCGAATGTCTTCGGCTGACAGTTTCATGGCCAAGCTCTGATCTGTCGTTGCGACATTCCAGCTTTCACGAACTGGCCTATTCTGGAGGGGGCACGAAGGCGCGCATTGACGGAAATCAAGCCGGCAGCACCGGGCCGAATTTCGTCGATGCGGGAGAGGCTTTCGGGGGCGGCTCTATCCGAGCCGCGCCGGAATCCTCGCCTCCAGCCGGCGGAAGGCGAAGACGATGATGCCGGTGACGCACAGATAGACCAGCGCCAGGAGCAGCAGCGGCTCGTAGACGATGAACGTGTCCTGCCGCACCCGTGAGGCGACGGCGTAGATGTCGACCACGGTGATGGTGGCCACCAGCGGCGTCGCCTTCAGCTGCAGCACGGTCTCGCCGGCCAGCGTCGGCAGGGCGCGGCTCACCGCCTGCGGCAGCCAGATGCGGCGGAAGATCTTCCAGCGCCGCATGCCGAAGGCGCGGGCGGCCTCCAACTGGCCGCGCGGCACGCCGGCAAAGGCTCCGCGCATCACCTCGCCCTCGTAGGCCGCAAAGGACAGCGTCAGCGCCAGTACGCCATAGGGCCATGCCTGGCGCAGGTATGGCCACAGCTCGGACTGCCTGATCCATGGAAATTGCGGGAACAGCGAGCCGAGGCCGAAATAGAGCAGCCACAGCTGCAAGAGCAGCGGTGTGCCGCGAATGGCAGTGCAGAAGGCCTTGGCCGGCCAGGCCAGCCAGCGTGGGCCGGCGGCCTGCGCAAGCCCCAGCGGCACCGCGATCATGAAACCAACGGCGCAAGTGACGACCAGCATCCAGATGGTGCGCCAGATGCCGGCCAGCGCCAGGCCGTAATAGTTCGGCAGCCAGTCCCAGCGCATGAACATGGCTGCTGCGGCCACCAGCCCCGCAGCCACCGCGATCAGGCCGATGCGGTGCGGCTGCAGCCAGCCCTGCGGTCGCTGCCGGGGCTTCGTGTCGTCGGCGAGGCTGATGGTCATGTTCTGCCCTCCGCGACCGATGGCATCCCGCGCCGCGACCAACGCTCCACGCGCCCGATTATCGCGGAGGAAAACAGCGTCAGCAGCAGGTAGAGCACGCCGGCAGCCAGGAAGAAGGTGAAATAGGCCTTGGTGGAGCCGGCGGCCTGCCGCGTCTCCAGCGTCAGCTCGTTGAAACCCACCACCGCCAGAAGCGCGGTATCCTTGGTAGCGATCAGCCACAGATTGGCCAGGCCCGGTATGGCATAGGGCAGCATGGCCGGCAGCGTAATGCGGCGCAGCATCTTGCCGGGCGACATGCCATAGGCGCGCGCTGCCTCGATCTGGCCCTGCGGCACGGCAAGGATGGCGCCGCGCAGCACCTCGGTCGAATAGGCGCCCTGCACCACGCCGAGCACGACGATGCCCGCCACCAGCCCGCTGATGTCGATGCGGGAATAGCCGGCGGCCTCAAGCACGCGGTTGATGAGATCGGTGCCGGCATAATAGAGCAGCAGGATCAGCACCAGCTCCGGGACCGCACGCACCACCGTCGTGTAGATTTCCAGCAGGTCGCGCACGATCGGCCCGCCATAGAGCTTGCCATAGGCGCCGGCCGTGCCGATGACGAGGCCGAGGCCGAAGGCGCCGATGGCGATCTGCACCGAATTGGCCAGGCCGCGCAGCAGGTTGCCGCCCCAGCCCGGCGGGGCGGGGGAGAGGAGTTCGATCACTCCGCTCTGAAGAAGGGGCGAGAGAAAGGTCTCGATGGGTCTGGCCCTTATCCTGACACCGCCTGCCGTTCCCCGCGGGCGGGGAAGGGCAGCGCCGGCGTATTCGCAATTCCGGTAGGTGCGGCCTTGTCGCGTCCGCCGCAAGCGTGCCCGGGTGGCAGGCGATGCGCCGAGGCAGACACGGGGCATCCCGGCTCAGCCCCGTGCCTCCAACCGAAGGCACGGGAACGAAGCGCGCGGGCGGCCGCCGGCGACACTGGCGCCGCGGCTCAGCCGCCGTAGATGTCGAAGTCGAAATACTTCTTCGCGATCTCGTCGTACTTGCCGTTGGAGCGGATCGCCGCGATGGCGGCGTTCATCTTGTCCCGCAGGTCGGTGTCTTCCTTGCGCAGGCCCACGCCTACGCCCTTGCCCAGCACTTCCGGATCGTCCACGACATTGCCCTTCATGTCGCAGCATTCCTTGCCCTGGTCGGTGTCCAGGAAATCCTTGAGGGCGATGGCGTCGGCCTGCACGGCGTCGACGCGGCCGGCGGCGAGGTCGGCATTGGCCTCGTCCTGGGTCTGGTAGATCTTGATCTCAGCCGCGGTGGGGCCGAAATGCTTCTTGGCATACGCCTCGTGGATGGTCGAAACCTGCACGCCGATGATCTTGCCCTTCAGCCCCTCGGGCGTGGCGTCGAAGGTGTCGCCCTTCGGGCCGATGATGCCGGTGGGCGTATTGTAGTACTTGTCGGAGAAGGCGATGGTCTTCTCACGCTCGGCGGTGATCGACATCGATGCCGTGATCATGTCGATCTTCTTGGTGGTCAGCGCCGGGATGATGCCGTCCCAGGAAATGGGCGTGATTTCGCATTCGAGCTTGGCTTCCGCGCACAGCGCCTTGGCGATCTCGACTTCCCAGCCGCCCCACGTGCCCGAGGCATCCGGCGCGGCAAAGGGCGGATAGGGCTCCGCGGCGATGCCCACCTTCAACGAATCGGCCTGCGCGACGCCCATGCCCGCCACGGCCAGCACCAACGCGGCCGTTGCCGCCTTGAAACCTTTGATCATTTGCAAGACTCCCTTGTAATTGTTGAGTGTTCCCGTTGTTTCTTCCGCTTGCATCAGCCGATGTTGCGGATGAATTGTTTGAGTCGTTCCGATTTGGGCGCGCCGAAAATCTGCTCCGGCGGCCCTTCCTCCTCCACCTGCCCGTTGTGGAGGTAGATCACATGGCTCGCGACCTCGCGGGCGAATTTCATTTCGTGGGTCACGAGAATCATGGTGCGCCCCTCGCGCGCGAGGTCGCCGATCACCCGCAGCACTTCGCCGACCAGTTCGGGGTCGAGCGCCGAGGTCGGCTCGTCGAACAGCATGACGCGGGGTTGGATGGCCAGCGCCCGCGCGATCGCGCCGCGCTGCTGCTGGCCGCCCGAGAGGAAGGCCGGATAGACGTCGCTCTTGTCGGAGAGCCCCACCCGCGCCAGCAGCTTCTCGGCGGTGACGATCGCGTCCTCGCGCCTGACGCCCAGCACATGCACAGGAACCTCGATGACGTTCTCCAGCAGCGTCATGTGGCTCCACAGGTTGAAGCTCTGGAACACCATGCCGAGCCGCGAGCGGATGCGCTCGATCTGGCGGCGGTCGGCGGGCGTGCCGTTGCCATGGCTGTCGCGCTTGAGGCGGATTTCCTCGCCGTTGACGCGGATGAGGCCGCTGGTGGGGTTCTCCAGGCAGTTGATGCAGCGCAGCAGCGTCGACTTGCCGGAACCGGACCCGCCGATGATCGCCACCACGTCGCCGTCGCGCGCCGTCAGCGACACGCCCTTCAGCACGTGCAGTTCGCCGAATTTCTTGTGCAGGTTCTCGATGCGGATGGCTTCGGCGGCGCCGTTCGACGCCTGGCCCGGTGCAGTTTCAGCAGCCTCCTCGGCGTTCATTCCCGGCGCTCCCCGCAACGCCAGGTGATTCGTCGACAACGTGTGTGGCTGCTCATCATGCCCAGCGCGATCCTCCCCAAGATCAGCATGGACCCGTCTGCGCGGGCCCGTCAATCCTGTTCATTACGGCACTTGCGGGGTTGTTATGCAAGTGTATAAATAGCGCCGGCATGAAATTTCATTGATTTTTTTCACCCTGGAGAGGTGCTCGTGAACGCTTTCGGGTCTCAGTCCATGGCCGCGCCTTTGAGGCGTGTTCTGATGCGCTCCGCCGCCAATTCCATGCGCGGCGCCGACCACGCGGCATGGCATTACGGGCCCGGTTTCGACCCTGCCAGGGCCGCGATCCAGCACGCCGCGCTGGCCGAGATGGTGGCTGCTTCCGGCGCGAAGATCGAGTGGATCGAGGACCGCGAGGACGGGCTTTCGGATTCCGTCTTCACCCACGATCCCTCGCTGATGACCAATCATGGCGCGGTGATCCTATCCATGGGCAAGGCTCTGCGCAAAGCCGAGCCGGGGCTGCACGAGCAGACCTATGCGCGCCTCGGCATTCCCATCCTCGGCCGCATCGAGGCGCCGGGCCAGATCGAGGGCGGCGACTGCGTCTGGGTCGACGCGCACACGCTTGCCGTCGGCAGGGGCGTGCGCACCAATCAGGAAGGCATTCAGCAGCTCGCCAATATTCTGGGGCCGCTCGGCGTAGAGGTCTGGGGCTTCGACCTGCCGCTGTGGCAGGGCGAGGAGGCCTGCCTGCATCTGATGTCCGTCATCAGCCCGCTGGCCGACGATCTCGCGCTCGTTCATGCGCCGCTTCTGCCGGCGGCATTCTACCAGTTGCTGCGCGGGCGCGGCATCACGCTGGTCCAAGGCGATGCCGACGAGTTCCACGCCTCCAACGGCCTCAGCCTCAACGTGTTGCCCACGGCCCCGCGCGAAGTGATCGCCGTGGCCGGCTTCCCCAAGACGCAGGCCGCCATGGAGGCCGCCGGCTGCGTGGTGAAAACCTTCGAGGCCGATGCGCTGTGCATCGCCTGCGAGGGCGGCCCAACCTGCCTGACCCGGCCGATCCTGCGCCAATGACCGACGTCCCCTCCCGCCGCAAATTCCGCCGCGAGGGCGAGGAGCGGCGGCGACAGGACCTGATCGAGGCGACGCTGGACTGCGTTGCCGAACGCGGCCTGCAAGGCGCCACGGTGCGCGCCATCGCCTTGCGCGCCGGTGTCACCGCCGGGCTCATCCGCCACTATTTTCCCGGCAAGGAAGAGCTGTTGCAGGCGGCCTATGCGGCAATCGTCGGCCGCATGACCGAGCAGGCCAAGGCGGCGCTGGGCATGGAAGGTGCCGGCCCCCGTCGCCGGCTCGCTGCCTTCATTGCGGCCAATCTCGGGCCGCCTGTCGTGGATGCGCGGGTGTTTTCGCTTTGGGCCGGCTTCATTGGCCGGGCCGGTTCCGACCCGG
>JAEWHN010000110.1 GCA_023387775.1 Pseudomonadota bacterium | reverse complement strand
CGGCTTTTTCAGGATGCGCACCGTCACTTCGGTGACGACGCCCAGGAGCCCTTCCGAGCCGGTCATGACGCCGAGCAGGTCGTAGCCCTCGGCGTCCAGATGCTTTCCGCCAAGGCGAATCACCTCGCCGTCCATCAGCACCATTTCGATGCCCAGAACGTTGTTGGCGGTCAGGCCGTATTTCAGGCAGTGCACGCCGCCCGAGTTCTCGGCCACATTGCCTCCGATCGAGCAGGCGATTTGCGAGGAAGGGTCGGGCGCATAGTAAAAGCCTTCCGCCTCGACGGCATTGGTAATGCCGAGATTGGTAACACCCGGCTGCGCCACCACGGCGCGGTTGGGATAGTCGATCTCGAGAATGCGATTGAACCGGCTCATCACCAGCAGCACGGCGTCTTGCAGCGGCAGCGCGCCACCGGAAAGCGAGGTGCCCGCGCCACGCGGCACGACGCGGATGTTGCGTTCGTTGCAATATTTCAGCACGCGCGAAACCTGCGCGACGGTCTCCGGCAGCACCACCACCAGCGGAAGCTGGCGATAGGCGGTCAAGCCGTCGCTTTCGAACACCCGCATTTCGTTGACGGTGTCGACCACGCCCTCGCCCGGCACGATGATGCGCATGTCGGCGACGATCTCCGCCCGCCGGCGGATCGTTTCAGCATCTGGCTCAGGCATCACCGGGCCCGACATCCCGCTCCTCCTCATCCCAACTGGTCAAAAGCTTTTACCAGTTTATTCGACAGCGTGTAAACCGGGCTGCGATTCAAAACGTTTCATCAGGATTCATGTGCCTTTCTGCGCGAAACTGGATAAACAAATTGACCAGTTTGCCCCCAAATCGGTATTGTCACCGGCACCAAAGGCGCAATGGAACGGTCGCTTGAGCGAGCTATTCTCCAGAATCGAGCATTCGCGCACCGCCGACGAAGTGGTGCAGCAGATCGAGGGCTTGATACTCGAGGGCATCCTGCGCGTATCCGACCGGCTGCCGGGCGAACGCGAACTGGCGCGCCAATTCAACGTGTCGCGCCCGATTCTGCGGGAAGCCCTGAAAGCGCTGGAGGCCCGCGGGCTGATCGTCACCCGGCACGGTGGCGGCACCTATGTCGCCGACGTCATCGGCCAGGTCTTCACCAGGCCAATGCTGGAGCTTATCGGCTCGCACCACAAGGCCGTTACCGACTATCTCGAATATCGCCGCGAGATTGAAGGCGTGGCCGCCGAATATGCCGCGCGCCGCGCCACCGCCGACGACCGCGCGCTGCTCGACCAGATCATGGCCCGCATGGAAGCAGCGCATGAGCGGGGCAATTTCGAGGAAGAAGGCGAGATCGACGTGGAGTTTCACCACGCGATCGGCGAGTGCGCGCACAACATCATCCTTTTGCACACGCTTCGCTCCTGCTATCGGCTGCTGTCGGAGGGCGTCTTCCAGAATCGCATGCTGGTGTTCACTCTGCCGGGCGCGCGCGAAGACCTTCTGGCCCAGCACCGCGCCATCCACGCCGCGGTGATGAGCGGCAGTCCAGCGGCGGCTCGCAGGGCCGCCATGGACCACATCACCTATGTCGAGCGCTCCATGGCCGAGGCGGAACGCAGCGGCGACTGGCAAAGAGTATCCAGGCTCCGGCTGCGCCTGCGCTCCGACGCAAACGACGAATAGAGACGAGAAGCAACCTTGCCCGGCCGAAAACAACAAGCAGCGCCCCGGGTCGGCCTGTTCGTGACCTGCCTGGTCGATCTTTTTCGGCCGGCCATCGGCTTTGCCGCCCTCAAGCTGCTGGAAGAAGCCGGCTGCACGGTGGAGGTGCCGGTGGCGCAGACCTGCTGCGGCCGGTCTGCCTACTCATCCGGCGACCGGCAGGAAGCACGCGCGATGGCCCAAAACACCATCGAGGCATTCAAGGGCTTCGACCACGTCGTCACCCCTTCCGGCGCCTGCGCGGGCATGCTTGCCATCCACTACCCTGTCCTGTTCGAGGGCGACCCGGAATGGCAGGCGCGAGCCACGGCACTCGCTGCCAAGGTTCACGAGCTGACCAGCTTCCTCGTCGACATCCAGGGCATGGGTGCGGTAGGGACGCGCCTCGCGGCAAGCGTCACCTACCACGATGCCTGCGCCGGCCTGAACGACCTCGGCGTGAGGGCGCAGCCGCGCATGCTGCTAGAATCGGTCGAGGGCATCAGGCTGGTGGAGATGCGGGACCCGACCTCGTGCTGCGGGTTCGGCGGCTGCGCCGGCTCGCACCCTGCCCTTTCTGCAAGCAGGGCAACCCGCAAGACTGCCGATATAGAAGCCGCCGGCGCGGACATGCTGCTGGCCGGCGATCTCGGCTGCCTGATGGACATGGCCGGAAGGCTGAGACGCCAAGGCTCGCAGGTCGAAGTGCGCCACATCGCCGAAGTATTGGCCGGCATGGTCGATGGCCCACCCATCGGCGCCCGGCACGCCAATAGACAGCAACAACACTCCTAAACTAGGCTGGCGCCGCAATCGTCGTCGCAGGCCCGAAATCGAGAGACAGAAGTATGGCCGAGATAGTCGAAATCAACGACCTGAAGAACCTTGCCCGCCGGCGCGTGCCGAAGATGTTCTTCGATTATGCGGATTCCGGCGCCTGGACCGAGAGCACCTATCGCGCCAACGAGGCGGACTTTTCCAAGATCAAGTTTCGCCAGCGCGTGCTGGTGGACATGACCAACCGCTCGCTCGAAAGCACCATGATCGGCGAGAAGGTTTCCATGCCCGTGGCGCTGTCGCCCACCGGCCTCACCGGCATGCAGCACGCCGACGGCGAGATCCTGGCAGCCCAGGCGGCCGAGGAGTTCGGCGTTCCGTTCACCCTCTCGACAATGAGCATATGCTCGATCGAGGATATTGCCGCCCATACGAAGAAGCCGTTCTGGTTCCAGCTCTACGTCATGGAAGACCGGGAATTCGTAATTGAACTGATTGACCGCGCCAAGGCGGCGCGCTGCTCGGCGCTGGTGCTGACGCTGGACCTGCAGATCCTGGGTCAGCGCCACAAGGACATTCGCAACCAGCTCTCCGCTCCGCCGAAGTTCACCGCCAAGCACATCTATCAGATGGCGACCCGCCCGCGCTGGTGCCTGGGCATGCTGGGAACCAAGCGCCGCACCTTTGGCAACATCGTCGGCCACGCCAAGGGCGTCGACGACCTCGCCTCGCTTTCGTCCTGGACGACGGAGCAGTTCGACCCGCGCCTGTCATGGAGCGATGTCGAATGGATCAAGGAGCGCTGGGGCGGCAAGCTGATCCTCAAGGGCATCCTCGACAAGGAAGATGCGATCATGGCGTCCAAGACCGGCGCAGACGCCATCATCGTCTCCAACC
>JAEWHN010000077.1 GCA_023387775.1 Pseudomonadota bacterium | reverse complement strand
CACCCCCCACTGCGTGGAAGGCACCTGGGGCGTCGAGATCATCGACGACCTCGGCGCGCGCGACGACGAGATCCACATCATCAAGCGGCGCTACTCGGCGTTCTTCCAGACCGACCTCGACATGACGCTGAAGGACATGCTGGTCGACCAGATCATCGTCTTCGGCGTGGTCACCAACATCTGCGTGCGCTCGACCGTCCATGACGCCTTCTTCAACGGCTACGAAGTGGTGGTGCCGAGCGATTGCTGCGCGGCCACCGGGCCGCGCGAACAGGAAAGCAGCCTCTACGACATCGCCACGCATTTCGGCGTCGTCAGCGACGCGGCGAGCGTGGCGGGGGCGTTGCAATCCGGCGCGGTCCTGCGCAACCTCGACACCGTCGGCTGAATACCGGCCAGGGAGAGGGGCGCAGCCCGGCCAGGAGCGGCCTGGCCTGCGAAGACACGGGAAGGGATCGAAAGTGACGACAGACAGCGAAGTCCAGGACGACAGCGCCAAAGCCACGCGCAAGAAGCCTGCGCGCGCGGTCAAGCCCATCAGCCGGGTGGAAGCCGTCGAACTCTACGGCAAGTCCGGCTACGATCTCGATGCGCATCCGGCGCATGCCATTCGCCGCGCCCACCAGCGCGCCACGCTCTGCTTCCAGCAGGTCATGGCCGGCGAGGAGCTTTCGCCCACCCAGTTCGCCGCGCTGGCGACGATCCTGCGCTATGGCGAGGTTTCGCAGAACCACCTCGGCCGGCTGACGGCGATGGACCCTTCCACGATCAGCATCGTGGTGCGCAAGCTGATGAAGCACGGGCTCATCAAGCGCAGCCCTTCCGAGACCGACCAGCGCCTGATCATGATCACGCTGACGGATGCCGGCACGCACTACACGCTCGAACGCCTCGACCGCAGCCTGGAGGTCGGGCGCAAGCTGCTCTCGCCGCTGTCGCCGGAAGAGCAGAAGACCCTTCTCGACCTGCTGCACCGGATCGGCAGCGAGGACTGAGCCAACCCGGCGGGGGCCTGGGCCGGGCACCAATCCGCAAGACTTGAAAAAGGAAACTTCGAATGTCGGTTGAACCGAATGGGCATGCCGCCGGCGGCGACAAGCTCGTCATCCGCAATATCGGCCTGCTGCTGAGCGGCGATCTCGCCAACCCGATCCTCGACGCCGACACCATCGTGTGCACCGGGGAGCGCATCAGCGCCGTCGGCAAGGCCGCCGATCTCGACCTCGAGGGCGCCAAGACGATCATCGACGCGCAGGGCTGCGTCGTCACGCCCGGCCTGATCGACAACCACGTGCACCCCGTGGCCGGCGACTGGACGCCGCGCCAGAACCAGATGGGCTGGCTCGATTCCACGCTGCATGGCGGCGTGACCACCGTGATCTCGGCCGGCGAGGCGCACTATCCCGGCCGCCCGCGCGACCTGGTGGGCATCAAGGCGCTGGCGATTTCCGCGCAGCGCAGCTTCGCCAATTTCCGCCCCAGCGGCATGAAGATCATCGCCGGCGCGCCGGTGCTCGAGCCCGGCATGACGGAAGACTACTTTCGCGAGCTCGCCGAGGCGGGCGTGACGCTTATCGGCGAGGTTGGCCTCGGCGGCGTCAAGGACGGCCCGACCGGGCGGCAGATGATCGCCTGGGCACGCAAATACGGCATGACGTCGATGACCCACACCGGCGGCCCGTCGATTCCCGGCTCGGGGCGCATCGGCGCCGACGTGGTGCTGGAAGTGGATGCCGACGTGATCGCCCACGTCAATGGCGGCCCGACCGCCCTGCCTGACGATGAAATCATCCGCGTCTGCGAGGAGAGCACGCGCGCGCTGGAAATCGTCCACAACGGCAATCTGCGCACCGGCCTGATGGTGCTGAAGATCGCCCAGGAGCGCGGCGAACTTGCCCGCGTGATCGTCGGCACCGACGGCCCCGCCGGCTCAGGCGTGCAGCCGCTCGGCATCCTGCGCACCATCACCATGCTGGCCTCGCTGGGCGGCGTGGCGCCGGAAGTCGCGTTCTGCTTCGCCTCCGGCAACATCGCCCGCGTGCGCAAGCTGGATGACCGCGGCATCGTGGCGCCCGGCCGCGCGGCCGACCTCGTCTTCATGGACCAGGCCATGGGCGGCGCCGGCAAGGACTTCCTCGACAGCATCACCATGGGCAACCTGCCCGGCATCGGCATGATCATGGTGGACGGCGTGGTTCGCACCGGCCGCAGCCGCAACACGCCGCCGGCAGCCCGGGTTCCCGAAACGGTCGCGGCCTGAGGCCGCAAGGTTCCGCCGCGAGCAACTGGCCGCGGCGGAACATTTTTCGAGGGCTCAGACGAGCCCGTCTTCGCCCTTCACTTCTTCCTTGGTCAGCCCGCCGACGCGCGGGTGCGGGCGGCCCGAATCGGTGACCGCGATCGCCACCACGATCTCGTCGTCGCGCGGCGCGTCGGGTACGCGCACTTCCATGCCGTCGAAGTGGCTGCGCACCTTGGCCGCATCCTTGTGGCCGAGCGGGATGTCGATCGGCGCGCCGAGACCGCCGCGCTTCTTGGACGACGGGATCAGCGCCGCGCCCTT
>JAEWHN010000048.1 GCA_023387775.1 Pseudomonadota bacterium | reverse complement strand
TCGCCCTGCAGCAGCCGCAGCATGCGCTCGGGCTTTTGCAGGTCGGCGTCTATCTCGGCCAGCGCCTGCGTCTGCGATCCCGTCAGGTCATAGGGCAGGGCGCGCTTGATCGCCGCAATCAGCTTGCCATCGCCGGTCAGTGGCCGGCCCGAAAGCTTGCGCACGGTGGCCCGCACCAGCGCCAGCGAGATCTGTCCCGCCAGGAATTCGTCATAGGCCAGCCGCCGCCACGCCGCGCTGTCGGGCGAGACGTCGATCGGATCGGCCGGATTGTGGATGCGGCTCAAGGCCTCGCGCAGCGGGGGGAAGGTCTGGCGACGCATCACGCCCGCATCCTGCCATTCCGGCAGTTCGGGCACCCGCTCCAGCGCCTGTCCAATGGCGCGGCGCAGCACCTTGCCGGAAAGCCCGGCGGTGAGCGGATAGACCGGTTCGACCAGCGGCAGGCCGCCGGCGTCCGCCGCGAGGGCGATGTGGTCTGGATGCACCATGCTCGGGCGACCGTTGAACCATTCCATCCTGCCGCTGACGACCACCTCTTCGCCCACAGGCAGCGAACGCTCCAGCCATGAGGTGTTGGCATGGAAGAAGGTCAGCGCGATCTCGCCAGTGTCGTCGAAGGCATAGACCCGGTAGGGCACCGACCTGTTCCCCGGCGGCGCCGGCTGGTGGCGGTCCACCGTCACGTCGAGCGTCACGATGGCGCCGCCCGGCGCCAGCGCGATGCCGGGCCGGTTGCGTCGGTCGATCACCGAATTGGGCAGCGTGAAGATCAGGTCGCCAGCCCGCGCCGGGCGGTCCGAAATGTCGGCCGGCACCACCTTGGCGATCAGGTCGGCAATCTTTGGCCCAACCCCGGCAAGCGAGGTGATCGGCACGAATAGCGGGTCGAGAAGGGAAGGGCGCATGGCCGCCAGCTTATGCACCCCGCGACCATGCGCAAGGCTGACAGGCCGCGTCATCCACGCTATATGCGCCGCTCGGCACACAGGAAAAGGTTCATCATGGGCACGACACGATCGACTGAGGGGCTGGACACGCGTCGGCGCAAGCTTCTTTTCCGATCCTGGCATCGCGGCACGCGCGAGATGGACCTGATTCTCGGCCATTTCGCCGACACCACCATCGACGCCTTGTCCGACGCCGAGCTGGACGAATACGAGACGCTGCTTGAACTGAACGACGTCGACCTGCTCTCCTGGATCACCGGCGAGCATCCGGTTCCGCCGGCTGTCGACACGGCAATCTACCGCAAGATCCTCGCCTCGAGCCGGGCCAAGAGCCTCTAGGATGACCCTGATCAGGAAAATCGGCCTGCCCAAGGAAGGCGTCGGCCAGTTCATCGTCGATGGCGTCGCCGATGGCTACGAGGCCTTCGCGCTGGTCACGGCGGCTCTGGAAACGGCTCCCGACGGTCCTGTGATCTTTGTCGCGCGTGACGGCCAGCGCCTGCCGGCCATCCTCGACGCGCTTGCCTTCGCCGCGCCTGACCTGCCGGTGCTGGAATTCCCCGCCTGGGACTGCCTGCCCTACGATCGCGTCTCGCCCGGCGCTGATGCCGCCGCCCGCCGCCTCGACGCAATGGCCGCCATGGCCTCGCTTGCCAGGCAGCCGCACCGTGCGGTCATCCTCACCACGGCCAACGCGCTGTTGCAGCGCATCCCGCCGGCCTCGGCCATCGAGGCGCAGACCGTCCATGCGCGCCCGGGTAACCAGGTCGACATGAACGCGCTGATCGCGCGGCTGGAGAATTCCGGCTTCGACCGCGTCGCGACCGTTCGCGAGGTCGGCGAATTCGCCGTGCGCGGCGGCATCCTGGATCTGTTCGCACCCGGCGCACCGGAAGCGCTGCGGCTCGACTTCTTCGGCGACACGCTGGAATCGATCCGCGCCTTCGACGTCGCCACCCAGCGCACCACCGGCCAGCGCACGGCGCTCACGCTGCAGGCCATGAGCGAGGTGGCGCTGACGCCCGAAGCCATCAGCCGCTTCCGCCGCAAATATATCGAAGCCTTCGGCGCGCCCTCGCGCGACGATGGCCTCTACGCAGCCGTCAGCGAAGGCCGCCGCTTTGCCGGCATGGAGCACTGGCTGCCCTTCTATTACGAGCGGCTGGAAACCCTCTTCGACTATCTGCCGACAGCACCCGTGGTATTCGACCATCTGGCGCGCGAGGCGCTGGGCGAGCGCCATACGCTGATCCTCGACTATTACGAGGCTCGCCGCCATCCCGCCAGCGGCGCGATGAAGGATGCCGTGCCCTACAAGCCGGTGCCGCCGGCCGAAATGTATTTGTCGCCCGACGACGTTGCCGCCGCGCTGCCCGATCGCTTGGCCATCGAGTTCACGCCCTTCGACACGCCCGAGACGGGCGGCCGCAAGCTGCTTCATGCCGGGGCCAGACCCGCGCGCGGCTTCGAGTTGGAGCGCGCCGACCCGAACGTCAATGTCTTCGAAGAGGTGGTCAAATATATCGGCGACCTGCGCGCGGCCAAGCGGCGCGTGGTGATCGCGGGCTGGACCGAAGGCTCGCTCGACCGCCTCTCGCAGATCCTCACCGAGCACCATCTCGGCAACCTGAAGCCTGTCGCCATCCTGGCCGACGTCAAGAACCTCGGCGCGGGGCAGGCGGGCATGGCCGTTCTGCCGCTCGAGGCCGGCTTTGAAACCGACGAATTCGTCGTCGTCGCCGAACAGGATATCTTGGGCGATCGCCTCGTGCGCCGCTCCAAGAAGCGCAAGCGCCCGTCCGATTTCATTGCCGAGGCAGCGGCGCTCTCGGCCGGCGACATCGTCGTCCATGCCGACCACGGCATCGGTCGCTTCGTTGGCCTGCGCACCATCGAAGCTGCCGGCGCGCCGCACGATTGCCTCGAAATCCACTATGCCGGCGACGACCGGCTGTTCCTGCCGGTCGAAAACATTGAGCTCCTGTCGCGCTACGGCTCGGAGTCGGCCGAAGCCACGCTCGACAAGCTGGGCGGCGGTGCCTGGCAGGCGCGCAAGGCCAAGCTCAAGCGCCGGCTGCTCGAAATGGCCGGCCAGCTCATCAAGCTCGCGGCAGAGCGCCAGATGCGCGCCGCGCCTGCCATCAACCCGCCGGACGGCGTCTATGGCGAATTCGCCGCCCGCTTCCCCTATGAGGAGACGGACGACCAGCAGCGCGCCATCGATTCCGTCATGGACGACCTGTCGGCCGGCAAGCCGATGGACCGCCTGGTCTGCGGCGACGTCGGCTTCGGCAAGACCGAGGTTGCGCTGCGCGCGGCCTTCCTCGCCGCCATGGAAGGCTTCCAGGTCGCCGTCGTGGTACCCACAACGCTGCTTGCCCGCCAGCACTACAAGACCTTTGCGCAGCGTTTCGCCGGCCTGCCGGTGGTGGTGCGGCAGGCCTCGCGCATGGTGGGTTCGAAAGAACTGGCCGAAACCAAGAAGGCCGTCGCCGAAGGCACGGTCGACATCGTCGTCGGCACGCATGCACTGCTCGGCTCCACCATCTCCTTCAAGAACCTCGGCCTGCTGATCATCGACGAGGAGCAGCATTTCGGCGTCAAGCACAAGGAGCGGCTGAAGGAACTCAAGAGCGACGTGCATGTGCTGACGCTGTCGGCGACGCCCATCCCGCGCACGCTTCAGCTGGCGCTCACCGGCGTGCGCGAACTGTCGCTCATTGCCACGCCGCCGGTCGACCGCATGGCGGTGCGCACCTTCATCTCGCCCTTCGACCCGCTGGTGGTGCGCGAGACGCTGCTGCGCGAGCGCTATCGCGGCGGCCAGAGTTTCTATGTCGTGCCGCGCATCGCGGATCTGGGGGAAGTTCGCGATTTCCTTCACGCGTCCGTGCCAGAGCTGAAGGTTGCCACCGCACACGGCCAGATGGCCGCCGGCGAGCTCGACGACATCATGAACGCCTTCTACGACGGCCAGTACGATGTGCTGTTGTCGACGACCATCGTCGAATCCGGCCTCGACATCCCCACCGCCAACACGCTCATCGTGCACCGCGCCGACATGTTCGGCCTCGCCCAGCTCTACCAGCTTCGCGGCCGCGTCGGCCGCTCGAAGCTGCGCGCCTACGCGCTGTTCACCTTGCCTGCCAACAGAAAGCTCACCGACACAGCCGAGCGGCGCCTGAAGGTGCTTCAGTCGCTCGACACGCTGGGCGCCGGCTTCCAGCTCGCCAGCCATGACCTCGACATTCGTGGCGCCGGCAACCTGCTCGGCGAGGAACAGTCCGGTCACATCAAGGAAGTCGGCTTCGAGCTCTACCAGCAGATGCTGGAGGAGGCGGTGGCCGAGATCCGCGGCACCGGCGAAGTGCTCGACGGCGGCTGGTCGCCGCAGATCACGGTCGGAACGGCGGTGATGATCCCTGAAGGCTACGTGCCGGACCTCCAGCTCCGGCTTGCGCTGTACCGGCGCCTTGCCGATCTCGATTCGCCGGAAGAAATCGACGCCTTCGCCGCCGAGCTGATCGATCGCTTCGGACCGCTGCCGGAAGAGGTCCAGCACCTGTTGAAGATCGTGTTCATCAAGGCCCTGTGCCGCAAGGCCAACGTCGAGAAGCTGGATGCGGGCCCCAAGGGCGTGGTCATCCATTTCCGCAAGCGCGAATTCTCCAACCCGGCTGGGCTGGTGAAATTCATCGGCGAACAGGGCTCGCTAGCCAAGATCAGGCCGGATCAAAGCGTGGTCTTCATCCGCGACTGGCCGAGCGCCGAAAAGCGCCTTGCCGGCTCGGCCGTGGTCATGACGCAGCTCGCGCGGCTGGTCGAAAAGGCTGCTTGATAGCTGTCAGCGCAGCCGCGGCCGAAAAGGCTGGTCCGTGCCGTGCACTGCCGCAACGACCCGACCCCGATCCGCTAGCGGATCGACCCTCCCCTCAAGGGGGAGGGAAAGCGCCAGCACCCTACGGAGCCGGCTCCAGCTCCCCGCGCGCCTTGGCCCCGGCAATCTGGCGGATGGCATCGGCCAGCACTGCGCTGTCCTGCGCGCCCATGACGGCATATTTACCTTCGAACAGGAAGCAGGGAACGCCCGTGATGCCCATTTGCGAAGCGGTGGCCGCCTCTTTTGCCACCGCGTCGCGGTCGGCATCGGTAGCCAGCATCGCCTCCACCACCGGCGCATCCATTCCGGCTTCGCGCGCGGCCTCTACAAGCACTGCATGGTCGCCGATATTTTTGCCTTCCTCGAAATAGAGCTTGAAGAGCCGCCGGGCGAGGTGGCCCTGAACCTCGGCGCCATTCGACGCGGCCCAGCGCAGCAAGCGGTGCGCATCCAGCGTGTTTGGGGAAACCTCGATGGCCCCGAAATTGAAATCGATGCCCTCGGCCTTGCCTACCTGCCCGACATTGGCATGGATTTCACGCAGGCGCTCCTCGCTGCCGAACTTCGCCAGCATATATTGCCTGCGGTCCCGGCCTTCGGGCGGGATGGTCGGATCGAGCTGGAACGGCCGCCAGCGGATCTCGACTTCCACCTCCGGCACAGCGGCAACAGCCTTGTCGAGCCGCTTCTGGCCGATGAAGCACCAGGGGCAGACCACGTCCGACACCACGTCGACGGTGATGGATTGCTTCGGGCCGCTCATCGCGGGCTCCTTTCTGCCGGCCGTGCCGGCTCAGGGTTGCTTATGCCACCAGGTCGGAAGCTGATAGCCGAACACCGGCGTCTTGGCAGGATGCGCCAGTTGGTTCCAATAAGAGAGATACTGCCGGTTGTCGTATTGCATCGGCACGATATAGGCCCCGGAGATCAGCAGCCGGTCGAGGGCACGCACGGCGGCCACATAGGCGTCCTTGTCGCGGGCATTCAGCATCGCCTCGATCATCGCATCGATTGCGGGCTCGGCCACGCCGGCCAAGTTGAACGATCCCTCCGTGTTTGCCGATTCCGAACCCCAGCGGAAGGTAAGCTCGATGCCCGGCGACAGCGTGCCCAGGAAGCCTGTGGAGCCGATCAGCACGTCGAAATCGAAGCGCTGCTTGCGCATCTGGATCTGGTCGGCCTCGAGGGCGCGGATGTTCACCCCGATGCCGATCTTGGCCAGGGTGCGCTGGTAGAGGGCCGCCAGCCGCTCCTCGCTCTGGGAGGAGGTGAGGATCTCGAAGCTGAAGGGCTGGCCTTGCGGATCGAGCAGCTTGCCGTTCTCGATGCGGTATCCCGCGCTCTTCAGCAGGTCGAGCGCCGTCTTCAACGGGGCGCGATCGTGACCGGAGCCGTCTGTTTCGGCCGGACGGTAGGTGCCGTCCATCACCTCGGGCAGCACCATGCCGGAGTAGGGCGCAAGCAGCGCGCGTTCAGCCTCGCTGGCCGGCTTGCCCAAAGCGGAAAGCTCGGAGTTTTGCCAGTAGCTCGCCGTTCGCTTGAACTGGCTGTTAAAGAGGTTCTTGTTGGCCCATTCGAAATCGTAAAGCATGGCCAGTGCGCGGCGCACGCGCACATCGCCGAATTTCGGCAGGCGCGTGTTGAACAGGAACCCGGTGACGACCGGCGGCAGGCCGTTTTCGAAAACCTCGGTTACCACCTTGCCGTCGCGCATTGCTGGAAAGTCGAGGTTGCGTTCCCGCTTGACCGGATCGTTCTCTTCATAAAGCGCGCAGATGCCTTTCTTGAAAGCTTCGAACTGCGAGTTGGCGTTCAGGAAATATTCGATGGTGATGCGGTCGAAATTGTCGAAGCCGCGTTTGGAGGGGAGGTCTTTCGCCCAGTAATCGGGGTTGCGCTCGAATACGATTCGCTGGCCAGGCACGACCTGAGCCACCCGATAGGGGCCGCTGCCGACCAGCGGCTTCAGCGTGGTCTGGTCGAAGGTTTCCTTGTTGAAGGCGTGCTTCGGTATGATGGGCGTCATCGCCACGATCAGCGGAAATTCCCGGTCGGCGTTCTCATTGAAGGTAAAGCGCACGCTCCGCTCGCCGGTCTTTTCCAGCTTGGCGATTTTCTTCATGCGGTCGCTGTAGGGCGGGCGGCCCTTTTCGGTGTAGACCTCATAGGTGAACACCACGTCGTCCGCCGTCACCGGCTCGCCGTCCGACCACTTGGCATTCGGATTGATATGGAATTCGGCGACCTTTCGGTCGGGCGAGATATCGAGCGATTCGGCAAGCAGCCTGTAGAGCGAGAAGGCCTCGTCGGCGCTGCGCTGCATCAGCGGCTCGAACACCAGGTTGCCGTAGATCGTGTCGATCATGCCGCGCGCGGTGGTACGCAGGCTCTTGATGATGAACGGGTTGAGATTGTCGAAGGTGCCCACCACGCAGTAGGTCACGCTGCCGCCCTTCGGTGCGTCCGGATTTGCATAGGGAAAGCTTCGGAAACCTTCCTTCAGCGCCGGTTCGCCCTGCATGGCGATCGCATGCACCGGTTCGGCAAAGGCTCCGCCGCCGTTCCACAGGATGGCTGCGGCGGTACAGAGCGAGAAAATCATGCGGCGCATCACGGGGATCCCAAGGCAAACTTTTCGGTGACGATTCGAGAAGGAATCTACCATGACGACACTATTGTGAGTTTAGTTGGGACAGACGCCAATAATCGCTTGCAGCGGGGCTGGATTCGCAACGCTGCCCGGTGTAACACCGCCGTCAAAGTCATGCTGTCGCCGCATTTGCGCAACAGGTAGCGTTGGCGACGGCAAAGCAAGCCGGTCCCGGGATCATTTGAGAGGATTGAGATAGATGACGAGCCTCAAAACCGACGCTGCACGTCTTTCGGTAATGGCTGCAGGCGTGGTCGGCATGCTCGCCGCAGGGCTGGCGCCGGCCGCAGCGCAGCAAATTCCACAGGGTTGGTTCAAGGCCTGCTCTAAGCAGGAAGACGTCGACATCTGTAACGTCCAGCATATCTCGACCGCCGCCTCCGGCCAGCTTGTGACGGGCATCAGCCTCATCGAGCTCAAGGGCAAGGTGAACCGCAAGGTCTTCCAGGTCACGGTTCCCACCGGCCGTCTGGTGCCTCCCGGCATCGGCCTCCAGATCGACGGCGGCAAGGCGCAGAAGCTCGACTACGTGATCTGCTTCCCGGACCGTTGCGTTGCCGAAGCGCCGCTCACCGACCAGCTGATCGGCACGTTCAAGAAGGGCTCTGAGCTCACCTTGACCTCGGTCAACTTCCAGAACCAGCAGAACCCCGTCAAGGTTTCCCTGCAGGGCTTCACCGGCGCCTATGACGGCGCGCCGCTGCAGCAGTCCGATCTCGAGGAGCGCCAGAAGAAGCTCCAGGAGTTCGTGAGCAAGAACAACGAGGACTTCGCCAAGAAGCTCAAGGAAGAGCAGGAAAAGGCGAAGACCGCCAACTGATCGTCAAGACCGGTTAACGAAAAAGCGGGGCTTCGGCCCCGCTTTTTTGTTTCCACCAGACCTGCTGCAGGCGGGTCTTTCAGTGGCGAGCCTGGCCCTTCGGCGCATAATGGCCGTCGGCGGTGGTTTCGAACAGGTCGGCAAGCTGAGGATGCCTCATCGGCTCGCCCGATTGGTCGGCAAGCAGATTCTGCTCCGAGACATAGGCGATGTACTCCGTCTCGTCGTTCTCCGCGAGCAGGTGGTAATAGGGCTGGTCTTTGCTGGGCCTGAGTTCCGCGGGAATGGCCTCGTACCATTCCTCGGTATTGTTGAACTCCGGGTCGACATCGAAGACCACGCCCCTGAACGGGAACAGACGGTGGCGCACCACCTGGCCGATCGCAAATTTCGCCGTCTTCATTTCTGTCACGTCCAAATTCCTGGCCTTGCATTCACGCAGGCTCCATGACCGCGTCCGGCGCCTACCGAAGAAAGAACTCCTTCAGGATATTTGGACCAACGCTTTCAGCAATTCAATCCCGCGTGAGGCTCATGGGAAAACAACGATTTAGCGGTGACGCCGCAAATCGGATGCCGCCACCGCCAGCCAAGGCCAAGCAGGTTTCCCTAATGCGCACCCGGGCGCGGAGGGAAACCCGGTTTGAAAAGAGATCCTAGCGCCGAGAAACCGCTGCCGGGCTTCAGGCCCTCGCGCATGAAAAGAGCGCGAAGCGGCGCAAATCCGCCAAGCATGCTGAGCCCCGCGCTGCGCAGCAGCTGGGCCGGCAGCAGGTTTGAAAGCAGCGACTGGTTCAGCAAGCCGACCGCGCCGCTGCGGGCCAGAATGTCCGGCCGGCGCTGCCTGTCATAGGCAGACAAGGGTGCAGGCGCCCCCGGGTCCGCACGGCTTGCAGAGACGATCTCCACCAGTTGCTGGACATCCCTGATGCCGAGATTGAGCCCCTGGGCCCCGATAGGCGGGAAGACATGGGCTGCCTCGCCAACAAGCGCCACCCGGTTCTGGGCGAAGCGGCGCGGCAGTATCGCCGAAAGCGGATAGACCTGCCGGCCAGGCTCGACCGTCACGCGTCCCAGCATCGATTGCATGCGCTCCTCGGCACGTATCGACAGTGTTTCGTCGTCCAGCCCTGCGAGTTCGTCGGCCGTCTCGGGTCTCACTACCCATACGAGACTGGACCGATTGCCGGGCAGGGGCACCTGGGTAAAGGGCCCGGTTTCGGTGTGGAACTCCGTCGAGGTAAAGCCGTGTTCGCGCGTGTGGGCAAAATTGAGCACCAGCGCGGCCTGCGGATAGGGGTGAGTGGAGGTCGAAATGCCTGCAGCTTCCCGCGCTGGCGACAGTCGCCCGTCGGCGGCAACGGCAAGTGCGGCGGTGATTTCCGTTCCGTCCGCCAGCAGCGCGCGCACCTGATGCGGCTCAAGCTCCCAACGCTCGACGAGGCTGCGATGCCAGACAATCTCGCGATGAGAGGAAACAGTCGTCTCCAGCGCTTCGTTCAGGATGCTGTTGGGAATGTTGAGGCCGAAATAGGGCTCGCCGATCTCGCTTGCATAGAAGGTGACGACCGGGCTGCGGATCAGCCGCTGAGTGGCATCGACGATGCGCATGGCGCGCAGCGGCGCGGCTCTGTGCTCCAGCGAGGCCAGAACGCCGAGGCTGTCCAGATACTTCAGGGCAGGGACCATGAGCGCCGTCGTGCGGCGATCCTGGCTGTTGGCAGCCGGGCCGACGAGGTCGACGGAGAAACCCGCCTTCGCAAACGCCAATGCGGCGATCAGCCCCGCTGGACCGGTCCCCGCAACCAGGATTTCGGCTGTTCTTTCGCCACCCAAAGCAAAACCTCTTTGCATTTCCGGCACCGGACGCAAATCCGGCTGTCCCTTTCATATAGGATAGGCCTATCGTATTGATCAACGTGGCGTTTCAGCCCAACGGACGATCATGAACGGAAATCCGGAAGGCTACGATCACCTCGATCGGACAGGTCGCGCGACTGGACACGTCGCACAAAATCCGCGCACGGTCGTCTACGCCATGCTGGGCGCGGGCGTGCTGTTGTCCTGGGCGCTGCTGGCGCTCATGGCGCTGCGTGGAGCCGAGCTCCGCGGCCCCGGCAGCGATGCGCCGGGAGACGAACTGTTGCACATGCTGCCGCCTGTGCCCATGCCGGCCTTTCTGGACCGGTTCTTTTCGCTGTGCCTGAACCCGCTGCCGCCCGGCGGCCTGGCTCCTGACCTCTTCGGGGCACTCACGCTGATGTGGTTCCTGATGTCGGTCGCGATGATGCTTCCTTCGGCTGCCCCGATGATACGCACCTATTGCGAGATCGCCGACACCGCCGGCAGGAAGCGCGAAGCCGCGGTGCACCCGCTGGTCCTGGCGGCCGGATATCTTTTCGCGTGGCTCGCTGCTTCGGCCTTGTTTGCGGCACTGACGGTTCTCGTTCACCGGTTTGCCGCCGGCATCCAGACCGCTCCGGTCAAGGGAGTGGCCGGTGCGCTGGCTCTCGGCCTTGCGGGGCTCTACCAGTTCACCGGGCTCAAGGACGCCTGCCTGAACAAGTGCCGCAATCCGTTCTCTATCCTGTTCGCCCGATGGAGCCCCAGGCCGCTTCGCATCTTCCGGCTTGGGGTGGAGCAGGGCTTGTGGTGCCTGGGTTGCTGCTGGGCGCTGATGCTGGTGATGTTCGCCGTAGGCATCATGAATTTGTTCTGGATGGCGCTGATCTCGGTATTTACGCTGGTCGAAAAACAAGGAACAAGGCATGTCTCGACGCGGCTTGCAGGTGCGATACTGCTTGTCTGGGCTGTTGCGCTTCTATTAAGCTCAGCCTGACCGGGAAGGGGGACGTTCCATGGCCGAACAGAACTGGGCGATGAAGGGGGAGCTTGTACTTTCCTGTAACTGCACAGTTTTTTGTCCCTGCGTGCTCTCATTGGGCAACCATCCGCCGACGGAAGGCTATTGCCAGACCTGGGCCGGCTTTCGCATCGATGCGGGGCATTACGGCGATATCGACCTATCCGGCCTCAATCTCGGGTTGATTATGGAAATTCCCGGCTATATGAGCCGCGGCAACTGGACGGCCGGGCTGTTCATAGATCAGCGCGCGTCGATCTATGCGGCAAAGGCCTTCACAAAGATATTCACCGGCAAGGCCGGCGGCACGACCTCGCTGCTGTCGATCCTGGTGGGGAAATTTCTCGGTGCCGAGCAGGTGCCGATCAGCTATGAGACGCACGACAGGACCCGCGTGTTCCAGATTCCGAAGATCATCGATGGGGCGATCACGCCCATCCCGGGAAAGAACAAGGCGGGGGACACTGTCATCACCAATTCCGAATACTGGATCGCGCCCGAGATCATCGTCGCCAAGTCCGACAAGAGCAGGATGCGCGCCTTCGGCCGAAACTGGAACTTCACTGGCCGTTCGGCCGAAATCTGCAAACTGGACTGGCGCGGCCCGTGAAACGAAAAAAAGTAACCTGGCCGCAAGCGAAGGCCTTTTCCGTCCACCTCCTCACAGCGTCGGGCTCGTTCCTGGCCTTCCTGTCGCTGGTCGCAGCCAGCGAACAGCGCTGGACCGCCATGTTCTGGTGGCTGGGGCTGGCCCTGTTCGTCGACGGGATCGACGGTCCCATCGCGCGCAAGCTCGAGGTCAAGGACATTCTGCCGACGTGGTCGGGCGAACTGCTCGACAACATCATAGATTACGTCACCTATGTGCTGATCCCCGCCTTTGCGCTCTACCAGCGCGGCTTCATGGGCGATAAGCTGTCCTTCCTCGCCGGGGCGCTGATCGTGGTTTCGAGCGCGATCTACTACGCCGACACGGGCATGAAGACGAGGGAGAACTTCTTCAAGGGGTTCCCGGTGGTGTGGAACATGATCGTCTTCACGCTGTTTGTAATCGAACCGGGAGAACTGGTTTCGTTCGCGGTGGTGGCCGTGTCGGCAATCATGACCTTTGTGCCCATGTACTTCCTGCATCCGGTGCGGGTGAAGCGCCTGCGCGAACTCAATCTCGCCGTCTTCCTCGCCTGGTGCGCCTTCGGTGCTTTCGCGCTGGTGCAGAACATGGATGCGAGCGAAGTCGTGAAGATCGGGATCGCCGTCACCGGCGTCTACCTGTTCTTCATCGGCGGCGTCATGCAACTCTTCCCCAATCTCGGCGCAAGGAAGCTCTGATCATGTCCAAGGCCGTTCGCATTCATGCTCATGGCGGCCCCGAGGTTCTAGCCTACGAGGATGTGGAGGTCGGAAGTCCAGGTCCCGGTCAGGCGCTGGTCCGCCACACGGCAATAGGGTTGAACTTCCTGGACACCTACTATCGCAGCGGGCTCTACCCCGCGCCCGCCGGCCTGCCGCTGACACCGGGCAGCGAGGCGGCCGGCGTCCTGATCGAAGTAGGCGAGGGGGTGGACCGGCTGAAGAAGGGCGACCGAGTCGCCTACACGCTTCCGCTCGGAGCCTATTGCGAAGAACGCCTCGCACCGGCCGACAGGCTGGTGAAGCTGCCGCAAGGCGTCAGCGACGAGAAGGCGGCGGCCATGATGCTGAAGGGCATGACCGCTGAATATCTCCTGCGCCGCACCTACCATGTGCAGCCGGGCGACACGATCCTGTGCCATGCCGCGGCGGGCGGTGTGGGCCTCATTCTGGGGCAGTGGGCAAAGCATCTCGGCGCCACGGTCATAGGCACGGCCGGCTCCGCCGAGAAGGTGGCGCTGGCAAAGGCGCATGGCTACGACCACGTCATCGACTACCGCGAACAGGATTTCGTGGCGCAGGTGAAGGACATCACCGGCGGCCGCCTCTGCAATGTGGTCTACGATTCCGTCGGAAAGGATACTTTTCCCGGCTCGCTCGATTGCCTGCGCCCGCGCGGCATGTTCGTGAGCTTCGGCCAATCCTCCGGGCCGATCCCGCCCTTCAACATGGCGCTGCTTTCGCAGAAGGGATCGCTTTACGCGACGCGCCCCACCTTGTTCACCTACATCGCCGCGCGCGAGGATCTGGAAGCCTCAGCGGCAGCGCTCTTCGACGTGGTTGAGAAAGGCGTTGTCGATATCCAGATCAATCAGCGCTACGCGCTGAAGGATGTCGCGGATGCCCATCGCGATCTCGAATCGCGCCGGACGACCGGGGCAACCGTCCTTCTCCCCTGAAAATCTTGAAGGTCTTTCAAGTCCCGCGAAGCTTTGCGTTGTGAACCGCACGCACATACGGTATCCGGGGAACATAAAAACACTTGATGGGGACCTTGTGACGACCATTGTGGAAGCACCCGCTGCGAACCTTCTGGAGGTCCGCGGCCTGACTAAGATATTTGGTACCCTGAAAGCCTGCGACGGCATCGACCTTGCGATCGGCAAGGGCGAGATCCACGCCCTGCTGGGCGAGAACGGCGCCGGCAAGTCCACCCTCGTCAAGATGCTTTTCGGCACGCTGGAGCCGAATGCCGGCGAAATCCGCTGGAATGGCCAGCCGGTGCGCATTGCCAATCCGCATGCGGCGCGAAAGCTCGGCATCGGCATGGTTTTCCAGCATTTCTCGTTATTCGATGCGCTCACAGCGGCCGAGAACATCGCCCTGTCGCTCGAGGACGAGGCCCAGATTTCCACCATTGCCGCAAAAGCCAAGGCGCTCGCCTACAGCTACGGCCTGCCGCTCGATCCCTATGCACTGGTAGGCGATCTCTCGGTCGGCGAGCGCCAGCGCATCGAGATCATCCGCTGCCTGCTGCAGACGCCGGAACTCATTATCCTCGACGAGCCGACCGCGGTGCTGACGCCGCAGGAAGCGGACAAGCTGTTCGAGACGCTGGAACGCCTGCGCTCCGAGGGCAAGTCGATCCTCTATATTTCGCACCGGCTGGAAGAGGTCAAACGCCTGTGCGACCGCGCCACCGTGCTGCGCCACGGCAAGGTCGTCGGCCATTGCGACCCGCGCCAGGAAACGGCGGCGTCGCTTGCCCGCATGATGGTGGGCAGCGAAGTGCAGGCCGTGGTTCGCCCGCCGGTCGAAGGTATCGATGAAGCAGCCGTCCTGCTGGAAGTGCGCAACCTGTCGCGCAAGCCCGCCACGCCGTTCTCGATCCCGCTGCGCAACATCAATCTTTCCGTGAAGGCGGGAGAGGTGATCGGCGTTGCGGGCGTGGCCGGCAACGGGCAGGGCGAGTTCTTCGAGGCCGTCTCGGGCGAGGTCCTGCAATCGGAATCTGGTGCCGTGCGGATCCGCGGCCAGAATGCCGGCAATCTTTCCATCACCGGGCGGCGGCTTCTCGGGGCAGCATTCGTTCCGGAAGAGCGCCTGGGCCATGGTGCCGCGCCGCGCATGAAACTGTCGGAGAACCTTTTGCTGTCGCGCCACGCGACCGACAGGAAGGCATTTCTCGGCAAGGCCGGCCTGGTGCGCAACAACGCGATCGCCGCAGCCGCTCAGCGCATCATCGCCGCGATGGACGTGCGCAAGAGCGCGCCCGACCCCGAAGCCGCCTCGCTTTCCGGCGGCAACCTCCAAAAATTCATCATCGGCCGCGAGCTCGACCGCCAGCCGGCCGTAATGGTGGTCAATCAGCCGACATGGGGCGTGGATGCGGGTGCTGCAGCGCGCATCCGCCAGGCGTTGATCGAACTCGCCCGCCAAGGCTCGGCGGTCCTGGTCATCAGCCAGGACCTCGATGAGCTGTTCGAAATTTCAGATTCGATCGCCGTCATGCACAACGGCGAACTGTCGAAGCCGCTGCCAATCGCCGAAGCGACGTTGGAAAAGATCGGCCTTCTCATGGGCGGCGCCGAGCCCGGCCACGTCGAACACGTCGCGGAGGTCGCTTGATGCGCATCGAACTCGTCAAACGCCCGCAGCGCTCGGCGCTATTCGGTGTGCTTTCGCCCTTCATCGCGCTTGCGCTGACATTGATTGCCGGCGCCATCATGTTCTCCCTGCTCGGGAAGAACCCGGTCGACGCGCTTTACTACTATTTCATCGATCCGCTGCGCGAGGTCTGGTCCCTGCATGAACTGGCCGTAAAGGCCGCGCCGCTGATCCTGATCGCGGTTGGGCTGTCGGTCTGCTTCCTGTCCAACAACTGGAATATCGGTGCCGAAGGGCAGTTCATCATGGGTGCCGTCGCAGGTTCGGCCCTGCCGGTCATGTTCCCGGATTTCCAGTCGTGGATCGTTCTGCCGCTGATGCTCATCATGGGTATGGTTGGCGGCGCGGCCTATGGCTCCATACCGGCCTTCCTGAAGACGCGCTTCAACACCAATGAAATCCTCACCAGCCTGATGCTGGTCTATGTCGCGCAACTGTTCCTGGACTGGATGGTGCGTGGGCCGTGGCGTAACCCCCAGGGCATGAACTTCCCGGAAACGCGGAATTTCCACGACTATGCGATCCTGCCGGAAATCTGGTCGGCATCGGGCAGGGCGCATTGGGGCTTCGTCTTCGCGCTGGTCGCGGCGGTCGTGGTCTGGTTCATGCTGACGCGCACCTTGCGCGGCTTCCAAGTGCTGGTGCTGGGGCAGAGCCCGCGGGCAGGGCGATTCGCCGGCTTCTCCGCGTCGAAGATGGTGTTCTTCGCCTTCATCGTCTCGGGTGCCTTGGCCGGCCTTGCCGGCATTTCGGAAGTCTCCGGCGCCATCGGCCAGCTAAGACCTACCATTTCGCCGGGCTACGGCTTCACCGCCATCATCGTGGCGTTTCTCGGCCGGCTCAACCCGCTCGGCATCGTTGCGGCAGGGCTGATTCTGGCGCTTTCCTATCTGGGCGGCGAGGCAGCGCAGATTTCCATAGGCGTTTCCGACAAGGTCGTGCGCGCCTTCCAGGGCCTGCTGCTGTTCTTCGTGCTCGGCGCCGATACGCTGATCCACTATCGCATCCGCTTCGTCGGTGCATCGCCGCGCAAGGCGGAGGTTTCCCATGGGAATGCTTGAAGCCATCCTCATCACCATCGCGACGGCGGCGACGCCGCTGCTGATCGCATCGATCGGCGAATTGGTGGTGGAACGCTCCGGTGTGCTCAATCTCGGCGTCGAAGGCATGATGGTCATGGGCGCCGTCACCGGCTTCGGCGTGGCGCTGACTACGGGCTCGCCCTGGCTCGGCTTCCTCGCCGCGATCGCAGTCGGCGCGCTGTTCTCGCTTCTCTTTGCCTTCCTGACGCTCACCCTGGTCACCAACCAAGTCGCCACCGGTCTGGCCCTCACTCTGCTCGGCCTCGGCCTTTCGGGCATGCTCGGTGAAGGCTTCGTCGGCATTCCCGGCGTGAAGCTCGGCAGCATCTACATTCCGTTCCTGAGCGACCTGCCGCTGGTCGGAAAGCTGGTGTTCGGGCAGGATCCAATATTCTACCTGTCGCTGCTGCTCACCGGCGGTGTGGCCTATTTTCTCTTCCGCACGCGCGCCGGCCTGACGCTGCGCTCGGTCGGCGACAACCACGCCTCGGCCCACGCGCTCGGCATCAATGTGATCCTTATCCGCTATCTCGCCGTGATGTTCGGCGGCGCCTGCGCTGGTCTGGCGGGCGGATATCTTTCCATCGTCTACACGCCGCAGTGGGTGGAGAACATGACCGCCGGCCGCGGCTGGATCGCGCTGGCGCTGGTGGTGTTCGCGTCCTGGCGACCATGGCGGGTACTGGCCGGCGCCTATCTGTTCGGCGCCGTCACCATCGGCCAGCTTCACGCCCAAGCGCTGGGGATAGGGATACCGTCCCAGCTGCTTTCTTCGCTCCCCTATCTGGCTACCATCGTCGTACTTGTTCTAATCTCGCGCAACAGGCGACTGACGATGGTGAACACACCGGCTTCACTGGGGCGGCCGTTTGTGCCAGATCGCTGAATGACAACAAAATGGGATCACATGCCCCCGGGCAAACTGACAAGAGGATGAGCTATATGAAGAAAACCATTCTATCGCTTGCCACGGCCGCGGCTGTGCTGTCGTTCGGAACGCT
This sequence comes from Pseudomonadota bacterium, assembly GCA_023387775.1. GTDB lineage: Bacteria > Pseudomonadota > Alphaproteobacteria > Rhizobiales > Rhizobiaceae > Pseudaminobacter. The sequence goes on along the minus strand of JAEWHN010000048.1, from coordinate 4,695 downwards.
GGCCGCCGAGGCCAAGGTCAAAGCCTGCTGGATCTATGTCGGCCCGATCGGCGACTTCGGCTATTCCTACCAGCACCATCAGGGCCTGCTGGAAGTGGAAAAGGAGCTGGGCGACCAGGTCGAGACGGCCTATCTCGAAAGCGTTCCGGAAGGCGCCGACGCCGAGCGCTCGCTCGAGCGCTTTGCCCGCTCGGGTTGCAACATCATCTTCGCAACCTCCTTCGGCTTCATGGACCCCACCAACAAGGTGGCCGGCAAGTTCCCGGATGTGAAGTTCGAACACGCTACGGGCTACAAGCGCGAGCATCCGAACGTCGCGACCTACAACTCGAAGTTCCATGAAGGTCGCTACGTCCAGGGCATCATCGCCGCCAAGATGTCGAAGACCGGCGTTGCCGGTTACATCGCGTCGTTCCCGATCCCGGAAGTGGTTCTCGGCATCAACGCCTTCATGCTCGGCGCGCAGTCGGTCAATCCGGACTTCAAGGTCAAGGTCGTGTGGGCCAACACCTGGTATGACGCCGGCAAGGAAGCCGACGCTGCGAAGGCGCTGATCGACCAGGGTGTCGACGTTATCACCCAGCACACCGACTCGACTGCCCCGATGCAGGTCGCCACCGAGCGCGGCATCAAGGCCTTCGGCCAGGCCACCGACATGATCAAGTTCGGCCCTGAGACCCAGCTCACCGCGATCGTCGATGATTGGGGCCCGTACTATGTCAAGCGCGTCAAGGCCGTGATCGACGGCACCTGGGAGCAGCACGACGTGTGGGACGGCATGAAGGAAGGCAACGTCGTCATGGCGCCCTTCACCAACATGCCCGACGACGTGAAGAAACTGGCCGAAGAAGCCACCGCCAAGATCACCTCCGGCGAGTTCAACCCCTACACCGGCCCGATCACCAAGCAGGACGGCACCGAGTGGCTGAAGGCGGGCGAAGTGGCCGATGTCGGCACGCTGCTGGGCCTGAACTTCTACGTCAAGGGCGTGGACGACAAGCTGCCGCAGTAAGCTGACGGCATATTCCGACAAGCGAAAAGGGCGCCCGCGTGGCGCCCTTTTTGTTGCTCGCTTCGATTGTTCGGCCTGGTCAGCGCCGTGTAGCCCTGACGCTCAGGCAGTGGAGACGTCAGACGGCCGTGCCGTAGAGGTCGTAGGCGTCGGCCTGATCGATCTTGACCGTCACGATATCGCCCGCGCGCAAGGGGCGGCGCGACTGGATGTGGACCGAGCCGTCGATCTCCGGCGCGTCATATTTCGTGCGGCCCTTTGCGCTGAGACCGTCGGTTTCGTCGATGATCACGGGCAGGCGCTTGCCGACCTTCTTCTTCAGCTGCGCCGCCGAAATCTTCTGCTGGCGCTGCATGAAGCGATGCCAGCGTGCTTCCTTGACCTCTTCCGGCACCTGTTCCAGGCCGAGATCGTTCGAGCGTGCGCCCTGTACCGGCTCATATTTGAAGCAGCCGGCGCGGTCGATCTTGGCCTCGTCCAGCCAGTCGAGCAGCATCTCGAAGTCTTCCTCGGTCTCGCCCGGAAAGCCGACGATGAAGGTCGAGCGGATTGCAAGGTCAGGGCAGATATCGCGCCAGCCACGGATGCGCTCCAGCGTCTTCTCGCCATGGGCGGGCCGGCGCATGTTCTTCAGCACCTGCGGGGAGGCGTGCTGGAACGGAATGTCGAGATAGGGCAGGATCTTGCCCTCGGCCATCAGCGGGATCACATCGGCGACGTGAGGGTAGGGGTAGACATAGTGCATGCGCACCCACACGCCCAACTCGCCGAGTTCCTTCGACAGGTCGAGGAACTTGGCCCGCACCTCGCGCTCCTGGAAGACGCTGGTCTCGTACTTGATGTCGACGCCATAGGCGCTCGTGTCCTGCGATATGACGAGGATTTCCTTCACGCCGGCCTTGGCGAGTTTTTCGGCTTCACGCAGCACATCCGCAGCCGGCCGCGAGACGAGATCGCCGCGCAGGGCAGGGATGATGCAGAAGGTGCAGCGATTGTTGCAGCCCTCGGAAATCTTGAGATAGGCGTAGTGGCGAGGGGTGAGTTTCACACCCTGCGGCGGCAGCAGGTCCACGAACGGATCGTGCGCCGGAGGCGCCGCGTCGTGCACCGCGGCCATGACGCTCTCGTAGTCCTGCGGACCGGTGATCGCCAGCACGTTCGGGTGCTTGTCGCGGATCAGCTCCGGCGTTGCGCCCATGCAGCCGGTGACGATGACCTTGCCGTTTTCCTTGAGCGCGGTGCCGATGGCCCCAAGCGACTCGTCGCGCGCCGAATCGAGGAAGCCGCAGGTGTTGACCACCACGAGATCGGCGCCGTCATGCTTGCGCGAGATTTCATAGCCTTCGGCCCGAAGCCTGGTGATGATCCGTTCCGAATCCACCAGGGCTTTCGGACATCCAAGGCTGACGAAGCTGACGCGGGGCGAGGACATTGGCTGAGTTCCGGATTTCTGGAGCACGGATCCCGGCAGCCGAAACTGTCATCTTAGATGCGCGCTGAAAGACACTATGGAGACCGCCGGAGCCCGTGAATGGGCGACGCAGACTCCTAAACTGCGCGGCGCAATATCACAGTTTTTTCCGCAATGGAATCGCTTCCGCCATGCCGATTGCACAGCAGTTTCTGCCTCAGAGCCGGTCGGACAGGTAGGGCGCGAGATCCATATAGCCGCGATAGATCATGTCCAGTGCCACGTAGAGGATGATCAGCAGGCCGACATAGGCGATCCAGCGATAGCGGTTGAGCAGCTTGGCTATGAAGCTTGCCGCGAGTCCCATCAATGCGACGGAAAGAATGAGGCCGATGACCAGCACCGTGAAATGGTCGCGCGCCGCGCCCGCAACGGCCAGCACGTTGTCCAGCGACATCGACACGTCGGCAACGACGATCTGGATTGCGGCCTGGGCCAGGGTCTTGCGTTTCGGGCCGGCGGTTGCGGCACTCGTCGCGACTGCATCATCGTCGTCGTCCAGGGCTTCGGCGGCGGCGTCGAGCTCGGCGTGCGTCGTGCGCAACTCGCGCCACATCTTCCAGCAGACCCACAACAGCAATATGCCGCCCATGAGCAGCAGACCGAGTATCTCCAGAAGCTGGATGGTGAGGGCAGCGAAAACGATGCGCAGCGCCGTGGCGGCAAGAACGCCGATGAGAATGGCTTTCTTGCGCTGGTCCGCGGGCAAGCCGGCTGCGGCCAGGCCGATGACGATGGCATTGTCGCCGGCAAGCACGAGATCGATCGCGATGACCTGCAACAGCGCCGAAAAACCCGCGGCCGTGAAAATCTCCATCCGTCGGCGCCTTTCGCGTTTCTTTTTCAGCTTCTCCCGCGGGGCATGCGGTAACGCGGGAAGTCGCCGCGCGTCAAGTGAGCTGCCGATCCCGAATAATGGGGAAGGGGCACCGACACGGCGGACGGCGTCCATCCCTCGTCGCGAATTCCGCTGTTCCCATACGAGACAGCCCGCCGGCCTCTCTCGGAGTCAGTACAATGCCTGCCCAAATTTCTTCCGAAATCCGCCTGAACCATCACTCGCGTCGCTGGATTTCTCAAAGCGTATGCCAAGGTCGGCCAAGCCGTGGGGGCGAGGAAAAGCATTCCAAAAAGCCGAAACCCGGCGCGGCAGGATTTCCGCCTTGGTTTTTGTTGCCCATGACGCGAACACGAGCAGATTGCGGCAAGCCACGTTGACGAAGTGCATGCGCGAGTTATAAAGGCGCAGAACCGTCTGCTGGCGATGCCGCACATGCACAGTCGGTCGACGGAGGGATGGCCGAGCGGTTTAAGGCACCGGTCTTGAAAACCGGCGTGGCAGTGATGTCACCGTGGGTTCGAATCCCACTCCCTCCGCCAGTAAACTCATCCATTCAATTTGCTGAAAGTCGCGCCGGAGGCAGGCCCGAGCAAGGGCAATAAAATGTGGCGGCCATGTTGAAATGTCGCTGGTTCTGCAAAATAGAAATGTCACTTTGACCCGCCACACGGCACGACGACCAGCCCCGATCTGACCGGCTGGTCCGGGTTGCAAGGCAGATCGGGGCGGGTGATCTCATTCCGCCGCGTCGAGACGAGACAAGGCTTGCTCTCGACGCGCGAGCACCACAGGATCGTTCACGAAATCCTTCCGACGTCCCGGCCCAAGAGCACGTGGCACATACCCGTTCTTCTCGCTGTTGGTCCTGACCTTCGGTGGCGGCAACTGCTGCTGTCGCTCCTTGATATAGGCCAGAACATCGGAAAGTCGCTTGTTCTCGGTGATTGCCGCATGGGTCACACGCTGGTCCTTGTCGAACACCCGACAGGGCAGGGAATGTCCCTTCCAACGCACGTCGAATCGGCCATCGGCATAGGCGTAGGTCTCGACGTAGCGGCCGACCAGCCCGCGCGTCACTGCGTTCTCCTCCAGCAGGATGCGCTGACGCTCGTAGGAAAACGTCAGCTGGGCGCCGACATGGCGCTGCTCACGCTTGCACAGAATGTCCTTGAGCCGGTCCGCCATGAGGTTCAGCGGCCGATGCAGGTCCTCCGGGCGGGCAGGCGTTCGGGCAAAGCGCGCGTTGTGGCGCTCGATAAAGCCGGGCAAAAACGCGTTGCCCGCTTCCATGTCCGAAATCCCCGCCAGCCGCAGTTCCTTCACCAGGCGGTCCTGCAGCGTCCGGTTGGCGCGCTCGACGCGACCCTTGGC
>JAEWHN010000353.1 GCA_023387775.1 Pseudomonadota bacterium | reverse complement strand
GTGTAGGTGTAGGGCAGGCCGACATCGATTGCCGCCTGCGCGGCCGCGCGGGCCTCGTCCGGTGCGGACATGGTCTCGATCCAGGCGATCTCGGCGCCGCCGTCCTTCAGGCCCCTGATCTGCTCGGCAAAGGCCTCGACGGCTTCATCATAGGTGAGTGCCCCGAGCGGCACCAGAAGCTCGCCGGTCGGGCCGACCGAGCCGGCCACGATGACCTTGCGGCCGGCCTTGTCGGCAACGGCACGCGCGATCTCGGCAGCGCGCTTGTTGAGCTCGTAGACGCGGTCCTGGGCATGGTGCAGCTTCAGGCGGTGGCGCGTGCCGCCGAAGGAGTTGGTGAGGATGATGTCGGCACCCGCATCGACGAAATTCTGGTGCAGCGCCGTGATCTTTTCGGGCGCGGTCTCGTTCCACAGCTCCGGCGCTTCGCCGGCCTCCAGCCCCATGCCGAACAGGTTGGTGCCGGTGGCACCGTCGGCGAGAAGCACGCCCTTTTCCGCCAGGAGCGCGTCGATGGGGTTGTTCATGGAACGATGCCTTCCGAATAGGGAGATTTGAGATAAGGATATAAAGAAGTCGTTATATCCAGTCAACGGAGGCGCGGCGCTATGCCGGCGCAAGCTCCGTCTCGGCCAGCCGGCGGGCAAAGCCGGCCGACTCATGGGCGTTGATCTCGGCGCTGCGGATCAGATTGTCGAAATGCCGCGTCAGCGTGCGGATGGGAGCCGTGGCGTTCAGAACCAGATACATGTCGCCGACATAGATGGCGGCGCGATAGGGGCCGAAGATGGTGTAGGGCACCGAATAGCGCAGCCGTCCGTCGTAGAGGAACAGCCGGAAGGTCGGGTACAGGTCTTCCAGCAGATCGGCCATGTGGAGAAGCTGGTCGCGCCGCTCGCGTTCCGACAGGCCGGTCCACACGCCCATGCCGCGCGCGAATATCTCGAGCGTATGGCGGGGCATGCACACTTCCATGTCGGTTTCCGGCCGCCGCGTATAGTCGATGCGGTATTGCGTCTCGCCAGCCTGCGTCTGCCGGCTGCGGTTGGAAATGTCGGCCTCGTATTCCACCAGAACGTCGGTGCGCAGCAGGTCGGGAATGCCGGCCGGCACATAGCGGATCTTGGTGCCGGCCGCTTCCGAATGCCATCTGGCCAGCAGCGTGCGGTCGAAGCCGCCAGGGCCTTCCTCGATCTCCAGGCTTTCGCGGATTTCGCCGGTCAGCCCCTCGTCGTGGCTGAGGCCCAGCAGCCAGTCGAGCGAGACCTTGTGCTCTGCCGCAATCGTCATCAGCGTCTCGGCGCGGGGCAGGCGGGTCGTCTCTTCCGACAAGAGTTGCGAAAGGGCGGAGCGATCGATGCCGACCGAGGCCGCGAAGGCGGATTGATTTTGGCCGGAGCGCTGAAGCAGTGTCCTCAGCCGCTCGCGAAACAGTACGGAAAGATCACGCTTGTCCACCTCGAGGCTCCCGGCAAGCTTTGTTCTGCAAACATCGCGCTTATGAACGTCCGCAACAGTGCATTCGTTCCACGCGTTTGTTTACAATGCACAACATATGCGCATTAAGAAGCCCAAAATAAACATTCTGTTCCCATTGTCGCGTTGAATCTTGGTGTGACTACTGACAGCATCCCGTCAGGACATGCCGCTACAAGGCATGCGGGGATTGGGGCATGGCATACGATTACGACATATCGGGCGGTACTGCGCCCGCCATTGAGTGGCCGACGATCGGGCTGATCGCGGTGACCTACGGCGGCTGGGCGGCGGCCGGTCTTTTCCTCTGGCCGAACTATCCGGTTCTGGCGCTGCTGGTGCTGACGGTTACGCTGGCTCTGCAGTCATCGTTGATTCACGAGGCGCTGCATGGCCACCCGACGCGCAGGGCGTGGGTCAACGAACTGCTGGTCGGCCTGCCGATCGGGCTAGTCTATCCCTATCGCCGCTACAAGGCGCTGCATCTGCGCCACCACGCCGACGAGAACCTGACCGATCCCTTCGACGACCCGGAAAGCTACTACCAAGCCATCTGGAAGCATCAGGAGCTTCCGCGCTTCATGAAAGCGCTGCTTGCCTTCAACAACACCATGTTGGGGCGCTGCGTGCTCAACCCGCTGCTGGGCACGGTCGGGTTCCTGCTTTCCGAAGTACGGCTGATTGGCGAAGGCGACCGCGCCGTGCGCAAGGCGTGGCTGCTCCAGGCCATCGGCCTCGCCATGGTCGTGCCGCTGGTGGTCTTCTTGTTCGAGATCCCCTTCTGGCTCTACTTGCTGGTGCCGGTCTGGCTCGGCCAGTCGCTGATATCGGTGCGAACTTTCGCAGAGCATCAATGGTCGGAGCGGCCGGACGGACGCACGATCATAGTCGAGCGTTCGCCACTCGCCATCCTGTTCCTCAACAACAATCTGCACCTCGTCCACCACAAGCGCCCGACGGTCGCCTGGTACAAGCTGCCGCAACTGTTTCGCGAGCGCCGCGAGGAGTGGATCGCCATGAACCGCGGCTATGTGTTTCCGAACTATCTGGCACTGCTGCGCGAGTACGCGTTCCGCGCCAAGGAGCCGGTGGTGCACCCGGCGCTGCGCCGCGCCCCGGATGTCGGCCGCGCCTTTGCGCCGCGCATGCGCGCCCGTTCGGTGCACGGGCTGGGAACCGCGCCCGTGCCGGCCGAACCGCCCAAGGAATAGTTTTGCTTGTCAGCCCTGCCTGTCCCTGGCGAGATGAGCCATGAACCGATTCATCGCGGCACTGCCCATGTATGACTGGCCCGAGGCGCGGGCCGAGACGGATGCCGAGTGGGCGCGCCTGCGCGATGCCTTCCGTGCCGCCGGTATCGACGCGCCCGAACATCTTGTCCGCCGCAATGCCGACATGCGGCCGGTGCCGGGCGGCATCCGCGACGCCGAAGGCAATGTCATCGCGCCCGACCCGGCCACTCTGCCACCCGACGAGTTCGACCTGCCGACGCTGTGGCGTCATCCCGATCTCCTGTTCGCGCAGGCGTGCTGGGGGCCGATGGAGTTTGGACTTGCGCGGCATGTGCGCGTGGTGGGCCAGCCCGACTATTCCGCTTTCGAAGGCGGGCAGGGCGAGCTTTATTCCAGCGTGCTGTTGATGCGGGCGGATGAGCCGTCCGGTGCTTCCATCCCAGCTCATGGCTCGTCGGACCTGCCTCTCGACCTCATCCGGAACAAGCGCCTGGCCTACAACAGCGACGACTCCATGTCGGGCATTATCGCACTGACGCGCGATCTTGCAGCAATGGGCGAAAGCCTCGATGTGTTTTCGCAGCGCCTCGAAACCGGCGGCCACCGGCGATCGATGATCGCGGTTGCCGAGGGCGGGGCGGATTTCTGCGCTGCCGATTGCCGGAGCTGGGCCATGGCGCAGCGTTTCGAGCCGGCGTCAAGGCGCCTGCGCGTTGTGGGCTGGACGGGCCTGCGTAAGGGGCTGCCGATCATAGCCTCGCGCGGCGCTCCGTACTATTCCGTGCCTCTCTAGGAACCCCTCGCATCTTCTTTAACAGAGCGAGCCGGCCGCATGCTCGGCAGAACTTGCGTTCAGACCCGCGAGCAGGAAACGGGTGGCTGGCGAGCCGAATTGCTGGCTTGATCGGAGCAACCGATCACAGGAGCCCGTCATGACCTTCCGCATTACCGGTCTTTCGCCCGAACCTTTCCGATCCCTTTTCGGCTTGTCCGAGGCTGAGCTGGCCGCGCGGGGAGTGAGGCGTTATCTTGTCGATGAAAAGCCGGGCTTTCCTGACCGGATCGAGATGCGCGAGGCTAATCCCGGCGAAACGGTCCTTCTGCTCAATCACGTCTGTCAGCCAGCCGACACACCTTACCGGGCTTCACACGCGATCTTCGTGCGGGAGGGAGCTACCGAGCGCTACGACACTGTCGGCCAAATCCCCGAGGTGATGCGATCGCGGCTGTTGTCGCTGCGCGCCTATGCCAGTGACGGCATGATGCTCGACGCCGATGTCGCGGAGGGTGCCGGTATCGGGCCGCTCATCGAGCGACTTTTTGCCAACGCCGAAGTTAGCTACATCCACGTGCACAACGCCAAGCGGGGCTGCTATTCGGGCCGGATCGATCGAGCCTGACGGGTTTCCCAATCTGGACACCGTTCGAAACGAAGCAGGGGCGTGGCCTTCCGGCCCGCCCCTGCTTGGGTCTGAGGACGGGTTGCTTATCCGCGCATCTTCTCGCCGGACGGGTCGAACAGCGGCGCCACGTTGATGCGGGCAGGGCGGCGCTTGCCCAAAATCTCGATCTCGAACATGCCTTCGCTCTCATCCTCGGCAAGGGCGGCGGGCACGTATCCCTGCGCCAGCGACTTCTGCACGTAGTGCGCATAGCCGCCTGAGGCGACCCAGCCCACCACACGCCATTCGCCGTCGACAATTCCGCGAATGGCCGATGCGCCGTCGGCAGCGGCCGAGCCGCGCACTTCCTTGCCGGTCTCGTCAAAACGCGGCGCGCCGTAGCCGTGCGGCTTTTCCACCGTGCCGTAGTCGGTCGAAATTTTTGCCCAGATCGGCTCGTCGCCCATCACGTCGGCGCCGTCGGCTTCCACCACCATGGAGACGCGGCGCAGCTTTGGACCTTCCTCCTGTTCCTTCGCGGCTGCCTCGCGGCCGATGAAGTCGTTCTTCTCCATGCGGATGAAGCGATCCATCGAGCCTTCGAACGGCCCGTAGATGGGCCGCAGTTCGCGGAACCAGGTTGGAAAATTCTTTTCAAGGCGCATGGACAGAAGCGCGCGCATGCCGAAATCGACGATGCCGAATTCCTCGCCCGCTTCCTTGATCGCGTGATAGACGAGGCGCTGGTAGGCCGGCTGCATCCAGATCTCGTAGCCGAGGTCGCCGGTATAGCTGATGCGGTTGACCATGCAGGGCGCGCCGCCTACGGCCATCTCGCGGAAATCCATGAAGCGGAAAGCCTTGGTCGAAACGTCCACGTCGACCAGCTTGGCAAGCAGAGCTTGAGCGCGCGGGCCGGCGATTGCCAAGCCCACCAGCGTCTGGTCGAAGCGGTGGAGCTTGACCGAGCCGTCCCTGGGCAGGTGCTTCTCGAACCAGCGCATATGGTATTTCTGCGCCGCCGACGAGCCCCAGATCATGAAGCGCTCTTCCGCTGCCTTGGCGATGGTGAAGTCGCCGATCAGCTTGCCGAATTCGTTCAGCATTGGGGTCAGCACCAGGCGGCCGGTCTTCGGCATGCGGTTGGTCATCAGCCGGTTGAGGAATTCTTCCGCGCCGGGGCCGGACACTTCATATTTGGCGAAGTTGGCGATCTCGGTCACGCCGACACGCTGGCGGGTGGCACGCACCTCGTTGCCAATATGCTCGAAATCGTTGGAGCGGCGGAAGGAAACGATGTCCTTCGGCTCGGTGCCCTCTGGCGCGAACCACAGCGGCGTTTCCAGGCCCCAGCTGTCGCCCATGACGGCGTTCTGCGCCACCATCGTATCGTAGAGCGGCGTGGTCTGCGCGGGCCGGGCGGCCGGCAGTTCTTCGTTGGGGAAGCGGATCGAGAAGCGGCGCGAATAGTTTTCGCGCACCTTGGCGTTGGTGTAGCGCAGCGTGGCCCATTCGCCATAGCGGGTCACGTCCATGCCCCAGACGTCGAAGCCCGGATCGCCATGCACCATCCAGTTCGACAGCGCCAGCCCGACGCCGCCGCCCTGTGAAAAACCGGCCATGACGGCGCAGGCGGTCCAGTAGTTGGTCAGGCCCTGCACCGGGCCGACCAGCGGGTTGCCGTCGGGCGCAAAGGTGAAGGGGCCGTTGATGATCTGTTTTATCCCCGCATTGGCGATTCCCGGGAAATGCCTGAAGCCGATCTCCAGCGACGGCGCGATGCGGTCGATGTCGGGTGGCAAGAGCTCGTGGCCGAAATCCCACGGCGTGTTGACCGGCGACCAGGGCTTGCAGGCCTTCTCATAGGTGCCGAGCAGGATGCCGTTGCGCTCCTGCCGGGTGTAGATCTCGCCCTTGAAGTCGAGCACGCCGACCAGCTCGCGGCCGGTCGACTTGTTGAATTCCTCCACCTCCGGCATCGGCTCCGTGAGCAGATACATGTGCTCCATGGCCAGAACCGGCAGCTCGAGGCCCACCATGCGGCCCACCTCGCGCGCCCACAGGCCCCCGCAGTTCACCACATGCTCGGCCTTCACCGTGCCCTGTTCGGTGATCACGTTCCAGGTGCCGTCGACCTCCTGCGTCAGCTCCTTGACCGGGTTTCGCAGCACGATCTCGGCGCCCAGCTTCTGGGCCGCCTTGGCATAGGCGTGCGTGGTGCCGGAAGGGTCGAGATGACCTTCGACCGGGTCCCACATGGCGCCGACGAAATTCTTCTCGTCCATCAGCGGGAACATCGCCTTGGCTTCGGACGGCGTGATCAGCTCGGTGTCCATGCCCAGATAGCGGCCCTTGGCGTGGGCGAGCCGCAGGAAGTCCATGCGCTCGGGGCTGTCGGCCATCATGATGCCGCCGGTGAGGTGCAGCGAGCACGACTGGCCGGAAATCTCCTCCAGCTCCTTGTAGAGCTGCACGGTATAAGCC
>JAEWHN010000341.1 GCA_023387775.1 Pseudomonadota bacterium | reverse complement strand
GCCATATTGCGGCCACCTCCTGCCGTCGCCGGGTCGCGCCGTCGCGCAGGCTCAGGCCAGTTTCTGCGCGGTCTCGACCAGGCGGCGCGCCTGGTGGCCGATCACCGCCTTCACCTCGTCGGTGAATTCGGTGCCCTGGGTATGGCTGTAGCCATAGGGATTGCCGCCGGTCTTGAAGATGTCCGGCGAGGTATAGCCCGGCGTCACCACGATCGAGCCCCAGTGCATCGCGCTGGCATAGAAGGACAGCAGCGTGGTTTCCTGTCCGCCATGCGCATTCTGCGCCGAGGTCATCGCCGAGACCGGCTTGCCCGCGAAACCGCCCTTGGCCCAGAACCCGCCCAGGGTGTCGATGAAGGCGCGCATCTGGCTGGCCATGACCCCGAAACGGGTGGGGGCCGAGAATAGATAGGCATCGGCCCATTCCATGTCCTCGACCGTGACGGCGGGGACATGGGCGGTCTGCTCGGCATGGGCCTGCCAGGGATCGACGCCGGCGACAACCTCGGCCGGTGCGGTCTCGGCGACCTTCAGCAGGCGCACCTCGGCGCCGGCGGCGCGGGCGGCCTCGGCCGCGATCTCGGCCATGTGGTGGTTGGTGCCGTAGGTCGAATAGTAGATGATGGCGAGTTTCACGCTCATGGCATGTCCTTTCGGGTTGTCAGCGGGTCATTGCACAGCCGGGGCGAAATCGCGCCCGGACGGCTGCATCAGGTCGAGGACCGGGCCCTTGGGCACGATCCCGTTGGGATTGATGGTGGGATGGCTGCGGTAGTAATGCTGCTTGATATGGTCGAAATCGACCGTCGCGGCGATGCCCGGCCATTGATAGAGCGCGCGCGTATAGGCCCAGAGATTGGGGTAATCGACCAGCCGGCGCAGGTTGCACTTGAAATGGCCGTGATAGACCGCATCGAAGCGGATCAGGGTGGTGAACAGCCGCCAGTCGGCCTCGGTGAGGCGCTCGCCCAGCAGCCAGGGCTGCCGGCCCAGCAGCACCTCCAGCCGGTCGAGGGCCTGGAAGACAGCGGCGACCTCCTGCTCGTAGACGGCCTGCGCGGTGGCAAAACCGGCCTTGTAGACGCCGTTGTTGATGCTGTCATAGATCTCGGCATTGATGCGGTCGATCTCGGGCAGCAGCGCGGCGGGCGCGTAATCGCCGGGCGCGGCGCCGATGCCGTCGAAGGCCGCGTTGAACATGCGGATGATCTCGGAGGATTCGTTGCTGACGATGGTGTCCTGCTGGCGGTCCCAGAGCAACGGCACCGTCACCCGGCCGGAATAGCCCGGATCGGCGCGCAGATAGACCTGATAGAGGAAATCCGCACCGGCCGGATCGCCGATCACCCCCGGCGCCGGCTCAAAGGTCCAGCCGTCCTTGCCCATGTAGGGATTGACGACCGAGACGCCGATCATCTCCTCCAGCCCCTTCAGCGCGCGCAGGATCAGCACCCGGCTGGCCCAGGGGCAGGCCAGCGAGACATAGAGGTGATAGCGACCCGGCTCAGCCTTGAAGCCACGCGTCTTGCCCGGCGCCGGCCGGCCGTCGGGGCTGACCCAGTCGCGCCACTGCGACTGGGAGCGGACGAACCGGCCGCCCGATTCCTTGGTGTCGTACCAGCGGTCCACCCATTTTCCGTCGACCAGCAATCCCATGTCATGCTCCTTTGCTTCTCGATCCTATTTAGTGACCAAATGGCCGGCGCGGAAAGCCCAGGCGCGGAAACACTTCGTCAACGCGGTGCCCGCACGGCGTGAAATGTCGGATGGACGCGGGGCAGATTTGATGCTAGCGGACGTTCCGATGACAACCGTCTTTGCACATATCCGGTTCGACCGACGACGAATCAGCACCCGCGCTTGAACCAGCGCGGACAGCGAGCGCCGCTGCGCGCGGCGATTAGTCTTCCCTCGACGGACTGCAATGACGATGACTCTTGCCGTGACCTATATGCCGGAACTGCCGGCGCACGATCCTGAAATCGATGCCATCAACGAAGAGGCCTTCGGGCCCGGCCGCTTCACGCGTGCCGCCTACAAGATCCGTGAGGGCGGCCCGCACGACCGCCAGCTTTCCTTCGTGGCCCTGCACGACGGCATCGTGATTGCCTCGGTGCGGATGACCTGGATCGCGGCTGGCAAGGGCCGCGCGCTGCTGCTGGGGCCGCTTGCAGTCAGGCCGTCGTTCAAGAATATCGGCATCGGCCGCAGGCTGGTGGCCATGGCGCTGGAGGCGGCAGAACAGGCGGGCGCACCTTCGGTGGTTCTCGTGGGCGACGAGCCCTATTATGGCCCGCTCGGCTTCAAGAAAATCCCATACGGCCAGGTCGCCATGCCGCGCCCGGTCGACCCAAATCGGCTGCTTGCAGTCGAGATCCGGCCAGGTGCCGTGGCCTTGCTTGCAGGCGATGTCTGCCATGCCGGCCTCGTCGACGGGTAGGCAGCAGTAGCCCAGTTGCGCGCACGCGCGGGGCTCCGTAGCATGGGGCAGACAACCGGAGAGGTGCTCCCCATGAACCCCAAGGACCAGATTGCAATCGTAACCGGCGGCGGCTCGGGCCTGGGCGAGGCTACCGCGCGGACACTTGCGGCCCGGGGCGTCAAGGTCGGGGTTCTGGACATCGGCATCGACCGAGCGCACAAGGTGGCAGCCGATATCGGCGGCCTGGCCGTCAAATGCGACGTGGCCAGCGCCGAAGATGCCGAAAAAGCCATAGCCGAAGTGGTCGAGAAACTCGGCACGCCGCGCATACTGGTCAATTGCGCGGGTATCGCGGTGGGCATGAAGACCGTCGGCAAGGACGGGCCGCACCCGCTCGACGTCTACCGCACTGTGATCGAGGTCAACCTCATCGGAACCTTCAACATGATTCGCCTGGCCGCCGACCGCATGGCCAGGCTCGACCCGCTCGAAGGCGGCGAGCGCGGCGTGATCGTCAACACTGCGTCCGTGGCCGCGTTCGACGGACAGATCGGCCAGGCCGCCTATTCGGCATCCAAGGGCGGCGTGGTGAGCATGACGCTGCCGGTCGCGCGCGACCTTGCCCGCTCCGGCATCCGCGTCATGACCATCGCCCCGGGCATCTTCAAGACGCCTATGATGGCGGGCATGCCGCAGGAAGTGCAGGATTCGCTGGCCGCGGCCGTGCCCTTCCCGCCCCGCCTCGGCGAACCGTCGGAATATGCCGCGCTCGCGCTCCATATAGTCGAAAACCAGATGCTGAACGGCGAGACGATCCGACTCGACGGCGCGATCCGCATGCCGCCGAGATAAGCTGCGAAATGAATTCCGCGCCGGCCGATTACGACAGGAAAGGACCGCTTGCCGGCCTGACGGTGGTGGAACTGGCCGGTCTCGGCCCGGTGCCGCTGGCCGGGCTGATGCTGGCGGAAATGGGGGCGCGCGTTGTCCGCATCGAGCGTCCGGCCAATGATCGCGCCTTCCTGCGCCTGCCGCCGCAATACGACCTCGACCGCCATGGCCGTGAGATCCTGACCATCGACCTCAAGCGCCCGGAAGGGGCCGAACTCGTGCTGCGATTGGTGGAGCGCGCCGACGTGCTGATCGAGGGCTTTCGGCCGGGTGTCATGGAACGGCTCGGCCTCGGACCCGAAATCGCCTGCGCGCGCAACCCGGCCCTGATCTATGGCCGCCTGACCGGCTTCGGCCAAACCGGCCCGCTGGCCCCGCGTGCCGGCCACGACCTTACCTATCTCGCCTATTCCGGCGCACTCCATGCGATCGGCCACAAGGGCGGCAGGCCGGTGCCACCGCTCAACCTCGTGGGAGACTACGGCGGCGGCACCATGATGCTGATCGCGGGCCTGCTGGCAGCCTTGTTCGAGCGCTCCCGCTCCGGGAAGGGCCAGGTCATCGACGCGTCGATGATCGAAGGCGCCTCCATGCTTGCCGCACCCTATTTCGGCTTCATGGCCGCAGGCATATGGAACGAGCGGCGCGGCGACAATTTGCTCGATTCCGGCACGCCCTTCTACGACACTTACGAAACCGCCGACGGGCGCCACATCGCCGTGGCGTGCCTGGAGCCGCATTTCTTTGCCGAGTTCGCGCGCCTGCTGCCGCTCGACGCGCGTTTCGTGGCGGCGCAATATGACAAAAGCGTCTGGGAAGAGATGCGCGCGGCGATAGCCGAACAGGTGGCACGCAAGAGCCGCGACGAATGGGCGGCGATCTTCGAGGGCACGGAAGCCTGCGTGGCGCCGGTGCTTTCGTTCACCGAAGCGGCACGTCACCCGCACAACCGCGCCCGGCAGAGCCATATCGAGACCGGCGGCTTCGTTCGCCCCGCGCCTGCGCCGCGCTTTTCGCGTACCGCTGCGGAACCCGCGGGCGCACCGGCCGGCGACGCTTGCTATGCCGCATCCATCCTTGCCCGCTTCGGTTTCTCCCAGGCGGAGGCGGAGGCACTTGCCAAGGACGGCATTGTCGGCAAATAAGTAGACAATGTTTGTCATGATTTTGCGAGGCTATTGGCGTGGCTGGTGGCGAGAAGAAAAAGGACGGCGTGCTCGAGACCACGCAGGAGGCGATCACGCTCGGCAAGACGCTGCTGCGCACCGCGCGCCACGGCGCCATCGCGGTGCTGGAGCCGAATACCGGCGCGCCGCTGGCAAGCAGGGTCGGCGTTGCCAACGACATTGACGGAACGCCGCTGATCCTCATCTCGATGCTTGCCGCTCACACGCCGGCCTTGCTGGCAGATCCGCGCTGTTCGCTGCTGCTCGGCGAAGCCGGCAAGGGAGACCCGCTGGCCCATCCGCGCATTTCGCTGGCTTGCCGGGCCGTCAAGCTGGAACGCGGTAGGCCCGAGCATGGACGGGCGCAACGCCGCTACCTGAACCGCAATCCGAAGGCGCAGCTCTATGTCGGCCTGGGCGATTTTTCCTTCTTCCGGCTCGAGGTGCAGGGCGCGAGCCTGAACGGAGGCTTCGGCCGGGCCTACAACCTCACCCGCGCCGACCTGATCACCGAAAGTCCCGCCCTGGAAGCGCTGGCCGAGAGCGAGCAGGGTGCGCTGGACCACATGAATGCCGACCATCGCGATGCCATCGACGTCTATGCCCGCCATTTTGCCGGCGCCAGCGGCGACGGCTGGACGCTGACCGGCCTGGATCCGGAAGGAATGGACATCGCCTCCGGCGACACGATCAAGCGCATATTTTTCCCGCACAAGTTGACGGATGCGGCCGAATTGAGAAAGATGCTGGTCGACATGGCCAAGGCCGGGAGAACTGCAGGCACGCCAAGCTAGTTTATCGTTCGGCGGCGGAACGCTGTCGCGAACACGCCGAGCGAGACGCACGCCGCCAGACGCCGGCTAACAGAAGACAATCGACGTTATCTGCCCCCGTAACGTCCACCACCGAGAATTTGCGGGGGCACTAATGCTATCAAAACCTGTTATCGAACACGCCGGCGCGGCAGCGACACTTCTTTCCCTACTGGGGAACGAAAAGCGCCTCATCATTGTCAACCGCCTGCTGAGCCGGGGCGAGATGTCGGTGGGGGCGATAGCCGATCATGTGGGGCTGAGCCAATCGGCATTGTCGCAGCATCTGGCCAAGCTCCGTGGCGCCGGTCTGGTGGAAACCCGCCGCGACAAGCAGACCATCTATTATTCCTGCAACTCGGACGCCGTGCGCCGCCTGCTGGGCACGCTCGATGCCATTTTCAGCGATGCAGGCGGGCAGATGCCGGCGGCCCCGATTATCCTGGAAGAGAGCCGGCTGCGTGAGGGCGACCTGAAGACTTGACCAGTCTCCGACCAGGTCGTTTAACGGCCGTTTCCCGATAATCGGCCGAGGCGGCAATGCAGCTTATACGAATCGACGACCCGACCGACCCGCGTGTCGCCGCCTATATGAACATTCGCGAGCGCGACCTCGCCGGCCGGCAGGGGCTGTTCGTGGCCGAAGGCAAGGTCGTGCTGAACGTGCTGTTTTCCGCGCGGCGCTTCGAGGCCGAATCGGTTCTCTTGCTGGAAAACCGGGTCGTCGGCATGGCGGACACGTTGCGGCTGGCTCCGCCGGACCTGCCCGTCTATGTAGCCTCGAGCGAAGTCCTCGACCGCATCGCCGGCTTCCACATGCACCGCGGCGTCCTGGCGATTGGGCGCAAGAGAGCGCATGAGCCGATCGAAGCCGTGCTGGACGCCCTGCCCCGCCAGGCTCTTGTCGTGGTGCTTGTGGGCATTTCCAACCACGACAACATGGGCGCGATCTTCCGCAACGCCGCCGCCTTTGGCGCCGACGCTGTTCTATTGGACGACACGTGCTGCGACCCGCTCTACAGGAAGGCGATCCGGGTTTCGGTAGGCGCCGCGCTGAAAGTGCCCTACGCGGTGGCGGGAACTGCAAGCGAACTCATCGAAGCTCTGGCGGACAGAGGTTTCGAGCAGGTCGCACTGTCGCCCCGCGGGGAGGTCGAGTGCCGCGACATGAAAAGGCCGCCGCGGCTGGCGGTGTATTTCGGCACGGAGGGCGACGGCCTGCCGGAGCAGGTTCTGGCGCGGCTGCGGACGGTGCGGATTGCCATGGCGCCGGGGTTCGACAGCCTGAACGTCGCCGCCGCTTCAGCGATCACCCTGCATCACTTTGCCCAGCCGGCATCAACCGGCTGATGTCGCCTTGCGCAGTGCCTTTACGCGATCCGCCAGGCTGATCGGCCTCTCGGGGCCGTCGAACTCGACGGCCGGACTATCGAGCGCCTTGATGATCGGCGAATCCGGGCCGTCCAGCATGGCCGTCAGGCTGACCATTTCCGCAGCCAGTTCATTCATCTGATCCCGGAGCCGTGCGCTTTCGCCGTCCACCTCGACCGAGGCTGCCCGTGAAGCGCCAGCGTCCTTGGAAGCCTTGAGGCGCTTGTTCTCGCGCGCCAGCGCGGTCAGCCGCTCCTCAAGCCGATCCCGATCGGCCGAAAGCTTGGCGATCGCCTGGTCCGCGTCGCCATCCAGCACAGGTGCCTTTGAAGGTGCTGCCGCCTTGCGCTTTTCCTCGCTGCTGGCGAGCTTGGACGTCAATCGCTCGATCTTCTTTTCCATATCGTTCGCCCGCTTCCTTTCGGCCTTCGCCTCCTCGCGCGCGGTTCTGGCGTCCTGCGCCATCGCCTGGGCGCGCGCCTCGGCCTCCTTGCGCTGAGCCTTGAGCTGCAGCACCGTTTCGGCGAGTTTCTCGTTTTCACTTTCGCGCGCAACGAGCTCGATCTGGCGCGTGCTGGAGGCGAAGCTGGCCTCATCATACATCGCGCCAAGCTTCTCCGCCTCAGCGGCGTTCATCGCCTGTGCGCTTTCGGCTTCCGCCAGCCTGGCCGTCAGGTGGCGGATTTCCTCGTTCCGGGCCGCAAGGTCGGCGTGGAGGGCTTCGGTCTGCGCCTCCAGGGTCGCGATTGCCTGGCTCTTCTGGTCACTCGCGGCGGTAAGCGCCTTGATCTCCTCGAGCCCTCGGCCGATGTCGACCAACTGCGTGGCGGTGCGGTCGCGCAGCGAGGACACCGTCAGCTCAAGCCGGCGGACCGCCATGGCCGCTTCGGCACGAACATGATCCTTGTCGGCCTGGATCTCGGCTGGTGTCAGCGGCATGGACGCTTCGATGCGCTTGCGCGTCAGCCTGGCCGCGCGCCGCAGGGCCGCAGGCGCAAACAGCGCCACGACGAAGCCGGCGCAGAGGAAGCCGAGTACAAAGAACAGGACCGACTGGATCACGCTACATTATCCATTGCGGGCGAGCACGCCTCCACACCCTCAATTTCTCTGCCACAAGCGTGCCCCGCGAGCAACGTTTGTGGCAGAAGTCAGCGGGTCGGTGGTCGGTCGGCGCGCCTAGAACGGATTCCAGGTCGGCTCCGAAGTGAGCTTCAGATAGCCGAGATTGACGCCAAGGCGAGCGCCGACGCCCGTGCGGACCGGAACCAGCAGAATGTTGTTGTTCTTCAGCAC
>JAEWHN010000338.1 GCA_023387775.1 Pseudomonadota bacterium | reverse complement strand
CTTGTCTGGCTGCGCTGGTTCTGATCGCTCCGGAAGGAGCCGGCCGAGCCTGCACCGGCAAGCCGGTCGTGAAACGAAAGGAGACTTGCGATGACAACTCCCCCTCGTTGGCGTCGCTTCGACGAATGGGACACGCGCGCCCTTCGCCATGACCAGTTCGCCGCCGAAAATCCCGAGGTGGGCTTCTCCACCTTCCACAGTCCCTGGGACCCGGCGCCTTCGGCTCGACTGGAAAACGGCCGCATCGTGGAGATCGACGGCAAGCCGGAACCCGAATTCGACATTCTCGATTCCTTTATCGCCACGCACTATCTCGACCCGGATATTGTCGAGGAAGCGATGGCGATGGATTCGACCGAGGTCGCGCGCCTGCTGGTCGACATCAACGTGCCTCGCGAACGCCTGGAGCGCCTTGCCCGCGGCATGACGCCGGCCAAGCTGGCCTCGGTGGTTTCCGCCATGTCGGCGCTTGAGATCACCTTCGCCTATTCGAAGATGCGCCAGCGCCGCACGCCGGGCAACCAGGCCCATGTCACCAACGCCAAGGACGATCCGCTGCAGCTCGCCGCCGACGCGGCGACGGCCGTCGCCCTCGGCTTCGACGAGATCGAGACGACCATGCGCGTGGCCTCCAATTCCTGGGCCAACGCCATGGCCTGCGCCGTGGGGGCGGCAGTCGGGCGCGGGGGCGTGCTGTTCCAGTGCTCCATCGAGGAGGCGGAGGAACTCCAGATCGGGATGGCCGGCTTCACCTCCTATGCCGAGACGGTGTCCGTCTACGGCACGGAAGCGGCTTTCGTGGATGGGGACGACACGCCCTGGTCCAAGGCGTTCCTGACAGCGGCCTACGGGTCGCGCGGCATCAAGGTGCGCTGCACGTCCGGCGCCTCGGCGGAGCTTCTGATGGGCTTCCACGAGCGAAAATCGGTGCTCTACCTCGAGGCGCGCTGCCTTTGCCTGCAAAGCGCCATGGGGGTGCAGGGAACCCAGAATGGCGGCATCGACGGGGCGCCGCTGACCTCTTCCATGGCGAGCGGCATGCGCGAGCTCATGGCGGAGAACCTCATCGCCGTGTGGCTCGGCCTGGAGTGCGCCTCCGGCAACGACACCCGCGTCAGCGAATCCGAGATCAGGGTCGGCGCGAAGATCACACCCTATCTTCTTGCCGGCTCCGACCTCGTATGCTCTGGCTTCGGCTCCATCAAGAAATACGACAATTCCTTCAACCCGTCCCTGTTCAACGGGGAGGAGATCGAGGACTATCTCGTGCTCCAGCGCGATTTCGAGGTCGATGGCGGGCTCACGCCCCTGGATGATGCGGAAACGGCGAACCTGCGCCTGCGGGCCATCCAGGCCATCGCGGCTGTCTTCGAGGAACTGGGTCTCGCCGAAGTGCGGCCGGAATGGATTTCCTCCGTAGCGGCCGCCTCCGGCTCGCTGGAGACGGAAACCTTCAGCCCCGGCGAGGTGACGAGGATAAGCGACCGAATCCGCAAGCGACGGCTTACGGCCGTCGACGTGGTGCGCGCGCTGGCCCGACGCGGCTTCCGGCAGGAGGCCGAGAACCTGATGCTCATGCTGCGGCAGCGCATTTCGGGAGACTATCTGCAGACGTCGGCGATCCTGCGGGACGGCAAGGTTATCAGCGCCCTTAATGACCCGAACAACTATAGCGGTCCCGGCACAGGCTACAGCATGCCCCCGGAGCGCTGGGACAGGGTACGCAACGTGCGCGACCTGCAAACGCTCGAAAAGGTCATGGAGCGCGAGGCGCCTGTCGATCCGACGGCCAAGCCATGGCTCGTGCCTCTCGGTACGGCGGTCAGGGGGCGCGACCGGCACGAGGTGGTGGTGGGCCTGAGCCCGGCCTTCGGGGTGGAGTTGACTCGCACGACTGCAGGCCACGACCTGATCGACGTCATGCTGGCTTTGACCGAAGGCATCCGCGATGGCGGCGGCGTGCCGCGTCTCGTCCGCATTCGCCACACTGCCGACACATCCTTCCTCGGCCTGACTGCCGCGCGCCTGTCCGGGTCCGGCTACGGCATCGGCATACAGGCAAAGGGCACCGCTGTGATCCATCAGGCCGACCGCCTGCCCCATCTGAACGTGGAGCTGTTTTCGAACTCGCCGGTGACCACGCTCGACCACTATCGCGCCATGGGGCGCAACGCCGCCCTCTATGCCCACGGGCAGAATCCGGAGCCGGTGCTGGTTCCCGTCGACGGGCGCTCGCTCGCCGCGCGCTACCATGTGCAGGTGTCGATGCTCTACGCGATCGAGACGAGCCTGGTCGAGGCGGACGCACAGCCGGTCGAGGTCACCATGGAGCTCGGGCAGGGAGGGACGCCGTCGTGAAGGATGCGCTGGAGCAATATCCCGTTTCCGAGAAATCTCCCGAGCTTGCCATCTCGGCGTTGGGCAAGTCCATCGGCGAACTGACGCTGGACGAGGTGCTGTCGGGACGGGTCGGCCCCGAGGACATCCGCATCTCCGCCGATGTGCTGAAATTGCAGGCCGAGGTCGCGCGCTCTGCCGGCCGCGACGCGCTGGCGCGGAATTTCGAGCGCTCGGCGGAACTTGTCGGCGTCCCACAGCACATCATCCTGGGGACATACGAGATGCTGCGCCCAGGAAGGCTGGAAGACCCTGCGCCGCTGCGCGCAAGGGCGGAAATGCTGCGGCGCGAATATGGCGCGCACACCATCGCAGCGTTCATCGACGAAGCCGTCGCCGTCTACGAAAACCGTCGGCTTTTCCGCCGTCGCTACTGACTTTTGAAAGGAACAAGCATGATTCTTCGGGGTAAGACAGCAATCGTGACAGCTGCTGGTTCCGGGATCGGAAAGGCCGGCTCGCTTGCCATGGGGCGCGAGGGCGCCTTCGTGGTGGTGACCGATCGCGATCTGGAGGCGGCCCAAGAGACCGCCCGCCTCATCGTCGAGGCGTCTGGTCGGGCGGAAGCCCGCAGGCTGGACATTACCGATGATGCGGCAATCAAGTCGGTGATCGAGAGCGTGGCCGGCGATCACGGGCGCATCGACATATTGCACAACCATGCCGGCGTGCAGGTCGCCGGCAGTATCGAGGACGTGGACGGCGAAGGTTTCGACCGCTCATGGGCGATCAATGTCCACGCCCAGTTCGTCGCCTGCAAGGCGGTCATTCCTTTCATGAAGCGGCAGGGCGGCGGCGTCATCCTCAACACCTCCTCCAATTCCGGCGTGTTCCTCGACCGCGAGATGACGGCCTACATCACCAGCAAGGCCGCTTCCATCACCATGACGCGGCAGATCGCGCTGGATGTCGCGAGCTTCGGCATCCGAGTCAACGCGTTGTGTCCGGGCTGGGTCGATACCCCTTTCAACGACCCTTATACCAAGCAGCTCGGCGGCAGGGAGGCGTTGGAACATTCCATTGCCAATGTCGTTCCGATGGGACGCTTTGCGACGGCGGAGGAAATCGCCGACGTCATATTGTTTATGGTATCAGACCGCTCGTCCTATATGACCGGTCATGCATTGGTTGCCGACGGCGGAGAATCGCTCGCCGGTGGGACCAATGCGGGAGCGGCGCGAGTGGAAGACACAGTCGTGTCCAGGTGAGATCCGCACTTTGCTGCAGCAAGCGTGCATGCCTGTCGTCCAATCGCCGCGGCGACGCGCCGGCGACCATGTTTGCCTTTCATCCGCTGGCCCGTTACAGAATACAAGCGCAGTTCGCAACGTCCTACGACCGTCGCATGCGTTCCCTGCGCCGTCCAGCGGGGCGCATATCTGAAGAGGTCTGCTCAGTAGCCTTACCGCAACCTCAGCTTCAGCGAATGGGCCAGCGTCTTCGGGGACGCCAAGATGACCACGGCACTGCTCGATCGCCTGACCCACCATTGCCACATCCTCGAAACCGGAAACGACAGCTTCCGATTCAAGAACAGCTCAGCGCATGAAACCAAAACCACGAAGGGGAAAAGCAGGACCTTGACCACCACCACCGAACCGAAACATACCTGAAAGGCGGGTCAATTCTCGGCGGAAATCCCGGGTCAGTTCCTGGTGGAAATCAACAGTGGGGACTAAACACCGGTTAGACTGCCTCGAATTTCAGCGTCTTCATAAAGCTTTCCGCCTTGGCGTTGTCGCCGGTTGCGCGGCGCCCCATTGATCCGATCAGGGTGCTCGCAGCCAAGCGTCCCCCGGTAGAGCTG